>DATNIH010000137.1:0-16219 GCA_035604515.1 Caulobacteraceae bacterium | reverse complement strand
GTCGCCACGTAGAGCTGGGCGATGTCGGCGAGCCGGCGGCCCTGGGCGACCACCCTGGCGCGGCGGGCCATCTGCAGGCGGCGTTCGTCGTCGAGCACGGGCAGCAGCGCGCCGCCGCCGAGCCTGAAGGCGTTCTCGTCGTCGCGCACGGCGTTGCCCGCGACGTCCTCGGCCGAGGCCAATGCCGCCAGCTCGGCGTCGTCCTGGGTGATGGCGCTCATCACGTCGGCGACCTGGGTGAAGGCCGCGACCACCGTGCCGTGATAGCGGATCAGCGCCTCGTTGGCCGCCGCCTCGGCCGCCCGCTTGTTGGCCCGCAGCGTTCCGCCGTGCCAGACCGGCTGGGTCAGGCCCGCGGCGATGGTCCAGCCGCTGGCGCCGTAGGTGACGAGGTTAGCCCCTGGGATCGCGGTCTGAGCGATGTTGGCGGTCAGCCGCAGGTCTGGATAGAGCGCGGCGGTGGCGACGCCGAGCTGGGCGGTGGCGACGTGGACGTTGGCCTCGGCCGCCAGGATGTCGGGCCGGCGCCGCACCAGCGCCGAGGGGAGGCTCACCGGGACTTCGGCCGGGGCCGAGAAGCTGGCCAGGTCGAAGTCCGGCGCGGTCCAGTCGGCCGGCGCCTGACCGACCAGCTGGGCCAGCTGGTGACGCGCCTGAGCCAGCTGCTGCCGCAGCGGCGGCAGCACCGCCTCGTCCTGCGCGAGCTGGGCTTTGGCGCTGTCGGCAGCCGCCGGCGCCTCGCCGCCGGCGCCCTCCGCCTCGCGGATCATCGCCACCACCTTGCGGTCCTCGTCGACCGCCTGCTGCGACGCGACGATCTCGGCGCGCACGGTGGCGATCTGCAGCGCCGCCATCGTGGTCTGGCCGGTGAGGGTGAGGTAAGCGGCGTCGGCCTGGCGCGCTTGGTTCTCGGCCCGGGCGGCGGCGGCCTCGGAGTTGCGGCGCAGGCCGCCGAACAGGTCGGCGTCATAGCTCACCGTGCCGCCGATCTGGTAGAGCCCGAGCGTCGGGTTGGGGAAGCCGGCGAAGCCGAGCGAGGCGATGTTGATCCGCTCGCCCTCGATGCCGGCGTTGAGGTCGATCTGCGGCTGCTGGGCGCCGCGGGTGGCGGTCGCTTCCTGCAGCAGGCGCACCAGCGAGGCGTTCGCCGCACCGACGGTCTGGTTGCCTGCCAGCGCCTGGTCCATGACCCGGTCGAGGTCGGCCGAGCCGAACGCCTTCCACCACGCGCCGGCGACGCGCTCGTCGGGGCTGAGGCGCGCGAAGTTGCCGGGCGCGTCGCCCTGCATCAGGTAGCCGGGGGTCGTCGGCGCGGCGGGGCTCTGAAAGTTCGGCCCCACCGCCTTGCATCCGGCGAGCGCGGTGGCTGCGAGCAAGGCGGCGGCGAGCGGCTTGGATCTAGTCAACGGCAACCTCCGCCGGCGAGGCCACGATGGCCTTCGGCTTGCGCATGATGAGGAGCAGCGGCGCGATGGCGATCGTCAGCAGCAGCATCAGCTTGAAGACGTCGATCAGCCCGACCATCGCCGCCTGGCGGGATATCTCGCCGTTCAGCGTCGCCAGGTCCATCGGCCCGGCGCCGGCCGTGAACACCGGATTGCTCGGCTGCACCTGGGCGGCCATGTCGGCGTGGGCGACGGAGGTCTGCTGGGTATCCAGCGCCTGCATCATCGAGATGCCGACGCTGGAGCCGAGATTGCGCACCAGGGTGTAGACCGAGGTGCCCTCCGATCTGAGCGCCGGCGAGAGTGTCGCAAACGCGGTGACGCTGAGCGGCACGAACAGCAGGCCGATGCCCAGTCCCTGAATGATTCCGGTGGTGACGAACGGCATCGCGTCCATCGACAGATCGAAGTGGGTCATCTGCCAGAGTGAGATACCGCACAGCCCCAGCCCAACGCCGAGGATCAACCGCGTGTCGACCCGCCCCACCAGCCGACCGACCACGAACATCGCCGCGAACGAGCCGAGGCCGCGCGGCATCATCACCAGGCCGGCGCCGAACACCGAGTAGCCCATCAGCCCCTGCATCACCGGCGGCATCAGCGCCATGGTCGAGAACAGGAACAGGCCGATGAAGAAGCCGAACACGTTGCAGGTGACGAAGTTGCGGTCGAGCGCCAGGGCGCGGTCGAAGAACGGGTGCTTGGCCGTCACGGTCTGCACCGCGAACATCCAGAGCCCGGCGATGGCGCACAGCGCTTCGACCCAGATCTCGGGTGCGGAGAACCAGTCGACGGTCGGCCCGCGGTCGAGCATCAACTGCAGGCTTCCGATGAACACGACCAGCGAGCCGAAGCCGAGGAAGTCGAAGGGCCGGGCCTCGTGGCCTCGGTCCTTCGACATGAAGATCCATACCGCCGAGAAGGCCAGGATGCCGATCGGCAGGTTGATGAAGAAGACCCAGCGCCAGGAGAAGTCGTCGGTCAGCCAGCCGCCGAGCACGGGTCCCAGGATCGGCCCGAGGATCGCCCCTGCGCCCCAGATCGCCATCACTTGGCCGACCTGGCTGGGCGGATAGATGTCGAGCACCACCGCCTGCGAGAGTGGGATCAGCGCCGCGCCGCAAAGGCCCTGCAGCAGGCGGAACACCACGATCTCGGCGAGGTTGTTGGCCACGCCGCACAGCATCGAGGCGATGGTGAAGCCGGCGATCGAGAACAGGAACATCTGCTTGCGGCCGATGCGGGTCGACAGCCAGCCCGACAGCGGCGTCATGATCGCCGCGGCGATGATGTAGGAGGTCAGGACCCAGGTGATCTGGTCCTGCGAGGCCGAGACGCTGCCGGCCATGTGCGGCAAGGCGACGTTGGCGATGGTGGTGTCGAGCGAGGTCATCACCGTCGCCAGCATCAGGCCGACGGTTATGGGAACCCGGTTGGCAAAGTCCCTGGGAGTGGGCATGGCACAGACTTAGGGCTGGGCGCTGCCGCGCCGATTGGCCCCCGACCGCACGTCGACCGTCACATTGGCGCTCAGTCCCGCCGCGCCGCACTTGGCCGGCGGCGCGTCGTTGAACGCGATCCGCACCGGCAGGCGCTGCACCACCTTCACCCAGTTGCCGGTGGCGTTCTGCGCCGGCAGCGGCGAGAAGGCCTGGCCAGCGCCGGGACTGAAGCTGGCGACCTTGCCGGCGAAATCCGAACCCGCGCAGGCGTCAACGTGGATGCGCGCCGGCTGCCCAACCTGCATCTTGGCCAGCTGGTCTTCCTTGAAGTTGGCCTCGACCCAGGGCGTGCCGGCGACCAGCCAGAACAGGGTCTGCGCCGAACTCACGTAGCTTCCGACCTGCAACTGCTCGACCCGGGTGACGACCCCGTCCTGCGGCGCGACCACCGTCCCGTAGGAGACGTTGAGCCGGGCGCGATCCAGCGCCGCCTGGGCCTGCTGCACCTGCGGATGCTGATCGGCGGCGAGATTGGCCCCGCCGAGGTTGGCCAGCGCCTGGGCCAGCGCCTGCTGCGCCGCGTTGACGTTCTGGTGCGCCATGTCGGCGCTGTGCATCGCCGTTTCGTACTGGTCGCGCGACGAGACGCCGACCTGCACCAGCGACTTCTGCCGCGCGGCCTGGCTGTCGGCATAGGTGGCCGTATCCCTGGCCATCTTCAGCGCCGACGCCTGCTGCTGGTAGGCCGCGTCCAGCGCCTGCACCTGCAGCCGCGCCGCGGAAAGCTGGGCCGCCGCTTGCTCCTGGGTCGCGGCGAAGTCACGCACATCCAGCTTGAACAGCACCTGGCCCTTGTGGACCGGCTGGTTCTCGGTGACGTCGAGCTCAGTGACCCGTCCGCCGATGCTGGCGCTGACCGGCACCCGCGCGGCCTGGACATAGGAGTCGTCGGTGGACTCGCTGCGGCCGCCGGTCAGCACGAAGTAGGCGGCGATGGCCAGGATCAGCAGCGGGCCGCCAATCATCAGCGGCCAGCGGAAACGGCTTACCAGGCTGCGACGCGGCGCGATCGCCGCCTCGTCGATGCTCTTGTCGGTCGATGTCGCCTGATCGCGCGCCACGCCGGCCCTCTCCTGAACTCACGCCATAGGAACGAACGAAAATCCGACGCGGAGCGCCCTGCCCCGCGCGGATTCGCCGTTCGCTTGGACTTGCAGGTAAGCGTCAGACGTGCATGATCCAAATGATATGTCGTCACCGCTCAGATGAATGCGATGCATTTAGCCAGTCTCGACCTCAACCTCCTGCGCGTGTTCGACGTGCTCTTGGAGGAACGCAGCGTCACCAGGGCCGGCACGCGGCTGGGTTTGACCCCATCGGCGGTCAGCCACGCCCTTAGCCGGCTCAGATATCACCTCGGCGACGATCTGTTCCAGCGCGACCGTCAGGGCATGCAGCCGACACGCAAGGCGCTGGAGATAGGACCCAGCCTCCATGCCGCGCTCGGCCAGCTGCAGAGCGCGCTCACGCCGACCGACTTCGAGCCGGCGGTCAGCGACCGCCGCTTCAGCGTCGTCGCCGGCGCCTATGCCTGCGCGGTGTTGATGCCCGCGGTGGTCGCCGAGCTGCAGGCCAAGGCGCCGGGCGTGCTGCTGCAAATCACCGAGAACCCGCCGGACCTGATCGAGCAGCTCGACAGCGCGCAGGTGGATTTCGTCGTATCAGTGTTCGACTCCGCGCCGGAGCGGTTCGCCCGCGAGCGGCTGATGACCGAGGCGCTGGCCTGGGTGGTCCGCGCCGGCCACCCGCTCTGCGAGCGCCGCATGGCGACGCTGGACGACCTGGTCGGCGTGCCGCACGTGGTGGTGGCGACGCGGCGCGAAGCGGTGGAGCGCCAGACGATCAGCCTGCGCTCCAGCTGGGAGGACTTCGGCGCGTTCGAAAGCGAGCTCGCCAAGCGCGGCCTGCGCCGCCGCGTCGGCGTGGTCGCCCCGGACACCTTCTCGGCCATGACCATCGTCGCCCGTTCCGAGATGGCGGCCCTGATCCCGCGGCGCCTCGCGCTGCTGTCGGTGCAGAGCGGACGGCTGGCGCTGATCGAACCGCCCTACGAGACCGCGCCGGTGAACGTCAGCCTGCTCTATCGCAAGGACCGCCTGGCCGAGCCGCCCATCGCCTGGATGCGCGACGTCATCAACGCCGCGGCGGTGGGGATCTGAACGTCGAGACGTCGTTCTCATTACCTCCGGCGTAATCGACCAGCGGACGGCGCCAGCTGAGGATTGCGACGCTCGGAAGACACCGGGCGACATCCAGCCAGGAGCACGTCATGGCCGACCCCGACAATATCGCCCACCGCTACCTCGAAGCCTGGAACGAGCGCGACGACGCCCGCCGCCGCGAACTGATCGCCGGCCTGTGGGCCGAAGACGCCGCGTTCCGCGACCCCATCGCCCAGGGCGACGGCGTCGCCGGCATGGACGCGGTGATCGCCGGCATCCAGGCGCGCTTCCCGGACTTCCGCTTCCGGCAGATCGGCAAGGCCGACGGATTCGGCGACTACGTGCGGCTGTCGTGGGGGCTCGGCCCGGAGGCCGGCGACGCGCCGATCAAGGGCACCGATTTCGTCCAGATCGAGAACGAACGTCTGAAGTCCGTGACCGGCTTCTTCGACCAGCTGCCGGCTGCCTGAGGCCCGGCGCGCCCTCCCGTGAACGGGAGGGCGTCCGGAGCGCGTTCAGCAAGAGTGGAACCGCTTTTGCGGTTCGAACGCGCTCCAGATTCAAAGTGTTAGAGCACGATGGGTTCAGATCGGTTCGATCTGAACCCATCGTGCTCTACGCCGCCAGATCGACCTCGAACCGGGCGCCGGGTCCTGCGCCGACGGTGAGCGAGCCGCCGGCCTGGCGGGTGAAGGCTTCGACCAGACCGCGGCCCAGGCCCTGACGGCGGGTGGCGTAGTCGGTCGGCAGACCCTGGCCGTCGTCCTCGACGACAAGCCGGTAGCCGTGCGCCTCTCGTCCGAAGGCCACGCGGATCTGGCCGGTCGCGCCGTCGGCGAAGGCGTGCTTCGCGGCGTTGGTCACCAGCTCGTTGACGATCAGGCCGATCGCGACGGCTCTGTCGCGATCCAACGCGCCAGGCTCGATGGCGCACCGCAGACGGACCTTCTCGCCGAGCAGGAGCGCCTCAGCCAGGTTGCTGCACAGCTCTCGCAGGTAGACCCCCATCTCGACGCCCTGGGTGTGGTCGCCAGGGGCGTAAAGGTTGTGGTGCGCCTGGGAGATGCTGGTGACGCGGTTCAGCGCCTCGCGCAGCGCCTCGCGGGCCGGCTCGTCCGTGGCGCGGCGCAGCTGGGTGCTCAGCAAGGCGGCCACGGTCTGGAAATTGTTCTTCATCCGATGCTCGAGCTCGCGCAGCATCAGGTCGCGTTCGGCGACCTCGGCGCGGCCGTGCGCCGCCTCGCGGCGAGACGAGGCGCGGAACAGCTGGGCCACGGCGATGACGACGGCGCCGGCGATGACCACCGCGATCAGGTCGGCCATCTCGGTCCCGCCTTTCCAGGACAGACCGCGCGGCGGGATCACATAGGCCCAGGCCGCGAAGGCGGCGACGCCGAGCAGGCCGGCGCCTGAGCGCCAGCCGCCGACCAGCGTCGCCACCAGGCAGGCGGGGAAGATCAGCACGAACGGCGCCGCGCCCGGGATCAGCACGTCCATGGCGACGCGCATCACGCCGATCACCGCCAGGCAGATCAGCGCGGTGATCGCCTCGCCGGCCCAGATGGGTAGGACCGGCGCGAGCCGCCCAGGCAGATCGATCTTGCTGAGACTTCGCAAAGCAGCGTTCTCCGACCCCAACTTTTACCGCATTTGCGAAATCTTGCGTCTGGTCAAATCGTCTCAACCACACTTGGGGGATCGGTCAGGCGCCCAATCGATTGACGCCGGGTGACGGTGGCGGCCGGGCGGGCCATGGCGCTAGCATGGGCTGGTGGAGGCCCCCATGCGCATCGACCTGCTCTCCCCCTCGAGCTTCGCCGGCGGCCAGCCGCACGATCAGTACGCCTGGCTGCGCAAAAATGCCCCGGTCTATTGGCACGATGAACCCGGCGGCCGCGGCTACTGGGCGGTGACCCGCTACGAAGACGTCTGGACCGTCGACCGCGACTTCCAGACCTACTCCAGCGAGCCAACCATCATGATCGCCGACCCTTTGGCGGGGATGAGCGGCGCCATCGGTCCCTACAAGATGATGCTGATGATGGACCCGCCGGAGCACGCAGGGTTCCGCAAGCTGATCCGCAGCGAGTTCACGCTGCCCTCGGCCCGGCTGCGCGCCGAGCGGATCGCCGCCCTGGCGCGGCAGATCGTCGATGCGGTGGCGGACAAGGGCGAGTGCGATTTCGTCGCCGACGTCGCCGGTGAAATGCCGTCCTACGTCATCGCCGAGCTGATGGGCATGCCGCTGGGCGACGGGCGCGAGCTCTACAAGCTGACCGAGGCGATCCACACCGCGCCCGAGGCCCAGGCGCCGGGCGCCGGCGGCGAGGCGGTCCGCAAGATGTTCGAGTACGGCTCGAACCTGATCGTCGAGAAGCGAGCGCGGCCCGGCGACGACCTGGCCTCCAAGCTGCTGGCCTGCGAGGTCGACGGGCGCAAGCTGGCCGACCCCGAGTTCCTGCTGTTCTTCCTGCTGCTGATCGACGCCGGGGGCGACACCACCCGCAACCTGCTCGCCGCCGGCCTGCTGGCGCTGATGGAGCGGCCGGACCAGCTGGCCTGGCTGAAGCAGGACCTCGATGGGCGCCTGGCCGGCGCGCAGGAGGAACTGCTGCGCTGGACCAGCCCAGTGATCTACATGCGCCGCACCGCCAAGCGCGACGCCGAGCTCAATGGCGCCCAGATCCGCGCCGGCGACAAGGTGGTGATGTACTTCGGCGCCGCCAACCGCGACGCCGCCAGGTTCGAACACCCCGACACCCTCGACATCTCGCGCCCGCCGGAGTCCCACCTCGCCTTCGGCGCCGGCCCGCACGTCTGCCTCGGCCAGCACATCGCCCGCATCGAGATCGACGCCATGCTGCGCGAAGTGCTGGGCCGGATGACCGACTTCGAACTGGCCGGCGAGCCCGAGTGGCTCCCCTCCAACTTCATCTCCGGCCCCAAGGCGATGCCGCTGCGGTTCAAAGCGGTAGCCTGACCCCTCCCTCTTCCCCTCGAACGCGGGGACCAGGCTTCTTCTGAAGCGCCGGTGCGGCGGTGAGTCAGCGAAGAAAGCTGTCCACGAACAACACGAACTGTTCAGGATGGATTCTCGAGGGCCGCAACCGCGGCCCTCAGCTGTTGCCCCTCTCGATGGCTACTTAAACCATTTCACCCGACGGGGTCGCTGCACCTCTTCGTTCGTGTTGTTCGTGTTGTTCGTGGACAAATTCTTTTCTTCGACCCGCACGGGCGCTCGCAGAACTACCCCGACTGCCCTGACGCAGCGTCGAGCAGCAGGTAGGCGCGGCCGGGGTTGGTGGCGAGGAGGGCGGCGGCCTGGAAGCCCTGCTTGTCGCGCTGGGCCGCTTCGGCGATCGCCGCGCCGAAGCGCGCCGTCAGCGTCTGGACGCGGGTGCGGAACGCGCCGTCCGAGATCAGTCGCCGGGCGATGCGGCGGATCGCGGCCGGGGCCAGAGTGCGGACCACTTCGCGCGCGCCGGGCCCGTCGCCGGTCTGCACCGCCGCGGCGATCTCTTCGATCCGCCCTTTGGGCAGCAGCGCGCCCGGATCGATGCCCATGGCCTCGATCTCGCCGAACAGGATGTCGCCCAGCCGCGCCTCGTCGATCGGCGCCCCGGCCGCGCCGCCGTCCGGCCCATCCAGCGTGGTCAGCAGCTCCTTCCAGGTCCAGCCGGGCTCCTCGGCGGCGGGCTGGCCGGCGGCGGCGTCCAACGCCGTCTTGAACTCATCGTCGGTCGCCGTCGGCGTCAGCTTCAACCGGCCGCGCAGCGCGGCGTCGGACGATGCGGGCGGCTCGGCTGGCGGCGCGAGCGCCGCGGGTTCGCGCGGGGGCAGCGCGGCGGCGACGCGGCTCTTGGCGCGCTCGGCCGGCGAGGGCCGCTGCAGCGCCGAGGCGTTCTGCCCACCCTGCGCCACCACGCCCATCAGCTGGACCGCCTCGCTCAGCATCTCGTAGTTGCGCCGGACCCGCTCCTGGAACGCCTGGTCGATCGCCTGCGTCTCCTCGGCGGCGCGGCGGGCGGACGACAGCAGGTCTTCCAGCCCGCGGTCCAGGGCCGCCTTGATCTCGCCGGTGCGTGCGTTGGTCTCCTCCGGCAGCCGCGCGGCCCGCTCGGCGACCTGGTCCATCATTGCGTTGAGACCATCCATCGACTCGCGGGCGGCCGCCACCTGGGCTTCGAGGCGCTGCGAGGCCTCCTTGCCGGCGTCCTCCACCAGCTGCGCCGACTGCTCGATGATGCCCTTGGCCTGGTCGAGCCGGGTGTCGAACACCTGGTCGGCCTTCTGGCCGGCGGTGAACGCGGCCTCGTTGAGCAGGTCGACCCTTGCCCGGGCCGCCTCGGCGTGGACATCGGCCGCCTCCCGCGCCTCGACCGCGGCGGCGGACAGCGCCTCGATGGTCGAGCGCATGGCCGTTTCCAGGTGCTCGCGCTCCCGGGCCCCGGCTTCCGAGAGGTTCTTCAGCGTACCCTCGGCGGCCTGGGCGAAGGCGTCGCGCTCGCCGCCGGCCGCCTCGGCCAGCTCGCGGAACTTGGCCCGCGCCTCGCCGATCAGTTCGCTGAGCGCGCCGGCGCCGATACTGGTCGCCTCGTTGAGATCGGCGACGTCGACCCGAGCGTTGGCCAGGAACTCGGCCAGCGCGGCGGTGCGGCTTTCGGTGAGGGTGGCGAAGTCTTCCTGCTCGGCCCGCAGCGCGTGGGCCACGGTGACCAGCGCCGCGCGCTGGTGCGTGAGCCCGTCCTCCAGCGCCCGCATCTGGTCGCCGACGCCGCCGCTGGCGGTTTCCAGCCGGGCGACCTGGCGGCCGAGATCCTCGGTGGCGACCCGCGAAACGTCGACCGCCTCGCCGGCCGCGGCCGCCAGATCGGCGGCGCGCGCCGCCAGCGCCGCTTCGGCCTCGCGCAGCATGACCTCGGCGAGGTCCGCGGCCTCGGTCACCATGTGGGACTGGCGGTTGATCGCGTCGGTGACCGCGGCGGAGCGGGCGTCCAGCGTCAGCGCCAGCGTGTTGAGCTCGCCGCGCTCCTTGCTCAGCGTCTCGACCAGGGTGATGGCGGTGCGCGAGGCGTGGGCGGTGGCTTCGGCCAGCCGCTCCGTCTCCATCGCGATGGCCTCGCGCAGCGCCCCAAGGTGATCGCGCGCCTGATTGGCGACCTCGGTCGCCACCGCGATCTGGCCCTGCATCGCCTCGACCACCGCCCCGGCCTGGGCCGCCGCGAGCGCGGTCGGGCCGATCAGCTGATCGGTCAGCCGCTTGGCCCGCCTGGCCTCGGCGGTGAGGATGCGGGCCTGGGCGACCACGAAGGCGCAGGCGAGGATCAGGCCCATCGGCGCGACGGCGATCAGCGCCAGGAAGGCGATGGTCAGCGGCGTGAAGCCGAAACCCGGGCTGCGGGCCGCGTAGCCGAACGCGAACGCGGCGACGGCGGCTGCCCAGATCGCGCTGGCGACCCCGGCCAGCAGATAGACGCCGCCCGACTTCGCCGTCGGCTCGGCCATGCGGTTCAGCACCATGTCCGGCTGCAGCGACGCTGCGGGCGGCTGGGACGTCGGCGCGACCACCGCGGTGCGCGTGGCGACCGGCTGCCCCTTGCGTTGCGCAGCTGGCGGCTGGGCTGGCGGTTGGGCTCGGGGCGCGGCCTGGGCCTGCGGCGCCGGCGCGGTCAGCTCCAGGTCCTCGGCTGGAGGCGCGGCAGCCGGCGACGGTTCCTGCGGAACTTCCACCGCCGGCATGCCGTCGGCCTTGACCGAGGTGAAGCTCAGGGGTTTGGGTCGCTCAGCGGCCATTCGCGTACGATCGAACCTTTGGGGCGCCGCTCAAGCTGAACCATCCGGGCGCCGGGCCCAAGTTTGCGCCGAGATTGCAATAACGCGGCGCGCCTTCCGGGCAAAGCCGGTTCGCCAACGGCGCTGGGCCGCAGGCCGGGCCGCGCGCGCATCTTGCACAAGCGCGGCCCGTCGCTTAACTCACCCGCCATAGGGCTGGCCGGCCGACCGCAGTCGATGAAGCGCGGTCGGCGGAGCAATTCAGGCAAGGCCGGAACAAGCTTTCATGTCATCCACGACCCTGCGCGCCGACCCGCTACCCGCCGGCCCGCAAGCCGGCGCCTCGGCGCAACTGTCGCCGGTCCGGCTCACCCACCTGCAGCGGCTCGAGGCCGAGAGCATCCACATCATGCGCGAGGTGGTGGCCGAGTGCGAGAAGCCGGTGATGCTCTATTCGATCGGCAAGGACAGCTCGGTGATGCTGCACCTGGCCGCCAAGGCGTTCTATCCGGCCAAGCCGCCGTTTCCGCTGCTGCACGTCGACACGACGTGGAAGTTCAAGGAAATGTACGCGATGCGCGATCGGATGCCGAAGGAGCTCGGCTTCGAGCTCTTGGTGCATCAGAACCCCGAAGCGCTCGCGCGCGGCATCAATCCGTTCGACCACGGCCCGCTGCACACCGACATGTGGAAGACCCAGGGCCTGAAACAGGCGCTGGACAAATTCGGTTTCGACGCGGCTTTCGGCGGCGCCCGCCGCGACGAGGAAAAGAGCCGCGCCAAGGAGCGCATCTTCTCCCACCGCACGGCGCAGCACGTCTGGGACCCCAAGAACCAGCGCCCGGAGCTGTGGAAGCTCTACAACGCCCGCAAGCGGCCGGGCGAGAGCTTCCGCGTGTTCCCGATCTCCAACTGGACCGAGCTGGACATCTGGCAATACATCCACCTCGAAAGCATCCCGATCGTGCCGCTCTATTTCGCCGCCGAGCGGCCGGTGGTTGAGCGCGACGGCCAGCTGATCATGGTCGACGACGAGCGCATGCGGCTCTTGCCCGGCGAGACCCCGCAGCTGCGCAAGATCCGCTTCCGCACCCAGGGCTGCTACCCGCTGACCGGCGCGGTCGAGAGCGACGCCGAGACCCTGCCGCAGATCATCCAGGAAATGCTGCTCGCCACCACCTCCGAGCGCCAGGGCCGGGTGATTGACCACGACCAGTCCGCCTCGATGGAGAAGAAGAAGCGCGAGGGGTATTTCTGATGTCCATACTACCGCTCATCCCGGCGAAGGCCGGGACCCAGGCAAGACTCGGCGCAGCGCGCGGCGGCCGAGAGCCGATTCCAACACAAAGCTCTCGAAGGACACGAGGCGCACGAAGTGCGTTCAATCCGACCACGCTCTCGCCGGGACTAGTGGGCGCGCAGCGCCCCTTCGTGAGCTTCGTGCTCTTCGTGTTGAATGTTTTGAATCTTTCCTGGGTCCCGGCCTTCGCCGGGATGAGCGGGTTTAGACTGTGAGCCACGTCAGCGATCTCATCGCCACCGACATCGACGCCTATCTCGAGGCGCACCAGCGCAAGTCGCTGCTGCGCTTCATCACCTGCGGCAGCGTCGACGACGGCAAGTCCACTCTGATCGGGCGGCTGCTCTACGATTCCAAGCTGATCTTCGAGGACCAGCTGGCGGCGCTGGAGGCGGACTCCAAGCGGATCGGCACCCAGGGCGGCGAGATCGACTTCGCCCTCTTGGTCGATGGCCTCGCCGCCGAGCGCGAGCAGGGCATCACCATCGACGTCGCCTACCGCTTCTTCTCCACCGACAAGCGCAAGTTCATCGTCGCCGACACCCCTGGCCACGAGCAGTACACCCGCAACATGGTCACCGGCGCCTCCACCGCCGACCTGGCGGTGATCCTGATCGACGCCAGGAAGGGCGTGCTGACCCAGACCCGACGCCATTCGTTCCTGGTCAGCCTGATCGGCATCCGTCACATCGTGCTGGCGGTGAACAAGATGGACCTGGTCGGCTACGACTCTGCGGTGTTCGAGAAGATCACCGCCGACTACCGCGCCTTCGCCGCCGAGATCGGCCTGACCGACATCCTCGCCATCCCGATCTCGGGCCTCAAGGGCGACAACATCACCTCGGCCAGCGCCGCCACGCCCTGGTACGGCGGCCCGACGCTGATGCAGCACCTGGAGACGGTCGAGATCGACGAGACCCGGCTGCAGGCAGGCCCGCTGCGGCTGCCGGTGCAGTGGGTCAACCGGCCCAACCTCGACTTCCGCGGCTTCGCCGGCGAGATCGCCTCGGGCGCAGCGCGGCCGGGCGACCGGGTGCGCATCCTGCCCTCCGGCCGCGAAAGCCGCATCGTCCGGATCGTCACCAAGGATGGCGACCTCGATCTCGCGGTGGCCGGACAGTCGGTGACCCTGACCTTGGAAGACGAGGTCGACTGCTCGCGCGGCGACATCATCGTCTCCGCCGATGCGCCGGCCGAGGTCGCCGACCAGTTCGAGACCACCATCGTCTGGATGGGCGAGGAGCCGCTGCTGACCGGCCGCTCCTACTGGCTGAAGATCGGGGCCAAGACCGTCTCGGCCACCATCACCGAGCAGAAGTACAAGATCAACGTCAACACGCTCGAGCACCTGGCCGCCAAGCAGTTGGAATTGAACGAGATCGCGGTCTGCAACATCAGCCTCGACCAGCCCGTGGCGTTCGATCCGTATACGGAGAACCACGACACCGGCGGGTTCATCCTGATCGACCGCATCACCAACGGCACCGTCGGCGCCGGGATGATCCGCTTCGCCCTGCGCCGGGCGCAGAACATCCACTGGCAGGCGCTGGACGTCACCAAGGCCACCCGCGCGGCGGCCAAGGGCCAGCAGCCGGCGGTGCTGTGGTTCACCGGCCTTTCCGGCGCCGGCAAGTCGACCATCGCCAACCTGGTCGAGAAGAAGCTGCAGGCGATGGGCCGCCACACCTACATCCTCGACGGCGACAACGTCCGCCACGGCCTCAACCGCGACCTCGGCTTCACCGACGCCGACCGGGTCGAGAACATCCGCCGCGTGGCCGAGGTGGCCCGCCTGATGACCGACGCCGGTCTGATCGTGCTGGTCTCGTTCATCAGCCCGTTCCGCTCCGAGCGGCGGCTGGCGCGCGACATGATGCCGGCGGGCGAGTTCCTCGAAGTCTACGTCGATACGCCGCTGGCCGTCGCCGAACAGCGCGATGTGAAGGGGCTCTACAAGAAAGCCCGAGCCGGGGAGCTGAAGAACTTCACCGGCATCGACAGCCCCTACGAGCCGCCCGAGCACCCTGAGATCTGCGTCGACACGACATCGCTGTCGCCGGCCGAGGCCGCCGAACTGATCGTGGCGATGATGGACGAGCGCGGCGAGGATTACAGCATCTAGTCCCCCTCGCCCTTGCGGGGAGGGGTTAGGGGTGGGGGTGCGAGCCTGGTGTTTGGTGTTAAGTTGTGAAACGAAACTTGGCGGGCGTGGAGCTGACACCCCCACCCCCGACCCCTCCCCGCAAGGGGGAGGGGAGCAGAAGGGAGAGACCATCATGGCTGACGGAAACAGTGGCGTCGGGCTGCAGCTGCGCTCGCTGGTGAAGGCGAGCGGCGAGCTGGAACTGTCGCTGGTCCAGGTTCCGATCCCGACGCCGGGACCGGACGAGATCCTGGTGCGGATCGAGGCGACGCCGATCAACCCGTCCGATCTTGGCCTGCTGCTGGGCCCGGCCAATCTCGCCACTGTGAAGGTCACCGGCGCCGGCGACGAAGCCGTCGTCACCGCGCAGATCCCGCCGCAGATCATGCGGGCGATGGCCGGGCGCGTCGACCAGTCGCTGCCGGTCGGCAACGAGGGCGGCGGCGTGGTGGTCGAAGCTGGATCGTCGCCAGAGGCTCAGGCCCTGGTCGGCAAGACCGTCGGCATCCTCGGCGGCGCGATGTACGCGCAATACCGCGCCGTAAAGGCCGCCGACGCGCTGGCCGTGCATGCCGACGCGACGCCCCGTGACGCCGCCTCCTGCTTCGTCAATCCGCTCACCGCGCTGGCCATGGTCGAGACCATGCGGATGGAGGGCCACACCGCCCTCGTCCACACCGCGGCGGCCTCCAACCTCGGCCAGATGCTGAACAAGATCTGCCTCAAGGACGGCGTCGAGCTGGTGAACATCGTGCGCAGCGTCGAACAGGCGGCGCTGCTGAAGGGCATCGGCGCCAAGTGCGTGGTCGACAGCTCCGCCCCGACCTTCATGGAGGACCTGATCGCCGCGCTCACGGCCACCGGCGCCACCATCGCCTTCGACGCCATCGGTGGCGGCAAGCTGGCCGGGCAAATCCTCACCGGCATGGAGGTGGCGGCCAACCAGCGCGCCGGCGGCGCCTACAGCCGCTACGGCTCGACCACCTACAAGCAGGTCTACATCTACGGCGGCCTCGACACCGGCCCGACCGAACTGAACCGAGCCTTCGGCATGTCGTGGGGCCTGGGCGGCTTCCTGCTGACGCCGTTCCTGATCAAGGTCGGACCGGCCGAGAACCAGCGCCTGCGCCAGCGCGTCGCCGACGAGCTGAAGACCACCTTCGCCAGCCACTACACCGCCGAGATCTCCCTCGCCGAGGCCCTGCAGCCCGAGATCATGGCCGCCTACAACAAGAAGACCACCGGCGAGAAATACCTGATCAACCCGAACAAGGGGCGGTAGCCGGCCGGCGATCTCGGGGCTGGCCGAGCGCGCGGCTTAGCGTCTACGCATGGTCCGACGAGAGTCGCGACGGGGCGACTCGGGGGGAGCCGTGTCGCCGACCGATCAGAGCGAAACGGCTGACCCCGTCGCCCGCGGCCGGTTCGGGCTGCGACCACCGTTCGGCCGCCTCGCCTTCGTCTGGATCCTGCTGGGCCTGTGCCTGCTGTCGGCCCTGGGCTCGTCGGCGCACACCCACTTCGACGGCCCGGGCGGGCGGCTGCTGCTGTTCCAGGACACGCCGGTATTCGGCCTGTGCCTGGCGATCACCCTGGCGCTCGGGTGGATGCCGGCGTGCGGCTTGGCCAGGTTGTCGGGCGCCCTGGCATGGCCTCCGCGCCTGTGGCTGCTGGGCCTGGCTGGCCTGTGCTTCCTGGCCGCCGGCGTCGGGGCGACGCTGATCTTCCACGGCTACGACCTGTCGCTCGACGAGTTCCTCGCCGACTTCGACGCCAGGATCTTCGCCCATGGCCAGCTCGCCGCGCCGATCGCGCCGGCCTGGCGTCCGTTCGCCCCGGCGCTGCAGCCCCGGTACATGCTGCCGATCCCGGGCGCGGACGTCTGGGCGTCGGCC
>DATNIH010000136.1:0-3338 GCA_035604515.1 Caulobacteraceae bacterium | reverse complement strand
GGCCGCGGCGGTGCTGACCAATGCCGAGCGCTGGCCGATCCACATCGCCGACGTGATCGTGGCGATCGGCAAGATGCGCAAGTCGAAGATGGACTCGAGCGCGATCGCCGGCGCGCTCGGCTACGACGAGCTGGAGATCCGGCGTCTGACGGCGCTGGCCGGGCTTCACCCCAAGGCGCTGAAGGCCCTGCGCCAGGGCAAGATCAACCTGAAGCACGCGCGCCAGCTGGCCCGGATCCCCGACCAGAAGGAGCAGGGCGACATCGCCCAGACCGCCCTGGATGGCTACTTCCAGGACTATCAGCTCTCGAGCCGCGTCGAGCGGACCCGCACGGACGTGACCGACGCCCGCTTCGCCCTGGTCGGCATGGCGCGCTACACCGCCGCCGGCGGGCGCGTGGAGAGCGATCTGTTCGGCGAGCTGCCCGACATCCTGCTGGACCCGGAGATGCTTTCCGAACTCTGGCGTGGCCGGGCCGAGCCGATCGTCCAGGCGTTCCAGACCGCGGGTCTGGCGGTCTTCATCGGCGGCGAGAAGGGTTTTCGGGCGCCGGATGGCTTCTTCAACCTGCCCTACGTGTATCAGGGCGACCTGACCGAGGAGACCAAGGTCGCCTACAAGGCCGCCCAGCAGCACGCCGCCATCACGACGGCGGACCTGCGTGAGACCGATCTCAGTGGCGAGGACGCTGCCGACACGGTCATGCTGGCGTTGCATGCGAGGATGGAGGTCGCCCACATCCCGCTTGGGCGCGCCACGCTGGGCGCGGTCATCCTCTTTCCGGACGCGGAAACCGGCGTGGCGGCGAGCTTCTACGCCAACCCCGCCCCTGCTGCCGAAGAGGGCGAAGAGGAGGAGGATGGCGAGGAGGCGGATGGCGGCTTCGCCGCCGGCGGGCGCTATGGGCGCGCCCATGATGACGTCGAGGTCCCTCAGGCTGACGTCGACGTCGTCGGCGCCAGCCATGTCCTGCACGAGACCCGAACCGACGTGGCCACCCGCGGCCTGATCCGTGATTTGGCGGACAATCCCGGCGCTGCGCTGACGGCGCTCCTGGCCCAGCTCTTCAAGCACCTGGCGCTGCACGGCGGGGTAAGTTCGGAAACCTCGGCCGTGACCATCTCGGCGACCCGCTATTCGCGGGGCCAGACGCCGGCGATCCCGGCGCTGGACGGCGAGGTGCGCGGACGGCTGGAAGCCCGCCGGGCCGACTACAAGGCGTCGGGCCTTCGGCCAATCGCCTGGGTCGAGACCCTGGCGCACGGAGAGAAGATGGCCCTGCTCGCCGAACTGGTGGCCATCTCGCTCAATGTTCGGGAGGCCCGCACCGGTTCGATCCGCCACGCGGCCCGAGCCGAGGCGGGGGAGATCGCCGAACTGTGCGCCGCCGACATCTGCGCCCACTGGACCCCGGACGCGGACTACCTGGCCGTCCACAGCAAGAAGCAGCTGCTGGCGCTGCTGGGCGAGATGGAGGTGGACGACCCGCGAGCCAAGACCCTGAAGAAGGACGAACTGGTCGCCTTCGTCGCGGAGGCGGCCGCCGAGCGGCAATGGGCGCCGGCGGTGCTGTCGTGGGAATCGGCGGGGACCGTAATCGCCGAGGAGGCCGACGAGGCCTCCGCGGACGACGTCGAGGACCCGTCGCCTGGCTCGACCCCGGGCGAGACCGTCGATCAGATCGCCGCCTGAGCCTTGAGAGCCCCTCGCCTTCGGGTGGGGGGCTCTTTTGCTTCCCTGAAACCAGGACGCTCGGGGGCGGGCCGCGGCCCCGGGCGAAAGGCGGGAGGCAGGGAAAGGGCTTCGCGAGCCCGGCGGGACTGGAGGGAGGCGCCCTCCGCCCCGGGTGATCCGGAAGCTTCCCATGAACGCCCTCCTTCCCCTCTTCGGTCTCGGTGAGTGCTCGGACAAGGCCGCCAACACCCTGGCCGCCGCGCGCGCCCTGGTCCCGCACCTCAACCGCTCCCGCGCACTGGACCGCAAGCTGGTGGCGGGGGTGATGACCACCTCGTTCGGCGGCGCGGATGCGGACGGCGCCTGGTCGTGGCGGGACGCCTACGACGCGATTGAAGCCGCGCTTGTGCTCCAGCTGCGGCGGCTCGCCCCGCAGATCGGCCGCCTGGAAGACGCGCCGGCCGAGATCGCGGCGCTGCTGGCCACTGTCACCGACCTCACCTTGACCCATACCCGCCGCAGCGAGGAGCAGGTCGCGCTCGACCAGTTCTCGACGCCGCCGGCGCTGGCGGCCCTCGCCGTCGCGGCGGCGCAGATCCGCCCGGCCGACCTGGTGCTGGAGCCGTCCGCCGGCACCGGGCTGATGGCGATCATCGCCGAGGCCTGCGGGGCGAGCCTGCAGCTCAACGAGCTTGCGCCGCATCGGGCGGCCCTCCTCGATGGCCTCTTCCCGACGGCCTCGCGCACGCGCCATGACGCGGTGCATCTGAAGGACCTGCTGCCCTCGTCGGGCAGCTTCCACGCGGTCATCGCCAACCCGCCCTTCCAGCACCTCGAGGCGCACCTCAACGCCGCGATCGACTGCCTGGCCGAAGGCGGCCGCCTGTCGGCGATCGTGCCCGCGCGCATCTTCGAGGATGCCGGCGCCATGCGCGCCCTGGCTCTGCGCGGCCGCATCGCCGCGACCCTGGCCTTTCCCCCACGCGCCTATGCCAAGCACGGCACGTCGGTCGAGACCGGCCTGCTGGTGCTGGACCGTGGCCAGGGTGAGGCCCCCTCCCCTCGCCAGGTCGTGGTCTGCGAGACCCTGGCCGATGCCGCCAAGCTGGCGGCTTCGCTGGATCCCCGGCCGACCGCCCAGCCGCGCCAGTTTCGCGCGGTCTCGGCCGTCGCCTTCCTGGCGCCCCGCGCCCGGGCGCTGGCGACCCCCTCCACCCGGCTCGGCTTCCTGGGATCGACCGCGCCGCTGGCCTATGAGGCGATAGACTGGTCAGGCGAAGGCCATGACGTCGGCCTCTACCAGGCCTATGCGCTCGGCCGCATCGCCTTCCCGAAGGCCCAGCCTCACCCCTCCGCCCTCGTGGAATCCGGCCCGATGGCCTCGGTCGCGCCGCCGGCCCCAAGCTATCGTCCGATCCTGCCGAGCCGGATGATCGATGATGGCCTGGTCTCGGACGCGCAGCTGGAGACCATCATCTACGCCGGCGAGGCGCACTCCAGCACCCTGCCCGGCTCATGGCGGCTCGGCGAGGCCGCTCATCAGGTGATCCTGGTGGCGGACGGGACCGAGGGCGCGGTCCAGTTCCGCCGAGGCTTCTTCCTCGGCGACGGCACCGGCTGCGGCAAGGGCCGCCAGATCGCCGGCGTCATCGCAGACAACATG
>DATNIH010000135.1:0-20424 GCA_035604515.1 Caulobacteraceae bacterium | reverse complement strand
AGAAACCTGGTGGAGCCGAGCGGAATCGAACCGCTGACCTCCTCATTGCGAACGAGGCGCTCTACCAACTGAGCTACGGCCCCACTTCGCCTGGGCGAAGGGCGCGGCACATAAAGGCGGGCGCCCTTGGCTGTCAAGGACGGCCCGGCGGGGCTGGTGTCTCAGCCTCCCTAATCCCGCCGTTGACAAGCATGGCGCGGACTCCAGGTCGGCGGTATGGTCCGCCTCATGAGCCACATGGCGCCATCTGAGTTACGGGCGATTGCCCTGGCGACCACGATGATAGCTGGCATGGCTGGGGCGTTTATCGCGATCTTCGCCGGCATCTGGAGCGCCAAGCATCCTCAGGCCCGTGGTTTCGATTTCATCGCGAGCGCCCGGCGCATTCGAGCAATGCCCGTTCCAGCGAGGGACGATGCCTAGAGGCCCCCGCGGAGAGAAGCGCCCAGGCGACGTGATCGGCGCGGCCATCATGGTCGCGAACGTCGCGACGGGCGAGGTCGAGGACAACGCCACGCCAGCCGAGCGCGGACCGCGCGGCGCCTAAAAGAAGCGTTTAGCGGATTTGGGAAACTGAGACCCTACCCGGCGGGAGGCCCTTGCCGGCGACGCGCCTTGCCGGGTGGGGCGGCGCAGGATAGCTAGCGCCTCTCGCTGGCCGGCCCGGACCGATGGTTGCGCTGATCCAATTCCTGTTCCTCGTCTTGCACTACCTGATCCAGGCGGTGATCTGGTCGATCTTCGCCTATGTGATCATCACCTGGTTGGTGAGCTTCGACGTCATCAACATGAGAAACCGCATGGCCAACCAGGTCGTGCGCTTCCTCGAACGAATTAACCGCCCGCTGCTGAGGCCGGTCAGCCGCATCATCCCCACGCTGGGCGGGCTCGACCTTTCCCCCATGATCGTGATCATCGTGCTCATGGCGGCAGACCGGGTGCTGTTGCCGGCGCTCGGCGACTGGCTGATCTCGCTGGTCGTCTGAGGCCGGAGTGCTCGCTCGCGCGTTGAAGGCGCATGGCCGAGCCCAATCCGAGACCCGCGCCGGACGCGCCGCGTCCGCGCCCCAGCCCGCCAGGGCGTCGATCGGGCCGCGCCGGCCGGCCGGCGCCACGCGGCCCCGCCGCGCCGGTCACCCCGCCCGATGCGGCGCGCGCGCCGCGCCGCAGCTGGCGCGATATCCCCGCGCCGGTGCGCTGGCTGGGCGCGGCGGCGTCGCTGCTGCTGCTCGCGCTCACCGTCTTCGTCGCGGTGTTCCAGTGGAACTGGCTGCGCGGCCCGATCGACGACTACGCCTCGGCCCGGCTGCAGCGGCGCGTGGTGATCCACGGCGCGCTGACCGGCCATGCCTGGTCGTGGACGCCGAGCCTGACCGCCCGCGACGTCAGCGTCGCGCAGCCGGCCTGGGCCGGCGCGGGCCAGATGGCGAAGCTGCCCAGCCTGACGCTGGCGATCGACCTGAAGTCGCTGCTGCGTGGCCAGTTCGTGCTCAGCCTGGTCGACGCCGAGCGTCCGAGCCTCGTCCTGGTGCGCGACGAGAGCGGGCGCGACAACTGGACGTTCGGCGGCTCGCAGGCGTCTTCGCCGCTGAAGCTGCCGCCGATCCGCCACTTCACCATCGCTAACGGCCTGATGACGCTCGCGGACGCACGGCGACGGCTGAGTTTCAGCGGCCGTGTTTCATCGAACGAACAGATCGTCGGGTTTGGCCGCGGCGACTTCATCCTGGCCGGGCGGGGAACGCTGAACGGCGCGCCGTTCACCGCCCAGATCCTGGGCGGGCCGCTGATCAACGTCGATCCGGACAAGCCCTATCCCTTCCGGACCGACATCCGCGCCGGCGACACCCACATCGTGGCGCAGGGGACCATTCCGCGCCCGTTCGACCTGGCCGTGTTCCAGGCGAGCGGGCGGGTGACCGGCGACGACGTGGCCGACCTCTACGACCTGACCGGCGTCGCGACCCCCAACTCGCCGCCCTACGATGTGACCGTGCATCTGAGCCGCCACGGCGACACGACCGACCTGACCGGCATCCGTGGCCGGTTGGGCTCGACCGACATCGCCGGTCACCTGACCGTCGCCGAGCAGGACGGCCGGTCCGACGTCATCGGCGATCTCGCCTCGCAACGGCTGAAGCTGGCCGACCTGACGCCGGTGATCGGCGGCGCGCCGCGCGCCGCGCTCCGCGGAACGATCGTCTCGGCCAAGCAGATCGCCACGGCGGCGAAGCTCTCCGCCGAGGGCCGGGTGCTGCCGGACGCCCATCTGGACGTCGCCCGCATCCGCCATACCGACGCCGACATCCGCTATCGCGCCGAGAGCGTCGACGCCGGCCCTCTGCCCATCCGCGAGATGGCGCTGCACGCCACGCTGGACCATGGGCTGCTGACGGTCGATCCGCTCTCGCTGGGGCTGCCGCAAGGCGCGCTCTCGGGCCGCGTCCGGCTCGACGCCCGCGGCGCGACGCCGCTGACGTCGATCGACCTCGCCCTGGCCCACGCCAAGGTCGAGGAACTGCTGCCGAAGCGCGGCGCCGGCCCGTCGGCAATGGAGGGCGCGCTGGAGGCGCGGGCGCGGCTCTCGGGCGCCGGCGATTCGGTCCGCGCCGCGGCCGCCAGCGCCAACGGCGTGGTGGCGGTGGCGATCACGCACGGCCAGATGCGCCGGCTGTTCGCCGAGCTGCTCGGCCTCGACGTCGGCCGCAGCCTGTTCCTCTACCTCTCGAAGGACCAGAAGCCGACGCCGGTTCGCTGCGCGGTGGCCGAGTTCCGGGCCCAGGACGGCGTGTTGACCGCGCAGCGGCTGATCGTCGACACCGCTGACGTGCAGGCCCAGGGCGGCGGCGTGATCGACCTGCGCAACGAGACCCTGAACCTCGCCATCAGCGGCAAGCCGAAGCATTTCCGCCTGCTGCGCATCGCCGCGCCGATCACGCTGAAGGGCCGGCTGAACGATCCGAGGTTCGGCATCGACTTCAGCAAGGCCGGCCCGCAGCTGGGCGCCGCGGCGCTCCTCGGCGCGACGCTCTCGCCGTTCGCGGCCATCCTGCCGTTCATCGCCACCGGGACCGCCAAGGACGCCGACTGCGGCGCGCTGCTGGCCGAAGCCCAGACCCACGGCGCGCCGATCGCGGCGCCCAGGCATTGAACCGCCACACTCAAGCGCGCTTTATCAGTTTCTAAGTCCTGCCCGTTCACCCTCCGGTTCGCGTGACCTCCCCATCCGGCCAAGCCTCGCTCGTCCAGCCTCCCGCGCGTCGCAAGCGCCCGGGGCTGCGCATCGCCGTCATCGTCGCCTGCACGCTGCTCGCGCTGGTCGTCGTGGCGGGCGTGGTCGGCGCGGTGATCGTCAACGGCTACATCGCCGATGCGCCGCCGATGCCATCGCGCGAGGCGCTGTGGACCGTCCGCCGCTCGCCGGGGATGACCTTCCTCGACCGCAACGGCAAGCTGATCGCCACCCGCGGCGCCAAATACGGCCAGCCGGTGAAGCTGGCCCAGCTGCCGGCCTATGTACCCAAGGCGTTCCTGGCGGCCGAGGACCGGCGGTTCTACCAGCACGGCCCGATCGACCTGCACGCCATCGCCCGCGCGGTCGAGACCAACTTCCGCAAGCAGCGCTCGGTCGAAGGCGCTTCGACCCTGACCCAGCAGCTGGCGCGCACCCTGTTCCTCAAGCGCGAGCAGTCGCTGAAGCGCAAGGTGCAGGAGGCCTATCTCGCCTGGGAGCTCGAACAGGGCATGTCCAAGGACGAGATCCTCGAACTTTATCTGAACCGCACCTACTTCGGCGACGGCGCCTACGGGCTGGACGCGGCCTCGCAGACCTATTTCGGCAAGCCGGCGAGCCAGCTCACGCTCACCGAGGCGGCCGTGTTGGCGGGCCTGCCCAATGCGCCGAGCCGGCTGGCGCTGACGAACGACATGCAGGGCGCGGTCGCCCGCGGCCACCACATCCTCGAGACCATGCGCGGCGAGGGCTGGATCAGCGACGCCGACCTCACTACCGCGCTGGCGACCACGCCGGTGCTGTACACGGCGCCTCATGTTGGCGAGGGCGACGAGGGCTACGTCCTCGACCAGGCCGCCGCCGAGGCCGCGCAACTCGCCAATGGGGCCGCGCCCGATCTGGTGGTGAAGACCACCATCGATCCGGCGCTGCAGACGCTGGGCACGGCGAGCCTGCGCGACGTGATCGCCAAGCAGGGCGCGCATCGGTCGGTTAGCCAGGGCGCGCTGGTGACGCTGGCGCCGGACGGCGCGATCCTGGCCATGGTCGGCGGCCTCGACCACGACAAGAGCCCGTTCAACCGCGTCGTCCAGGCGCACCGCCAGCCCGGCTCGTCGTTCAAGGCCTTCGTCTACGGCGCGGCGGTCGAGCGCGGCGCCAAGCCCACCGACATCCGCCAGGACGCGCCGATCAGCTACGCCGGCTGGAACCCCGAGAACTACGGCCACGGCTACGCCGGCGCGGTGACGCTGGCCTCGGCCCTGGCCCGCTCGCTCAACACCGTCGCCGTGCGCCTGACGCTGGAAGTGGGACCGGACTCGGTGGCCGACTTCGCCCGCCGGCTCGGCCTCACCGACATCCCGCCTCATCCCGGCCCGTCGATCGCGCTCGGGGCCTATGAGGTGACACCACTGGAGATGGCCACCGGCTACCAGGTGTTCCAGAACGGCGGCGGGCGCACCGAGCCCTATCTGGTGAGCGAGATCCACTCGACCCGCGGCGACCTGATTTACGCCCACGCCACGTCAGCCCCGACGCCGGTGCTCGATCCGCTCTATGCGACGCGCATGGTCGAGATGCTGAAGGGCGTGATCACCGGCGGCACCGGGACCAGCGCGGGTATCGGCCGCCCCGCCGCCGGCAAGACCGGCACCAGCCAGGACTGGCGCGACGCCTGGTTCGTCGGCTTTACGCCTGACCTGCTGACCGCGGTCTGGGTCGGCAACGACAACGGCGCGCCGATGGTCAAGGTCACCGGCGGCGAGCTGCCGGCGGCGATCTGGCATCGCTTCATGAGCGTCGCGGAGAAGGACCTGCCCAGCCGCGACTTCCCCTGGCTGGTGGCCGAGCCACCGGGAGAACCGTCGCTGCAGACCGTCTCCGAGGAAGACACCAACGGCGCCTACGAGGACGAGCCGCCGGACAGCGGGCCCGGCGACGACATGGGGCCCGGCGACCGGCGCGCTGGCGGCGACGCAGCCGACGAGCCGCCGCCGCGTGAGGACGACCGCGCCGAGATCGATAGCGGCGACGGACGCGGGCCGGTGGTCATCCACGGCGGCCGCTACTCCGACGGGTCCCAGCGCGGCTACTACGACGGCGCCGACGACCCGCCACCGCCCGCGCGCGCCGAGCCGGACCGCGGCTGGCGCCAGCAACCCCCGGACTACGAACGCGACGACGAGGCGCCGCCGCCCCGCCGGCCGACCCCTGATTCATCGGCTGACGACGACCCGCGCTACCGCTATTAGTGGGTCCCGCGTTTGAGGGTTTCGCCATGGCCTGGAACGAGAGCGACCCGGTTTCCACGCCGCCCGGCCCGGTTGTCGGGGTGGTCGCGTTCCTGATCGCGCTGGCGGCCGTCGGCGGCGTCGGCCTCGGCTTCAAGGCCAGCTGGCGCGACTCGACGCGCCCGGCCCAGGGCTCGGTCGACACCCAGGCCGCCGGCCAGGCGATCATCGCTCAGCCGATCGTCGAGCTGCCGCAGCCGCAGGCGGCGCCGGCCCCGACGGTCACCGCGACGGCGACCAACTCGGCCAAGGAAGCCGACGATTCGTCCGACATCGCCGCAAAGACCGCTGCGGCCCAGGCGGTGCAGTCGAAGCCGGCGCAGGCGGCCAGCAACATCGACGACATCCTGACTTCGCCCAGCGAGAAGCCCCAGGCCCCCGCCAAACCCTCCACCGACGAAGCCCCGCCAACCGCCCCGAAGAGCGACGTGCCGTTCTAGGTTGCACGGCTCCTTCCCCCCTATCGGTCATGGCCGGGCGTCAGTCCCCGGCCATCCAAGAACACGGTCATAAACGTGGCCGCGCTTGGCGCGGCCACCCACCAGCCAGCGTGCTTGGATCGCCAGGACAAAGCCCGGCGATGACCGAGGTTGGATTGGCGGGTGGCTAGGCCCCTAGGTCTTCAGGTCGAGCAGGGTCTTTTCTTCGTCGTCGGCGGTCTTCAGCACCTTGACCGAGAAGGCGAAGGCGCGGCCGGCGGCGAGGGAGTTGCTGATCTCGGCGATCGGATCGATCTCGGGGGCCTGGGCGAAGCCGAGGGCGTTCGCGGCCGACGCGGTCGGATCGTAGATCACCATGGTTCCGGGCTTCAGCGTCACCGCCTGGGCGAGCACGCCGCCGGTCGGTACGGCGCTGTTGTCGACCTGGATCGGCTGATAGCCCTTGGCGCCCAGCGCCGACGTGTCGTTAGCGTTGACGAGGTTCGACGCCGAAGCGTTGAGCTTCAGCGTCGCGGCGGCAATGCCGCTCTGGGCTATGGCGGCGACGGGCGTCACGGCCAACTCAGTACGCCTGCCAGCCTTAAGGCCTTGAAAACAGGCGTGGTTTCCGGATTTTAAGCTTGGATCTTAAGCCTCTGAGATGGCGATGCTGTGCGGTCTCACCGCCCCGCCCCGCGGCGCGATCGCCCGCGGCAGCTTGAAGGTGACCGTCTCCTGGCGGGTGGCGATCTCTTCGATCTCGATGTCGTAGCGCTCGTTCAGCGCCGCCAGCACGCCCTGCACCAGCAGCTCCGGCGCCGACGCGCCAGCGGTGAGACCGAGCGTCTCGACGCCGTCGAACCAGCGCCAGTCGATGTGCGCCGCCTCGTCGATCAGCTTGGCGTCCTTCGCGCCCGCCTTCATCCCCACCTCGACCAGCCGCACCGAGTTGGAGGAGTTGCGCGCGCCGACCACCAGCAGCAGGTCGCAGCGCGCCGCCAACACTTTGACCGCATCCTGGCGGTTGGTGGTGGCGTAGCAGATGTCTTCCTTGTGCGGCGCGGCGATCTCCGGGAAGCGCCGGCGCAGCGCCTCGACCATCTCGGCGGTGTCGTCGAGGGAGAGGGTGGTCTGGGTGACGAAGGCCAGGTTCCCCGGATCGCGGGGCACGAAGGCCTCGGCCTCCTCGACGGTCTGGATCAGCGTCACCGCGCCGGGCGGCAGCTGGCCCAGGGTGCCGACCACCTCGGGGTGGCCGCTGTGGCCGATCAGCACGATCTCGCGGCCGGCGTTGAAGTGCCGCTCGGCCTCGACGTGGACCTTGGACACCAGCGGGCAGGTGGCGTCGAGATAGATCATCTGCCGCTTCACCGCCTCGGCCGGCACCGATTTCGGCACCCCGTGGGCCGAGAACACCACCGGCCGGTCGTCGGGGCACTCCTCGAGCTCCTCGACGAACACCGCGCCGACTGCGCGCAGCCGGTCGACCACGTGGCGGTTGTGCACGATCTCGTGACGCACATAGACCGGCGCGCCGTACTTCTCGATCGCCCGTTCGACGATCTGGATTGCGCGGTCGACCCCGGCGCAGAAGCCGCGGGGACTGGCGAGCAGGACTTTGATGGTTCGACGCATGATTTGGCCTAGTTAGGCGTTTCCGCCGCGGCCCGCTAGCGCCGCCGCCGCGTTGCGGCGCCGCGCATATGCCTTTATCAGTCGGCACACGCGGCCCGCCGCACTTCCAGTAGAGCCTCTCCCGCCATGCGTCGCTTCAGCCAACTCGCCTTCGTCGCCTGCATCGGCCTCACCTGGCTGGCCGCGCCGCCAGCCCACGCTCAGTACGGCGGCGGCGGCGGCGGCGGTGGCGGTGGTGGCGGCGGCGGTGGTGGCGGTGGTGGCGGCCAGCAGGAGGATGACGACGCCAAGACCCGCAAGCGCAACGAGGAGTGGGGCACTGGCGACAAGAACCTGTCCCTGCCGCAGCTGCGCAACGCCGGGCCTTGTCCGTACGTGAAGGTGCTCTACGACGCCGCACGCTACGTCGAGCTGACCGACAACCAGCCGGCCGCCTCGGCCGTCGGCTACACCGGCGAGATCGAGAACCTGGCCTCGAACTGCGAGTACAAGTCCGACCAGCCGATCAAGGTGCAGGCGCGGCTGCTGTTCGCGCTCGGCCGCGGTCCGCGCGCCGAAGGCTCGCGCCACACCTATCGCTACTGGGTCGCCGTCACCGATCGCGACCGCGGCGTGCTCGACAAGGAGTACTTCGACCTGCCGGTGGACTTCCCGGCCGGGACCGACCGGGTCGAGAAGAGCGAAGACGTGTTCGGCATCACCATCCCGCGCGCCGACATCAAGGTCAGCGGGGCCAACTTCGAGGTGCTGGTCGGCTTCGACGTCACACCGCAGATGGCTGACTTCAACCGCAATGGCGAGCGCTTCCGCGTCAACGCCGGCGAGACCACGGCGCAGGCGAGCGGCCCCAGCGTGAGATGACCGACCTGCGGACCGACCTTGGCGAGGCGGTCGGGGCCGCCTTCGCCGGGGCGGGCCTGGCGGCGAGCTACGGGCGCGTGACGCCCTCGGACCGGCCCGACCTGGCCGACTTCCAGTGTAACGGCGCCCTGGCCGCGGCGAAGGCCGCCGGCCGCAAGCCGCGCGACATCGCTGAGGACGTGGGGGCGCGGCTGGCGGGCGAGGCGCGGCTGCAGACGGTGAGCCTGGCCGGGCCCGGCTTCATCAACCTGACTGTCAGCAACGCCGCGCTTTCGGCTCGGGCCAACGAGATCGCCGCTGACCCACGGCTCGGCGCCGGCGCCGTGACCGCCAGGCGCAGGGTGCTGGTCGACTACGGCGGCCCCAACGTCGCCAAGGAGATGCACGTCGGGCACCTGCGCGCCTCGATCATCGGCGAGGCGATCAAGCGGCTCTATCGCTTCCGCGGCGACGAGGTGGTCGGCGACGCCCACTTCGGCGACTGGGGCTTCCAGATGGGGCTGCTGATCAGCGCCGTGCTGGACGCCGACCCGATGCTGGCCGACCTCGTGGAGCGCTATGAGTCGGCGCCGGGCGAGACGACCCGGGCGCCGCTGCTGGCGCGCGTCGCCCAGACCGTGTCGCTGGAGGACCTCGACCGCATCTATCCGCAAGCCTCGGCGCGATCGAAGAGCGATGACGCCTACCGCGACCGGGCGCGCCGGGCGACGGCGGAGCTGCAGGCCGGCCGCGCCGGCTACCGCCTGCTGTGGCGGCACTTCGCCGACATCACCCGCACCGCGCTGGAACGCGACTTCCATGCGCTCGGCGTCGATTTCGACGTCTGGAAGGGCGAGAGCGACGTCAACGACCTTCTGGGTGACATGGTGAGGGACCTGCGCGACCGCGGCCTCGTCGTGCACGACCAAGGCGCCGAGATAATCCGTGTGGCGCGGAACAGCGACAAGCGCGACCTGCCGCCCCTCATTGTGGTCTCGTCCGAGGGCTCGGCGATGTATGGCGCCACCGACCTCGCCACCATCCTCGACCGCCAGCGCTACTTCGATCCGCAGCACGTGCTCTACGTGGTCGACCAGCGCCAGGCAGACCACTTCGAGGTGGTGTTCCGCGCCGCCTACCTTGCCGGCTACGCCGCCGAGGACGCGCTGGAGCACATCGGCTTCGGCACCATGAACGGACCAGACGGCAAGCCGTTCAAGACCCGCGCCGGCGGCGTCTTGAAGCTGCGCGACCTGATCGAGATGACCAGCGCCAAGGCGCGCGAGCGGCTGCACGAGGCGGGCCTCGGCGGCGAGCTGACGCCCGAGGCGTTCGAGGACACGGCGCTGAAGGTCGCGGTGGCGGCGCTGAAGTTCGCCGATCTCGCCAACTTCCGCGGCACCTCCTACGTGTTCGACCTCGACCGCTTCTCCAGCTTCGAGGGCAAGACCGGGCCTTACCTGCTGTACCAGGCGGTGCGGGTGAAATCGCTGCTGCGCCGGGCGACCGACGAAGGCATCGAAGCGGGCCGGGTCGAGGTCGCCGAGCCGGCGGAACGCGAGCTGACGCTGGCGCTCGACGCGTTCGACCATGCGCTGGCGGAGGCCTACGACAAGAAGGCCCCGCACTTCCTCGCCGAGCACGCCTACCGCCTCGCCGGCGCTTTCTCGAAGTTCTACGCCGCCTGCCCGATCCTGACGGCGCCGCCGCCGGTGCGCGCCTCGCGCCTGGCCCTGGCCGCCGCCAGCCTCGCCCAGCTGGAACTGGCGCTGAACCTGCTGGGGATCGCCACGCCCGAGCGCATGTGAACGCCCGGCCGATATTCGGGCATCCACTAGACGGATCCGGTCACGTCGGCGGCGCCGCCGAGGCGCCAGGGGGACCTCGATGTCGCGAAACGGGTCAGCATGGCCATAGCGAAGTACTGGGCGCCGTTCGCGTTCCTGGCGCTGGTCCCGATCGGATCGACGCTGGGCGGCGCCTGGACCTTCCTGCTGGTCGGCGCGCTGCCGCTCGTGCTCACCGTCGGCGACTGGCTGCTGGGCGAAGAGCGGCCGGTTCCACCCGGCGGCTGGACCGCCCACCGCCTGCTGCCCTGGCTCTACATCCCGCTGCAGCTGGCCGAGATCGTCTGGGCCGGCCTGTTCGTCGCCCGGCCATCGACGACGTTGCTGGAGGCCGTCGGGCTGACGCTCTCCACCGGGGTCGCGACGGGCGTGTTCGGCTTCATCGCTGCGCACGAGATGGCGCACAGCCGCCATGCCGCCGAGCGGCTCTACGCCCTCGCCATGCTCGCCGGCATGCTCGACCTGCCGTTCGCCATATCGCACGTGCACGGCCACCACCGGCGCGCCGCGACCTACGAAGACCCCGCCAGCGCGCGCCGCGGCGAGAGCCTTTACGCCTTCCTGCTGCGCTCCGTGGCGGGCCAGGCGCGCGAGGCGTGGGACTTCGAGGCCGCCCGGCTGGCGCGGCTCGGCCGGCGCGCGGTCGGGTTCGGCGACCGCACGGTGCTGTTCGCGCTGGCCGAAGCGGCGCTGGTGGCGGCCGCCGGCGTCTGTGGCCCGCGGGTGCTGGCGTTCTTCCTCGGCCAGGCGCTGCTCGCGATCGCCTTGCTGGAGGCCTTCAACTACATCGCCCATTACGGCCTGACACGCCGGAGGCTGCCGAACGGCCGGTTGGAGCCGCTGCGGCCGATCCATTCCTGGAGCACGCGGCGGCGGCTCAACAACCGCGCGCTGTTCAACATGGGCCGGCACGCCGACCACCACCGCTTCTCGACCCGGGCTTACCACGAGCTGGAGTCGCTGGGTGGCGGGGCGATGCTGCCGTGCGGCTACGCCGGCGTGCTGCTGCTGGCGCTGATCCCGCCGTTGTGGCGCAAGGTGATGGATCCGCGCGTGGACGCGGCGCTGGATGATCCCCAGGCAATCGGCCGCATGGAGCGCGCGGCGGCTTGACTCCCTGGGCGGGCTTCCCCAGGTTCGCGCCAACTCTCGCGGGAGAGACCGGGATTCGTCCCGGCGCCGAAGGCGCAACCGCCCCGGAAACGCTCAGGCAAAAGGACCGCGCGAGCTGATGAACGCTGGAAAGCGCCGCCGGACCTGAGGGTCCGAGCGGTTCGCCGAAGGAGCAAGGGCGGGCGAGAGCCGGTCCGGAATCTCTCAGGCCAAGGGACAGCGGGGGCGATGTTGGCGGGCCTGATGGCGGGGCCGTCTGCAATCGTCTGCCGGAGTTCCCGTGTCGCTCAAGGTCACACCCCTCACCGAAGCCCACCGCGCCGCCGGCGCGCGCATGGTCGAGTTCGGCGGCTACGACATGCCGGTGCAGTACGCCGACGGGGTGCTGAAGGAGCACCTGTGGACCCGCAGGCATTGCGGGCTGTTCGACGTCTCGCACATGGGTCCGTCGTTCCTGCGGCTGAAGGCGCCCAGCGGCGAGGCCAAGGCGGACCACGCGGCCGTCTGCGCCCTGCTCGAGCCGCTGGTCTGCGGCGACCTAAGGGGCCTGAAGCGCGGCCAGCTGCGCTACACCCTGCTGCTCAACGACCACGGCGGCATTGTCGACGACCTGATGGTCGGGCGACCGATCGGCGACGACGAACAGGGCGCGCTGCAGATCGTCGTCAACGCCGGGACCAAGGAGGGCGACTTCGCCCGCATTGCGGCCGCCGCCGGCGACGCCGGCGAACTGGTCCGGGCCGACGACCGCGGCCTGATCGCGGTGCAGGGTCCGGAAGCCGAGGCCGTGACCGCCGCGATCATCCCCGAGGCGGCCGACCTCAGCTTCATGACTCTGACGCGGGCCCTTTTTGCTGGCGGCGAGGCAGTCATCTCGCGCTCCGGCTACACCGGCGAGGACGGCTACGAGATCCTGGTCGCGGCCGGCCAGGCGCGTCAGCTGTGGGACCGGCTGCTGCAGGACGAACGCGCCCGGCCGATCGGTCTCGGGGCCCGCGACTCGCTGCGGCTCGAAGCCGGGTTGCCGCTCTACGGTCACGACCTCGACGAGACCGTCTCGCCGGTGGAGGCCGGCCTCGAGTTCGCGCTCTCGAAGCGCCGCCGCGAGGCCGAGGACTTCCCCGGCGCCGCCAGGGCGCTGGGCGAGCTGGCCGGCCGGCTCGAGCGCCGCCGCGTCGGCTTGCGCGTGCTCGAAGGCGCGCCGGCGCGAGAAGGCGCCGAGATCGTCGATGCGGCCGGCGCCGTCGTCGGCATGGTCACCAGCGGCGGCTTCTCGCCCAGCCTCAGCGCCCCGATCGCCATGGGCTACGTGCCGCCGGCGCTGGCCGAGCCTGGCGCCGAACTCGGCGTGATTGTGCGCGGCAAGCGCCAGGGCGCCGTCGTCACTTCCCTGCCGTTCGTTCCCCACCGCTACCACCGCAAGCCCGGAGCCTGACCGAATGCGCTTCACCAAGGATCACGAGTGGGTCGAGGCCGTCGGCGACGTCGCCACCCTCGGCATCACCGCCTACGCCGCCGAGCAGCTGGGGGACGTGGTGTTCGTCGAGCTGCCGAGCCTCGGCAAGACCGTGAAGGCGGGCGATCCGTTCGCGGTGGTCGAGAGCGTCAAGACCGCCTCCGACGTCTACGCCCCGGTCTCCGGCGAGGTGGTGGCGGTGAATTCCGACCTGCCGGACACGCCCGAGACCGTGAACGCCGAGCCCGAGAAGGACGGCTGGTTCGCCAAGGTCAAACTCGCCAACCCCGCCGAACTCGACGCCCTGATGGACCGCGCCGCCTACGAACAATTCCTGAGCACGCTGTGATGTCGCCGAGCGCGCAGTTCCCCTCCCCCTTGCGGGGAGGGGTCAGGGGTGGGGGTGCGGACTGGGTCTTCGCCGCGAAGGCCGCACGCCAATCTCGCCCCACCGAGCTGACACCCCCATCCCCAACCCTTCCCCGCAAGGGGGAAGGGAGATTTGGCTGAACCCATGCGCTACTTGCCGCTGACTCCATCCGACCGCGCCGAGATGCTGGCCGTCATCGGCGCGCCGTCGATCGATGCGCTGTTCGTCGACGTTCCGCCGGCCGCGCGCCTCGCCGGGCCGGTCGACCTGCCGCCGCACCAGGGCGAATTGGAAGTCGAGCGCGCGATGGGCCGGCTGGCGGCGCGCAACCGGCCGGCGGGGGCAGGGCCATTCTTCTGCGGCGCCGGCGCCTATCGCCACCACGTGCCGGCCAGCGTCGACCACCTGATCCAGCGCTCGGAGTTCCTCACCAGCTACACGCCCTACCAGCCCGAGATCGCCCAGGGCACGCTGCAGGCGCTGTTCGAGTTCCAGACCCAGGTGGCGTCCCTGACCGGCCTGCCGGTCGCCAACGCCTCGCTCTACGATGGCTCGACCGCCTGCGCCGAGGCGGTGATGATGGCCGCGCGGGCCACCCGCCGCTCCAAGGCCGTGCTCTCCGGCGGCCTGCATCCGCACTACGCCGAGGCCTGCTGGACGCTGGCGCACACCGCCGGCGTCGCCACCCAGCGCCTCGCGGCCGCGGTCGACGCCGAGGCGGCGGTGATCGAGGCGATCGACGCTGACACCGCCTGCGTGGTGGTGCAGACCCCCAACGTGTTCGGCACGGTGACCGACGTCTCCGCCATCGCCGAGGCCGCCCACGCCGCCGGCGCCCTGCTGGTGGTGGTGACCACCGAAGCGATTTCCTACGGCCTGCTGAAGTCGCCCGGCGAGATGGGCGCCGACATCGCCGTCGCCGAGGGCCAGTCGATCGGCAACCCGCTGACCTTCGGCGGCCCCTATGTCGGCCTGTTCGCCTGCCGCGAGGCGTTGACGCGGCAGATACCGGGCCGGCTCTGCGGCGAGACCGTCGACGCCGAGGGCAAGCGTGGCTTCGTGCTGACGCTCTCGACCCGCGAGCAGCACATCCGTCGCGAGAAGGCGACCTCGAATATCTGCACCAACTCGGGGCTCTGCGCCTTGGCCTTCACCATCCACATGACGCTGCTCGGCGAAGCTGGATTGCGGCGGCTGGCGATGGTCAACCACGCCCGCGCCCGGCTGCTGCAGGGCGCGCTGGCGGCCGTCCCCGGCGTCGAGGTGCTGACGCCGCGGTTCTTCAACGAATTGGCGGTGCGCCTGCCCAAACCGGCGGCGGCGGTGGTCAACGCGCTGGCCGCCGACGGCATCATCGCCGGCGTACCGGTCTCCCGGCTCGATCCGGGCGGCGGCATGGACGATGTGCTGCTGGTCTGCGCCACCGAGACCACCGCCCACGTCGACATCGCCGACTTCGCCGAAGCCCTGACCCGGGAGCTCGCCCAATGACTGTGCTCGCCGTCGGGCGGCCCACCCGCCCCGAGATCGAGATCCCCAACCAGGCCGCGCCGGAAGGCCGGGGTCATGGCCTGGCGCAGGACGAGCCGCTGATCTTCGAGCTCGACGGCTGGGACAAGACCGGCGTCGACCTGCCGGAGGCCGAGCTCGACGCCTCGGATCTCGGCGACCTGGTCCGAACCTCCATGATCGGCCTGCCAGGCCTCTCCGAACCCGAGACGCTGCGCCACTACGTGCGCCTCAGCCAGAAGAACCACGCCATCGACCTGGCAATGTATCCGCTGGGCTCGTGCACGATGAAGCACAACCCGCGCCTCAACGAGAAGATGGCGCGCCTGCCGGGCTTTGCCGACATCCATCCGCTGCAGCCGCAGTCGACCGTGCAGGGCGCGCTCGCGCTGATGGACGAGCTGGCGCACTGGCTGAAGACCCTGACCGGCATGCCGGCGGTGGCGCTCTCACCCAAGGCCGGGGCGCACGGCGAGCTGTGCGGCCTGCTGGCCATTCGCGCGGCCCTCGAGGCGCGGGGCGACGCGCGGCGCACCGTGCTGGCGCCCGTCTCGGCCCACGGCACCAACCCCGCCACGGCCGCGATGGCCGGCTACCAGGTGGTCGAGATCGCCCAGACCGACGATGGTCGCGTCGACATCGCCGACCTCGCGTCCAAGCTCGGTCCCAACGTCGCCGCGGTGATGGTGACCAACCCCAACACCTGCGGCCTGTTCGAGCGCGACGTCATGGAGATCAGCCGGCTCACGCACGCGGCCGGCGCGTTCTTCTACTGCGACGGGGCCAACTTCAACGCCATCGTCGGGCGCGTCCGCCCCGGCGACCTTGGCGTCGATGCCATGCACATCAACCTGCACAAGACCTTCTCCACGCCTCACGGCGGCGGCGGGCCAGGCGCAGGTCCGGTGGTGCTGAGCGCGGCGCTGGCGCCGTTCGCGCCGGCGCCGTGGGTGGTGAGCGAGGAGGAAGGCTGGCGCCTGATCGAGCGCAACGAGGGCGAGGCGGCGCAGGCGTTCGGCCGGCTCTGCGCCTTCCACGGCCAGATGGGCATGTACGTCCGCGCCCTGACCTACATGATGAGCCACGGCTCGGACGGCCTGCGCCAGGTGGCCGAGGACGCAGTGCTGGCGGCCAACTACGTCAAGGCGCGGCTCTCGGGCGCGCTGACCGCGGCGTTCCCGGACGGGCCGTGCATGCACGAGGCGCTGTTCGACGATACCTGGCTGGAAGACACCGGCATCTCGACCCTCGACGTCGCCAAGGCGCTGATCGACGAGGGCTTCCACCCGATGACCATGTACTTCCCGCTGGTCGTCCACGGCGCGATGCTGATCGAGCCGACCGAGACCGAGCCCAAGAGCGAGATCGACCGCTTCTGCGACGCCGTGCTGCGTCTCGCCGCCGCCGCCAAGGCCGGCGACGTCGCCCGCTTCAAGGGCGCCCCGTTCACGGCGCCTCTGCGCCGGCTCGATGAGACCGCGGCGGCTAGGAAGCCCCGGCTGAAGTGGACGGCGTAGGCGTCCGGCAACACCGCTGAGGCCGGGGCGCCACAGCTGCGGCGTTTCATCGCCTGCTGACCGATTCCGGCGGCGGGCGCCCTACTTCGGAAACCAATCTGAGCCATATCTGGCTTCGGACGCCGCACCTCCCCGCGCTGTCCGCCCATCGTTGGTAGCCATGTCCGTCGCGAGCCTGCTCTCGTCCAATCGCGTGCGCGCCGTCGCCGCCCTGCCTCTGTGGCGACGGGTCGGTCGCTGGACGGCGATCGGGACCGGCTATGGGCTGATGGCGATCGGCGGCGTCGGCACGGTGCTGCCCGGCCACCTTGGCGCCCCGATCCTGGCGCTCGGGCTAGTGATCACCCTGCGCGGCTCGTTCCGGGCGCGGCGCCAATTCATCGGCCTGCAGCGACGCCACCCGAAGATCCTGTTCCCGGTCCGCCGGCTGCTGCGCCGCGAGCCCGAAGTCGTCCCGATGGCCTGGCAAGCGGTGCTGCGCTTCGAGCGCATGCTGTTGCCCAGGCGCGTGCGCTTCGCGGTGAAACTGCGCCGCCGTGGGCGGCGATAGCCCTCCCCTCCCGCGCAAGCGGGAAGAAGAAGATTGTCCACGAACCTTGCTGACTCTCCGCCACCCGAGCGCTTCAGATGAAGGCCCATGAATCTCAGTCCAGCGGCTCGAGCTCCACCGCCTCGGCCACGTACGGCGCGTGGCGATAGTCGCGGATGACGGCGATCTCGCCGCCGCGCCGCTCCAGCAGCACCACATAGTCGCGCGGCAACTGCGGGTCCGAGATCGCCAGCACCGGGCGGCCTTCGGCGAGGCAGAGGCGGACGTGGAACTCGGGGTTCTCGCTGTAGCGGGTGAAAACGAGCGGCTGTCGCGCGCCGTGTTCGACGAGCTGCGCGCCAAGCGCCCGCCCGGCATCGCCTATACGCTGTGCCGCACCGGCGACGAGTTCGTGCACGTGTTCATCAACTTCAACGCCGACGAGTCCGAGTCGGTGACCGAGCTGGCGAGCTTCAAGGCCTTCAGCGCGGCGGGACCGGACCGCTGGGTCGCGCCGCCCGATGTGGTGCGGCTCGGCGTCAACGTGGTCGAGGCCTACAGCGCCGAGCGGATACCCGCGACGGCTTGAGCCTACCGGAACTTCGTGGCCAGGGCGGCGACCGCCGGGTCGACCATCGGGTCGGTCTTGGCGGCGGCGAGGCGGGCGCTCAGCACCGCCTCGGCCGCCTCGGCGGCGAGGTCGGCGGCGGCGGCTTTCACCTCGGCCGCGGCCTGGGCCTCGGCCAGGGCGATGCGGCGCTCGGCCATCTGGCCGCGGCGCACGATCTGCTCTTCCAGCTTGACCTTGGCCTCGTCCGCCATGCGCGCGGCCTCTTCCGTGGCCATGGCGACGATCGAGGCGGCCTGGTGCTCGGAAGCCTCGCGCTGGGTCTTGATCTCCGCCAGCAGCCGCTCGGCCTCCTCGCGCAGCTTGGTCGCCTCGTCGAGCTGGGCCTGAATCTTGGTCGCCCGCGCATCCAGCGCCGCCAGCGCCATGCCCGGGACCTTCAGGTAGATCAGCCCAATGACGAGGACGGCGAGGCCGACCGCCTCCCAGAAGTGCGCGTCCTGAAACAGTTCCATCGGACCTTCCCCGTCAGCTCACGCTGGCCAGCGCGCGCTCGACCTCGTCCGCGCCGGCCGCTTGGCCGGTCAGCCGCGTGACGATGGCGTCGGCCGCCTCGGCGGCGATGCCGCGCACGTGGGTCATCGCCTCGGCGCGCGCGGCGTTGATACGGTCCTCGGCCTCGGCCAGCACCTGGCCGAGCCGGGCTTCCTCTTCGGCTTGACGCCGGGCGGTCTCGGCCCCGGCTGCGGCCTTGGCGTCAGCCGCAAGCCGCTGGGCGCGAGCCCGGGCCTGCGCCAACTCGTCGGCGGCCGCCTTCGATTGCGCCTCGGCTTCGTCGCGCAGACGCCGGGCCTCGTGAATGTCGCCGCCGATCTTGTCCTCCCGCGCGGCGATGGCGCCGCCAACGTTGGGCACGAAGACAAAGCGGAACAGCAGGAACAGGATGCCGAAAATGATCAGCATCCAGACCATCTGGCCCGGCCATTGGCTGAGATCGAACTGCGGCAGCCCTCCGGAGCTCTGCCCCGCAGCGGCGGCCGCGTCGGCGGCGGCCATCGTCAGACGAACAGGATGATGAAGGCCATCACGAGGGCGAAGATGCCCATGGCCTCAGTCACCGCGAAGCCGAGGAACAGCATGCCGCGTTCGCTGGCCGCCGCCGACGGGTTGCGCATGGCCGCTTGCAGGTAGTTGCCGAACAGGATGCCAAGGCCGGCGCCCGCGCCGATCAGGCCGGTCATGGCCAGACCCGCGCCAATCAGGCGGGCGGCGTGAACAGTTGGTTCCATAAGGTCGAGGTCCCCTAGTTTTTAGGTTGGGTCAGTGGCCGTGATCGAGGTTCACGACATCGGAAAGGTAGGTGCAGGTCAGCGCCGCGAAGACGAAGGCCTGCAGGAAAGCCACGATCAGTTCCAGCGCGAACAGTGCGACGACCATGAACAGCGACAGCGCCGAGCCGAGAAAGCCGAGCGTCGCGATGCCGCCGACGTGCAGGGCGAACACCGCCATGCCGACGACGAAGCTGGCGAACATGTACATCACCACGTGGCCGCCGATCATGTTGCCGAACAGTCGCATCGACAGCGTCACCGGCCGGACCATGAACGAGATCATCTCGATCGGCACCAGGATGAACAGCATCCCCCAGTGCACGCCGCCCGGCACGAACAGCTTGAAGAAGCCGAGGCCGTTGCGCATGAACCCGACCGTCAGCACGATCAGGAAGGTCAGGACCGCCAGCGTGACGGTCACCGACAGCTGCGAGGTGACGGTGAACTGACCAGGCACCAGGCCCCAGATGTCCAGCACCGCGATGATGCAGAACAGGGTGAAGACGTAGGGCAGGAACGGACGGCCGCGGTCGCCGATCATTGGGCCGGTGAGGCCCTTGTCGGCCAGGTCGTAGAGGATCTCGCCGAACGCCTGCACGCGCCCCGGCACCACCTTGCCGCGCCCCGCGGCCAGGAAGAAAACGCAGATCAGCGCCGCCGCGAAGATCATGGTGGCGACGGAATTGGTGATGGAGAGGTCGACGCTGACGCCGCCGACGTTGATCGGCGGGATCGCGACCAGTTTCTTGATCAGAAACTGCTCCATGGGCTGAATCTCAGCCATCAACACCTCAGTCCCCTTTCTTCGCCGCGGCCCGGCCCATCCGTTCGGCCGATTTCACCGCGGCGTAGGCCGACGCCGCCGTTCCCAGCAACAGGCCGATCACCATGCCGAACGGCGTGGTGTGCGCGAAATGGTCCACCACCCATCCAAGTCCGAGCCCCCCGAGCACGCCGCCGATCACCTCGCCCAGCAAGCGATATCCGTCGCCCATCGAGCTTTCGGCCGAGCCGCCGGTTTCGGCCTTCGGCGCGCGCTGACCGTCGAACGTGTCGAGCCGGTCTTGGAGGCGCTTGAGCGCCTCCTGGCTCTCGTCGTCCGGCTGCGACATGAACGGTTTCGGCCTTCGCCCACTGTGGCGAGCCCTCGGCGTCCATGCCAACGGCCCGGCCAAGTCGGCGCGGAACCTATAGACGCCCACGCGGGCCGTCAAGGTTCCGTGATCGCGTTATAATATATTGTTTTAATTGATGAACTTGGTTCTGCGACGCCGCCCTGACAAGCTGCCGCAGGGTTCCGCCCGCCTGGCCAAAGTCCTGCGCGCCGCAGGCGCCCCAAAGTATAACCGCGGAGGTCGCTGAGAAGGCGCAGAGGACGCGGAGACGCGCACAGGCCCTCTGCAACCTCCGCGCCTTCTCCGCGACCTCTGCGGTAAAATACTGCGCCTGCGGCGCGCGCCAGCCTTTCCGGACTCGCTAATGCGCTTCGTCCCAGTTGGACGCCGCCCGCGCATCGACCACCAGCGGGACAGACAGCTGGACGATCGGGTCGGTGGCGCGCTCCATCACCCGCTTGGCGACGGCGCACGTCGCTTCAGCCTCCTCAGCCGGGGCCTCGAACACCAGTTCGTCGTGCACCTGCAGCAGCATCCGCGCCCGCAGCCCTTCGGCCTGCAGCGCCGCCGGCATACGGATCATCGCCCGGCGGATCACGTCGGCCGCCGCGCCCTGGATCGGCGCGTTGATCGCCGCGCGTTCGGCGAACTG
>DATNIH010000134.1:0-16783 GCA_035604515.1 Caulobacteraceae bacterium | reverse complement strand
CAGGGTCACGTCCTGGCCCAGGATCTCGGCCAGGCGCAGGGCGCACGGCTCGAGCGAGTACTTGGGCTCGGGCCCCTTCTTGGGCCGGCCCAGGTGGCTGGCGCACACGACGCGCGCACCGCGGTCGATCGCGTGTTTGATGGTGGGCACAGCCTCGCGGATCCGGGAGTCGTCGGTGATCGCGCCGCCCTGCAGCGGCACGTTGAAGTCGACGCGGATGAAGACCCGCTTGTTCTCGACGGGGAGGTCCCGGATGGACCGGATGCCCTGCAGGGGGTTCATCAGAGCCTCGAGGCGACGAGCTGGCCGAGCTCGACCATCCGGTTCGAGAAGCCCCACTCGTTGTCGTACCAGGCGAAGACCTTGGCGAACCGGTCGCCCATGACCTGGGTGATGGTCGCGTCGAAGATCGACGAGGCAGGGTTGCCGATGAAGTCGCCGCTCACGAGCGGCAGCTCGGTGTACTCGAGGATGCCCTTCATGGATCCCTCGGCGGCGGCCTTCATCGCCGCGTGGATCGTGTCCTTGGTGACCGCGCGCTCGGTCTCGAGGGTCAGGTCGACGAGGCTCACATCCACGGTGGGGACGCGAATGGCCTGTCCGTCGAACTTGCCTTTGAGCTGGGGGATCACCTCGGCCAAGGCCTTGGCCGCGCCGGAGCTGGTCGGGACCATGTTCACGGCAGCCGCGCGCGCACGGCGCAGGTCGCCCTTGCGGTGCGGGATGTCGAGGACGGGCTGGTCGTTGGTGTACGAGTGGATGGTCGTCATCAGCCCGCGCTGCACGCCGAAGCTGTCGAGCAGCACCTTGGCCACGGGGGCCAGGCAGTTGGTCGTGCAGGAGCCGCACGAGATGATCTGGTGCTTGCCGGCCTCGTAGGCCTCGGTGTTCACGCCCAGGACCACGGTCACGTCGTGGTTCTTCGCCGGGGCGCTGATGATGACCTTCTTCGCGCCCGCGCTCACGTGGGCCGAGGCCTTCTCCTTGTCGGTGAACAGGCCCGTGCACTCGAGCACGATGTCGACCCCCAGGTCCTTCCAGGGCAGCTTGCCGGGCTCCTTCTCGGCGATGATCCTGGGCTTGCACAGGCCGAAGTCGATGGCCCCCTCGAGTGCCTTCGCGGGGTGCGCCGCGCGGCCGTGCACGCTGTCGTAGTTGTACAGGTGCGCGAGGGTCTTCGCGTCGGTCAGGTCGTTGATGGCGACCAGGTCGAGGTCCTTGATGCCGCGCTCGGCGAGGACGCGGACGATGCACCGGCCGATGCGGCCGAAACCGTTGATGGCGATCTTCGTGGGCATGGGAGGGTGCGAGAACGTAGTCTCGGCAACCTCTGCCGGCAAGGTGGAGCCTGAGGGCCGTCAGCTGCCGCTGGTAGCAGGCTTCGGCGGGCCGCCGAAGATGCTCGCGACGCGGCGCTTCTCTTTGCTCTGCTTGTCCTTCTCGGCGTAGGTCGGGATGACGAGGCGCTCGCGCTTGGGCAGCTCGCGCCCCTCCAGTACGGCGGCGATCTCCTCGGAGTCGAGCGTCTCGCGCTCGATGAGCGAGTCGGCCAGCATCTGCAGCTTGTCCCGGTCGCGCGAAAGGAAGTCCTTCACGCGCACGTACTGCCGCTGCACGATGGCCCGCACTTCCTGGTCGATCTCCTGCGCGGTCTGCTCGGAGTAGTCCTGCTGGCGCTGGCCGTAGTCGCGGCCGAGGAAGATCGACTCTTCCTTCTTGCCGTAGGCCAGCGGCCCGAGCTTCTCGCTCATGCCCCACTCGCAGACCATCTTCCGGGCGATCTCGGTCGCCTTCTCGATGTCGTTGCCCGCGCCGGTGGTCATCCGCCCGAAGATGATCTCCTCGGCGATGCGGCCCCCGAGGGCCACGGCGATGCTGCTCTCGGCCTGATCCTTGGCCAGGTTGTGCCGGTCGTCCTTGGGCAGGTACCAGGTCACGCCCAGCGCGGGGCCGCGCGGGATGATGCTGACCTTGTGCACCGGATCGTGGTGCTCGATGAGCACGCTGATGAGCGTGTGCCCGGCCTCGTGCACCGCCGTGGTGCGCTTCTCCTCGTCGGAGATGACCATCGAGCGCCGCTCGGTCCCCATGTAGACCTTGTCCTTGGCGAGCTCGAAGTCGACCATGTTGAGCGCGTCCTTGTCCTGACGCGCGGCGAGCAGAGCGGCCTCGTTGACCAGGTTCTCGAGGTCGGCGCCCGAGAAGCCCGGCGTTCCACGCGCCAGGATCTCGAGGTCGACGTCGGGCGACAGCGGCGTGCGCTTGGCGTGCACGCGCAGGATCTCCTCGCGGCCGCGCACGTCGGGGCGGGGGACGGTGATGCGGCGGTCGAAGCGGCCGGGGCGCAGGATGGCGGGGTCGAGCACGTCGGGCCGGTTGGTCGCGGCGATGATGATGACGCCTTCGTTCGACTCGAAGCCGTCCATCTCGACCAGCAGCTGGTTGAGCGTCTGCTCGCGCTCGTCGTGGCCGCCGCCCAGGCCCGCGCCGCGGTGCCGGCCGACAGCGTCGATCTCGTCGATGAAGATGATGCACGGCGCGTGCTTCTTGCCCTGCTCGAACAGGTCGCGCACGCGGCTGGCGCCGACGCCGACGAACATCTCGACGAAGTCGGAGCCCGAGATGAAGAAGAACGGTACGCCTGCCTCGCCGGCGACAGCTCGGCCAAGTAGCGTCTTGCCGGTGCCAGGGGGTCCCACCATCAGCGCGCCCTTCGGGATCTTGCCGCCCAGGCGCTGGAACTTGGCCGGGTCCTTCAGGAAGTCGACGATCTCGGTCAGGTCTTCCTTGGCCTCGTCGACGCCGGCGACATCGTCGAAGGTGACGCGGTTCTTGTTCTCGGTGAGCAGGCGGGCCTTGGACTTGCCAAAGCCCATCGCGCCGCGGGCGCCGCCCTGCATCTGGCGCATGAACAGCAGCGTCAACCCGAACAGCAGCAGCAGCGGCGCCATCTGGAACAGGAACGACAGCAGGAGGTTCGGGCTGTTCGGCGGGAACGAGGTCTTGATGTCCTTGTGGTCGGCGAGGCGCTGCTGCAGCACCAGATTGTCCTTCGGACCAAAGGCCCGGAACTCGTGCCCGCCCTTGTCGGTGACAACGATCGCCGGGTCGCCGACATCCGCCTTGGCGATGTCGCCGGAGTCGATCTTGGCCAACATATCCGAGTAGGCGATGTCGGTCGGTGAAGCGCCGCCTCGGGTCTGGCCCTGCATCACGCTGTAGATGACGACCGCGGCGACGAGGATCGCGCCCCAGATCGCCAGATTACGAAGGTTCATTCCAACGGCCTCGACTGGATCGAAGTCCCAATTTAGGGGGCCCAAGTTAATTTCGCTACGCGCCACATCGCCGCCGCGAGTGAGAAGGCGAAAAGGCTAGTGTTTTCAAGGCGCGCCAGCGCCATGATTCAAGGCGCCTGCCCGCCAGAAACGCCCAGATGCGCGGTCGCCTCGTCCTGTACAGCGCCCAATGCCGCTTCGAGACGAGCAAGGCCAAGCGGCGCCATCGCGACGGCGCTGTGCGGCGCCAGGATTGGGCAGAAGACTCCGCCCGATGGCGAGATGAGCGTCGGCAGCGCGCCCCTGGCCGGCGCGGGGATCGCCTTAAGCCGCTCCCGCTCGATGCCGCGCAGCCGCGCAGCGTGGCCCCGCAGCGGAGTGACGCGGTATCCGGGCCGGTGAGCGGCGACCAGGAAGCGGCCATCGAAGACGCTCTCGCCGAGCGGAAGGTCGGCCGCCTGCAGACCGCCCCGCACGGACTCGCCGGCTTCACGAAAGACCTGGATGCGATCGCCGCGCCCTTCGATCCTGGCCCCGCCGAGGCTGCTGGTGAAGTCGTCGCCGGCGATTCGGGCTGCGATCCGGTCCAGCGCGACGGGCGTCGGCGGCCGTGCGGTTCCGGCGGCGCACAGCGCCAGCGCCCCGATCAGGCGACGATCCGCGGCGGCGAATAACTCCCGCGGCGCGGTGAACTCACCGGCCAGCCCTTGCTGGATGGCGCGCCAACCGGCCGGCGGCGCCAGCTCGTCCGGCGGCGCCGGCGCGCTCGCAGATCCGGTAATCCGACGGCGCGCCAGGGTCCGCGAAAAACGTGGGTCGTCGTTGGCGGGATCGTCGATCCAGGTTTCGCCCAGGCCGACGAGCAGAGCCCGCAGGTCGGCGCGGCGGTGGCCGAGCAGCGGCCGCAGCAGGAACACGCCGCGGCCCTCCGGCCACGCCGGCGAAGGCGACCAGAACCGGGGTGAGGGCGTACTGGCGCCCATCCGCCGCATGATCTCCGCCTCCATCAGGTCGTCGGCCGTGTGAGCCATCAGGATCACCCTGGCGCCGGTTGATCGGGCGGCCGCCGCCAGCAGGGCGTGGCGGGCCGCCCGCGCGGCGGCGGGAAGTCCGGTCGGCGGCTTGGCGCCCCGCCAGACAAGGGTGCGGTGCCCGACGCCGAGCCGCGCAGCGCGCTCCGCCGCGAACCGGCTCCAGGCGGCGTTCGTCGGCTGCAGGTCATGGTCCACCGTCAAAGCGACGAGCGAGCGTCCGGCGCCATCGGCCCAGGCTTTCGCCAAGTGCAGCAGAGCCAGCGAATCCCCGCCGCCGGAAAGCGCGACACAGATCGGCGGCCGGTCAGGCCCATTCAGCCGGTCCATGCCGATCATCGGCTGGATGGAAAAGGGCGCCATCGCCGGCGCGGCGGCGGTCAGCCCGCCGCGCACCCCGCCTGGCCCTTCACATCGACTTCGCCGGCGCGGACAGCCGCGCTGGCCTTGGGATAGTGGCCATCGATCTCGGTCAGCACGCCGCAGGCCTCGCGGGTTTCCTTCATTCCGACCATGGCTCGGGCGAGGTCGAGCGCCGCATCGGGCGCCCAGGCCGTCGCCGGCCACTGCCGCACCACGCCCAGGTCCATCGCCGCGGCGTCGGCGAACGCCTCTCGCTTCAGCATGATCTTGCCGAGGAAGTACTTCGCCTCCAGGCCCCGCGGCGTTGCGCCATAGTGGTCGGCGACGTTACGAAACCCAGTCTCGGCCGCGGCCAGATCCCCGGCGTTGTAGGCCTCGCGGGCCGCGGCCATCGTCGCGGCCGGATCGGTCGGGACGGGGGGCGTGGCGTCGGGTGGAACTACGGCGACTGTGGGCGGTGCGGCTTGGGCGGCCTTCTGCTCCAGCGCCGCGACGCGGGCCGTCAGCGCGCCGTTTTCTTCGCGCAGCGCGTCGGCCTCGCGGTGCGCCTCGTCGACATCGTGCGCGGCTGACTCCAATTGGCCGGTCAGATGGGTCACCGCCTGCTGCAGATCGTCGATCTTCTGGGTCAGCGCAGTGAGCTCGCTGTCGGTGTCGGCCGGTTCGACCACCACCGGTTTGCCGGTCTCACGGCCCTGGAACACGATCGCCCTGATCTCCTTGAGCGCCTGCTCCATCCGGTCGAGCCGCTTGGCCGAGTGGTCGTCGAGCGGGTCGAGCGGCACCTGGGCCATCGCCGGGGCGGCGACGGCCAGGACGACCGCCAGGAAGGCGCCGGCCAACGCCGGCGCCTTCTGCATGTACGTGCGAGCGGGCATCGGCGCTTCCCTACCTACCTGCCGTGGCTACCGCGCGCCTTCGGTGATCGCGGTGTGGGCGTTGCGGTCCTTGGCCCACGCGTCTTCGTCGTGACCCCCGTCGACGGGCTGTTCCTTGCCGTACGAAATGGTGGCGATGCGACCCGCCGCGACGCCGTGGCCGACCAGGAAGTCGCGCACCGCGTCGGCGCGCTTAGCGCCGAGGGCAAAGTTGTACTCCCGCGTGCCGCGTTCGTCGCAGTTGCCTTCGATCCGCACCCGGACGGCGGGATAACGCTGCAGCCACTGCGCCTGGCCAGCCAAGATAGGCTGCGCGTCGGCGCGGATGTCCGACTTGTCGAAGTCGAAGTAGACCCGGTCGCCAACATTGACGACGAAGTCCTGGGTCGTTCCGGGGATCGGGCCCTGCGGTCCGGGCGGCGGACCCGGCTCGGACGGCGGCGGGGGGCCGGCTTCCGCTGACGGCGGCGGGATCGGCTGCGAGGGCGGGGGCGGCGGATGCGAGGCGCAGGCCGCCAGCGTCGCGGCGGCGAGCCCGCCGACGGCCAAGCGAACGAGGGTCCCGGAGCTAAGATTCATAGCGCGTCTCCTTGAAGAGGCAGGTGCAGGCCCACACACACCCATCGGACACAAAGGCCTCCGTCCCCTGACAACAACAATACCGTTATGCCTGTTCTGTTCCGCATCGATTTCAGCCGATTCAATCTTCGCCGCTAGTGCAGCAGCGGCGACCAGGCGGGGTCGGAGCCGGAATAGGGATAGTTGGCGTCCTTCTGGATGTGGCCGGTGAGGTCGACGGTCCAGAGCCGCGATGCGCCGTCCGTGAGTTTGCGCTCGAACATGATCACCCGCCCGTTCGGCGCCCACACCGGCTCGTCGGCGAAGTAGCTGGTGGTGAGGATGCGCTCCCCCGATCCGTCGGGGTTCATCACGCCGATCGAGAAGGTCTGGCCCTCCTGCTTAACGAAGGCGATCAGCTTGCCGTCAGGACTCCAGACCGGGGTGTTGTAGCGCCCGGACCCGAACGAGATCCGATGCGCCGCCCCGCCCGAGGCGCTCATCACATAGATCTGGGGCGAGCCACCGCGGTCGGAGTTGAACACGATCTGGCCGCCGTCGGGGGAGAACGATGGCGAGGTGTCGATCGCCAGACTGTCGGTCAGCTTGCGGGTGGCGTGGTTGACCAGGTCCATGACGTAGATGTTGACCGCGCCGTTTTTCTCGGCGGCGAAGGCGACCTTGCTGTCGTCGGGCGAAAAGCGCGGCGCCATGGTCATGGTCATGTCCGGGAAACGGCCAAGCACCTCCTCGCGGCCGGTGTCGAGGTTCTTCAAATAGATGCTGGCGCCGGTTGGCCGCAGGACCATGTAGGTGATCTCCTGACGCTTGGTGGAGAAGCGCGGGGCGAACACCATGGCCGAGCCGTCGGTGAGATAGGACGGGTTGGCGCCGTCCTGATCCATGATCGCCAGCCGCGTTACCTTGTGGGTCTTGGGCCCGCTCTCGGCGACGAACACCACGCGGGTGTCGAAATAGCCGTCCTCGCCGGTCAGCTTCTTGTAGACCGCGTCGGCGATCTGGTGGGCGATGGTGCGCCAGCTATCCGGCGTCGCGGTCAGCCGAGTGCCAACCAGCTGGTCGCCGGCGTAGACGTCCCAGAGCCGGAAATCGACGCTGAGCCGTCCGTCCGCGCCGCTCGACACGGCGCCGACCAAGAGCGCCTGGGCGCTGATCGCCTTCCAGGCGTCGAAGCCCGGCGTCACGTTGACGTCTGGCTGCTCGTGGAATGTCGCCGGATCGAGCGGGCGGAACAGGCCCGAGCGCTCCAGATCGGCGCTCACCACCTGTGAGATCTGCGCCCCGACCTGCGGGCCGCCGAAGGTGGTGATAGCGATCGGCAGCGGCTGCACGGCGGCCTGGTTCACGTCGACGGTGATGTCCGCCATCGCCGGCGCCGCGGCGAAAGGGGCTGCAAAAAGCAGAGCCAGCGCGGCGAACGCGGCGCGAAGTCGGTGTCTCATCGCTTGGCGCAGGCCTCCTTGGCGTCGAAGTTCACGACGATCGATTGTCCGTAATAGGGCTGGCTGTAGGGCGCCGCCTCGTGGACCGCATCCAGCGCTCGCCTGGCCGCCGCGGCCACGACCGGATCGCCGGAATGCTCGAGGCCGCCGTCATCCGGCGCACCGAGCAGGTTGCCGCTGAGGCTGACAATGAATTTGACTCTCAGCTTCACTGCCGCGCCCCCGGCGACATCACAGTTGGGATTCCACAGTCGCTCGAGCAGCTGTTGCAGACCCAGGAGGTCGCTCTGCGAGACGCCCTGGCCGGCGTCGGGCCGGGCCTGCGGCGCGGTCTCGGCGCGGGCGGGGCCGCGCTGGGACCCGGAGGCCTTGGCGCCGGCGTTGCGCTGCGCGTTGTCGATGATCTGTTGCATGCGGTTGAAGTCGACCGCGGCGGAGGCCGGCGATGTCGCGTGCTGCGACGGCTGCGGTGTCAGCGGCTTCTGCGCCTTGACCGGCTGCGGGACCGTCTGAGTGAACGCCGGCGGGGCCTCGACTGGGGCGGGCGGCTGTGGCTTGGCGGCGGGCGTCGGCTGCGGCGCCGCGGCGGCCTGGGTCTGCGGCGCCTGGAGCGCCTGACGCGTGTCGGTGAACGGCGCACTGGAGACGATATTGATCGGCACCGAGGACCCGATCGGCGGCGGCGGCTTGTTCGGGCTCAGCACCACGGCCAGGAACAGCGCGGCATGCAGCGCGACGGCAGCGATGAGCGCCGGCAGGCGGCTGTCTCGAGGCGGGGCCATCGCCAGGCCACTCATGGCGCGGCGCTGCTCGGCGCGGTTTCGTCGATGCGGCCCAACGTCGTCGCTGGCTTGGTCCCCGACGACGGCCCGCCGGTGTCGGTGATCAGGTTGATGTTGGCGAAGCCGGACGCGGAAATCGCCGCCATCACCTGGGCGACGATGGCGTAGGAGGCGCGCCCATCGGCCCGCACGTAGATCGGCCGAGTCAGGCCGGCGCCGACCATGTCGTGCAGCGCTGGCGAGAGCGCTGCGAACTGCACCTCGGTCTGGTTCAGGAAGACCCGCCCGTCGGCGCGGATCGACACCGTCAGCGGCTCGTTCTGGTCCTGCATCGCGCCGGCTTCGGTCTTCGGCAGCTGCAGCGGCACGCCGACGGTCAGCAGTGGCGCGGAGATCATGAAGATGATCAGGAGCACCAGCATCACGTCGACCAGCGGCGTGACGTTGATCTCCGACAGCGCGCTGCGGCGGGCGCGACGTCCACGCCGACCGGCCTGATAAGGATCGTGGATCGAAAGCGCCATCCTGCTACGCGCTCCGCTCGGCCAAGCGGCGCTGGATGGCGGTGACGAGGTCGTCGGCGAAGCCCTCCAGCCGTGCGGCGAACTTGCCGGCGTCGGTGGAGAACTTGTTGTAGGCGATGTAGGCCGGGATCGCGGCGGCCAGGCCGATGGCGGTGGCGAAGAGGGCCTGGGCGATCGCCGGGGCGACCACCGAGAGGTTGGTGTTCTTCTCGATCGCGATCGCCTGGAACGCGTGCATGATGCCCCAGACCGTCCCGAACAGGCCGATGAACGGCGAGGCGGTCGCCACGATGGCGAGGCTGCCGAGGCCATCCTCCACTCGCTGGCTTTCGCGAGCGATGAGCGCCCCCAGCACCCGGTCGATCCGCTGCACCAGGAACGCGGCCTGGGTGTCCGACTGTGCGCCCGACAGCAGGCCCTTGGCCCTGGCCTCGCGCCACTCGCGCAGCGCCGACTGCAGCATGCGCGGCAGCGCCGCCCGCGGATGCTCGCCGGCGGCCTGGGCCACGTCTTCGAGCGCCCGGCCGGAGCCGACCTCCTGCTCGAAGCGATTGGCCTGCCCGTTCAGCACGGTGAAGCGCACGAACTTGTCGATGATCACCGCCCAGGACCACAGCGACGCCAACCCCAGCCCGATCATGACCCCCTTCACCACCCAGTCGGCCGCCAGGAACAGGTGGACGATGTTGAAGGTCTCGGGCGTTATCGCGGCGTTGGGATCCATGTGTCTCCTGAGGAACGGCGAGGCCGGCGATGGCGCCCGCGGATGGTGAAACTATGGCGCGGTTTGCGTCAGAAACGGCGCAACCCGCTCGGTGAGCTCTGGCGGCGGACGGCGCGGTCGCCCGTCCAGGCGGATGCAGATCACCTCGACTTCCGCCTCGGCGATCAGCTCGCCGCCGCGCAGGATACGCTGCGCCGCCTCGATGCGGACACCCTTCCCCGACCGGTAGAGGGTGCGAATTTCGAGGGCGTCGTCGACCCGCGCGGCTTTGCGAAAGGCGACCGAGATGCGGGTGACGGCGAACGCGCACGGCTCGGGCAGCGCGAGCAGCGCCGCATGCTCGACCCCGGCCGCGCGCAGGAACTCGGTCCGCCCCCGCTCGAAATAGCGCAGGTAGCTAGCGTGATAGACCACGCCCGTGAAGTCGGTGTCCTCATAGTAGACTCGCACCGGCAACACATGCTCGCGGCCGTGGAAGGCGCCGGAGGAAGGCTGGGCCGTCATCACGTATCGCTGTCGAACAGCCCCGGCTGCGGCGCGGGTCCGGGAGGCGGCGTGAGGCCGAGGTGGAGGTAGGCCTTGGCACAGGCGAGCCGGCCGCGCGGCGTGCGTTGGATGAAGCCCTGCTGCAGCAGGAAGGGCTCGATCACGTCCTCCACCGCATCGCGCGCCTCGGCGATGGCGTAGGCGAGCGTCTCCACCCCCGCAGGACCGCCGCCGTAATGCTCGATCAGGGCGGTGAGGTAGCGGCGGTCGAGACCGTCGAGGCCGGCTTCGTCGACCTCGAGCCGCGCCAGCGCTTTGGCGGCGGCCTTGCGATCGATCAGCTCGCAGCCCTCGGCGCCGGCGAAATCGCGCACCCGGCGCAGCAGGCGGCCGGCGACGCGCGGCGTGCCGCGGGCGCGGCCGGCGATCTCGGCGGCGCCATCGTCGGCCAGCGCCGTCCCCATCTTGCGCGCGGCGGCCAACAGCACCTGCTCCAGTTCGGCCGGCGAATAGAACTGCAGCCGCAGCGGTATGCCGAAGCGATCGCGCAGCGGCGTCGCCAGCAGGCCGGCGCGAGTGGTCGCGGCGACCAGGGTGAAGGGCGCCAGATCGATGCGGATCGAGCGCGCCGAGGGCCCTTCGCCGATGATCAGGTCGAGCGCATGGTCCTCCATCGCCGGATAAAGGATCTCCTCCACATTGGCGGCGAGGCGATGGATCTCGTCGATGAACAGCACGTCGCGCGGCTCGAGGTTGGTCAGGATCGCCGCCAGGTCGCCGGCCTTGGCCAGCACCGGGCCGGAGGTGGCGCGGAAGTTCACGCCCAGTTCGCGGGCGATGATCTGAGCCAGCGTGGTCTTGCCGAGGCCGGGCGGGCCGAACAGCAGCACGTGGTCCAGCGCCTCGCCGCGGGACCTGGCCGCCTCGATGAACACCTTCAGATTGCCCTTGGCCTGCGCCTGCCCGACGAACTCGGCCAGGGTCTGCGGTCGCAGCGCGCGGTCGGCGGTCTCGACCGGGACGGGTTCGGGCGAGACGAGGCGGGTCAACGTCCCAGCTCCTGCAACGCCGCCTTGATCAGCGCCGGCTCGGCCACCGCGTCGCCGAGACGCGCGGCGGCCTGTTCGACGACGCGCCGGGCCATCGGCTCAGCGACGCCGAGGCTCATCAGCGCCGCAACCGCATCGCCAGCGGCTGTGGGGACGGGCGGGGCGGCGGCGGATGCGTGGAACGCGGCGACGGCCTCGCTGCCGATCGGCTTGTCCTTCAGCTCGGTGACGATGCGCAGCGCCAGTTTCGGCCCGACGCCGCTGGCTCGCGACACCGCGGCCTTGTCGCCGCGCTGCGCGGCGCCGGCGAGCTCGCCCGGGGTGAGCACGTCGAGCACGCCCAGCGCGGCCTTGGGCCCGACGCCCTGAATGTCCTGCAGCGCGACGAAGGCGCGGCGCTCCTCGCGGCTGAGGAAGCCGTAGAGCCGCAGGCCCAACTGGTCCGACCATTGCGACTCGATCTGCAGCACGGTCTCCTCGCCGAGCACCGGCAAACGTCCCAGCGTCCGCGCGCCACAGCGCACGACGTAGCCCACGCCGCCGACGTCGATCAGCGCGTCTTCCTCGCCGATCTCGGCCACCAGGCCGCGCAGCCGCCCGATCATGCCGCCGCCCCAAACGCGCGAGATCGGCGGGCGTGGGCGTGGCAGATGGCGACAGCCAGCGCATCGGCGGCGTCGGCGACCGGGGCGCCCGACGTCGGCAACAGGCGGGCGACCATGAAGGCGACCTGGTGCTTGTCGGCGCCGCCGGTGCCCACCAGCGCCTTCTTGACGACCTTGGCCGCGTATTCGGCGACCAGGAGACCCGCGGCCGCCGGCGCCAGCATGGCCGCGGCCCTGGCATGGCCGAGCTTCAGGGTCGAGGACCCGTTGGCAGTGACGAAGGTCTCCTCGATGGCCGCCTCGTCCGGCGCCCAAGTCGCGACGATTTCGGCGACGGCGAGATGGATCGCGAGCAGGCGCTCGGACAGCGCCGCCTTGTCGTCCGGCGCGATCACGCCGTGGGCGATGTGGCTGAGCCGCGCCCCCTCGATTGCCACCACGCCCCAGCCGGTGCGGCGAAGGCCCGGATCGAGGCCGAGGATGCGAATCGCGTTCGTCATGTGTTCCGGAACATCGCGCGGCTGGCCCCGATCGAGAAGCTCTCTTACGGTTAACGGGCCATTACCGAAGGCGGGGCCGATGATCCACGTTCCGACCGCGCCCTGGGCCCACACCGCGTTCGACTTGGCCGCCTGGTCGTCGGGCGCCGCGGTGGGCTACGCGCTCTACCGCTGGCGGCTCTCAGAGCAGCTGGTCCGCGTCGCCCGCCTCACCGGGCCCGGCTACTTCGTCAGCCTGGCGATCGGGGCTGCGCTGGGCGCGTGGGTGTCGGGTTCGCTGAACACGATGCGCCAGGCTGCGCCGGCGCTGTCGCACAGCATCGTCGGCGCCCTGATCGGCGCGATCGTCGCGGTGGAGCTCTACAAGGCCGCGCGCGGCATCCGGGGCTCGACCGGGGGGATCTTCGTCGGTTCGTTCGCCACCGGCGCGGTGGTGGGGCGCTGGGGCTGCTTCTTCGCCGGACTGCCCGACCGCACCTATGGCACGCCGACTACGTTGCCTTGGGGCGTCGACCTCGGCGACGGCGTCTCGCGCCATCCGGTGCAGCTCTACGAGAGCCTGGCGATGGCGGTGTTCCTGGCCGTCTACATCGTCGGATTGGCCTGGCGTGCGCCCTGGGCGCTGCGGCGCGGGTTCTATGCGCTCTGCATCTGGTACGGGGCGCAGCGCTTCGCCTGGGAGTTCCTGAAACCCTATCCAACCTTGGCCGGCCCGTTTAACCTCTTCCATCTTTTGTGCGCGGGGTTGGTAGTCTATGGCGTCGGCTACTACCTCCGCGACCTCGCCGACGCCCGCGCCGCTGACCACCGCGCCGGCCCGCAAGGTCGCGCCCTATCTGTTCCTCGGCCAGACCACCAGCCTTTGTGAGGCTTGCCTGGCGCTGGTCCCGGCCAAGATCCTGGCTGAGGACGGCAGCGTCTACTTCCAGAAGCGCTGCGCCGAGCACGGGGTGCAAAAGACCCTGATCGCCGACGACGTCGGCTACTGGAAGTCGCAGCGGGACTGGCTGAAGCCCGGCGACCGGCCGCTCGCGCCGCAGAGCCGCACCGAGCACGGCTGTCCCTACGATTGCGGCCTCTGCCCCGACCATGAGCAGCACTCGTGCCTGGCGATCATCGAGATCAACGACGCCTGCAACCTGACCTGCCCGGTCTGCTTCGCCGATTCCGCCGTGGGCCGCGGCGGTCACCGACCGCTGGCCGAGATCGAGGCCATGCTGGATGCCGTGGTCGCGTCTGAGGGCGAGCCGGACCTAGTGCAGCTGTCCGGCGGCGAGCCGACCATCCATCCGCAGTTCTTCGAGGTGCTGGCGGCGGCCAAGGCGCGGCCGATCCGGCACCTGATGATCAACACCAACGGCCTGCGCATCGCCCGCGAAGCTGGATTCGCCGAGCGCCTCGCCGAGTTCATGCCGGGGCTGGAGGTCTATCTGCAGTTCGACTCGCTGCGGCGCGCGGCGCTGATGGACCTGCGCGGCGCCGACCTTTCGAAGGTGCGGATCGAGGCGCTGGAAGCGCTCGAGCGAGTTGGGGTCTCGACCACGCTGGTCGTCATGGTCAAGAAGGGTGTCAACGACGCCGACATCGCCGACATCGTTCGTTTCGCCCTGGGTTGGCGCTGCGTGCGCGGCGTCACCTTCCAGCCGGTGCAGGACGCTGGTCGCAACAACGGCTTCGACCCGAACACCAACCGCATCGTGCTGACCGAGATCCGCCGCAAGGTCGCCGAGGCCGGCGTGTTCTCGCTCGCCGACATGATCCCGCTGCCTTGCAACCCTGACCAGATCTGCATCGGCTATGGCCTGCGCAACGGCGCGCAGGTGACGCCGGTGACCTCGCTGCTGCCGCGCGAGCTGCTGGTCAGCGCCGCGCCGAACACCGTGGCGTTCGAGGCCTATCCCGAGCTGCAGCGGCGGGTGTTCGACCTGCTCTCGCTGTCTACCGCGCAAGGTGACACCTCCGAGAAGCTCTCAAGCCTGCTGTGCTGCCTGCCGGAGGTCGCCGTTCCCGAGGGGATCGCCTACGAGCACACCTTCCGGGTGGTGATCTCTCAGTTCCTCGATCGCTACAACTTCGACCTCGGCACGGTGAAGCGCTCCTGCGTCCACTTCGTGCAGCCGGACGGCCAGATCATCCCGTTCGACACCTTCAACACCTTTTATCGGCCCGGCGCGGCGGGGAACGCGGCGCTGGCGCGAGGGAGAGCCTGACATGGGCGCAGGCGGCTTCTTCGGGGCATTGCTGATCATCGCCGGCGTTCTTCTGGCGCTGCTCTGCGGCCTTTGCACCCTGGTAGTGATCGGCGTCAGCGTCTCTGCGCCGGCCACCAGCGGCTCGCAGAACTACGGCGGCGGCGCGATGATCCCGATCGCCCTGCTGCTCGGCGGCGTGCCAACCGTGTTCGGCTGCCTGATGGTCTGGGCCGGGGTCGTGCTGATCCGCTCCAGCCGCAAATCGGCGCAGCCGCCGGTGAAGCCGGAGACGTTCGAGTAGCGGCCCTCAGCCCGCCAGCCGCTCCATCTCGGCGTCGTCGATGGCGTAGTTGCCGAACACGGTCTGCACGTCGTCGTCGTCGTCGAGGTTGTCGATCAGCTTGATCAGGCTGGCCGCCTCGGGGCCGGTGACCGGGACTTCGCTCTTCGGCTTCCACACCACGGCAGTGGATTTAGCCGGGCCGAGCGCCGCCTCCAGCGCCTCGACCGCCGCGCCCATGTCCTCGAACGCGGCGTAGATCACGTGGCCATCCGCATCGCTCTCGACGTCCTGCGCGCCGGCCTCGATCGCGGCCTCCATCACTTCGTCGTCGGAGCCGGCGGCGCGCGGATAGGCGATCTCGCCCAGGCGGTCGAACATGAACGAGACCGCGCCGGTCTCGCCGAGGTTGCCGCCGGCCTTGGTGAAGATCGAGCGCACATTGGCCGCCGCGCGGTTGCGGTTGTCGGTCAGCACCTCGACGATCAGGCCGACGCCGCCGGGCGCGAAGCCCTCGTAGCGGATCTCCTCCATCAGGTCGGCCTCGCCGCCGAGCGCCTTCTTGATCGCCCGGTCGATGTTGTCCTTCGGCATGGACTCGGCCTTGGCGTTGGCGATCGCCAGTCGCAGCCGCGAGTTCGCGGCCGGGTCGGGTGCGCCGTGCTTGGCGGCGATGGTGATGTCGCGCGAAAGCTTGGAGAAGGCCTTGGAACGGATCTTATCCTGGCGGTCCTTGCGGAACTGGATGTTCTTGAACTTTGAGTGTCCGGCCATGGCGCGCGCTTCTAAACCCCTGCGACCGCGGACGGAAGCGGCGCGCTGGGGCCGGACTGGCCAGGGCATATGAGATAGATCATTTCGCGCCGGTGTAGCGTGGCCTTAAGCTGCGCCGGAACCCAGCGCCAAGCTGAGCCGTTTCCGCCAGGCGCCTTTGGGAGGCAAGCCATGAGCGACGACGTCGACCTCGACGAACCGGAGGAATTGCCGGAGGAGATCGTCCACTGGCAGCCGACGCATCGCCCGCTGACGACAGCCCACGGAGCGGTGGCGCAGGGCGCGTCCGCAACCGGCAGCTCGATCGTCGGCGCCTTGGCGCTGGGCGCGCTTGCGTTGGGCGCTGTGGCGATCGGGGCGCTGGCGATCGGGCGGCTGAATGTGCGCCACGCCAAGCTGGGCCGGGTGGTGATCGACGATCTGGTGGTCAAGCGCCTGCGCGTACTCGAGCGCCGCTAAGCCTTCACTGTCTCGATCTGGGGCACGGTTTGCGAAAGCCGGCCGCCGATGCGGATCGGCTCGATGCGGCGGGCGAGGCCGGTCGCATCGTCGGTCTCCAGGTAGAGGCCGCAGACCGTTGCAGCGCCCTCCGCGGGCTTGAAGCGCCCCTGTGAGATGCGGGTGGTGAACCGCCGCAGCGGCTCTTCCTTCTGGTTGCCGATCACGCTGTCGTAGTCGGCGCAGGCGCCGGCGTCGGTCTGGTAGGCGGTCCCGCCGGGCAGAATCTGCCCGTCCGCGGTTGGCACGTGAGTGTGAGTGCCGACCACCAGGCTGGCCCGAGCGTCGCAAAAATGACCCATCGCCATTTTTTCGGAGGTCGCCTCGGCGTGCATGTCGACGATGATCGCATCGGCCGCTGCGCCGAGCGGGCAAGCTTCCAGCTCGTGGTCGACCGCGGCGAACGGATCGTCGAGGGCATCCATGTGCACCCGGCCCAGCAGGTTGATCACCAGGACGCTGCGCCCGTGCTCGGTGGTGAACAGCTGCGCGCCGCGGCCCGGCGCCTGGGCGAAGGCCGGGTAGTTCAGCGGCCGGATCAACCGCGGCTCGCGCACGATGTAGGTCAGCGCCTCCTTCTGGTCCCAGGAGTGGTTGCCGAGCGTGAGGCAATCAGCCCCGGCGTTGAACAGGTCGCGCGCCGTGTTCTCGGTGATGCCGAAGCCGGCGGCGGCGTTCTCGGCGTTGACGACCACGAATTCCAGCCCCAGCCGGCGGCGCAGGCCGGGCAGATGCTCCGCCAGTCCGTCACGGCCGGAGCGGCCGACCACATCCCCGAAAAAAGCCAGACGCATGCGA
>DATNIH010000133.1:0-3763 GCA_035604515.1 Caulobacteraceae bacterium | reverse complement strand
TCAACGACCAGTGGAAGATCTCCGGAAACCTCCGGTACAATTGGGACGACAAATACGGTACCGAGACCACGCGGGAGGTCTTCTTCGGCGCCCCCATCATCAATGGCTTCGCGCCGTTCCTCGGGGCGGGCACGCCGTCTCTCGACATCACCGCCTCCCAGATCTGCGCGACCGGCAACCCGGCCTCCTGCAACTCCGGGCCGTTGGCGCTCGGCGTCAGAAGTAAGAGCATCCTGCTTCCCAACGGCTTCGCCCAGCGGGAGTTGGGGCTCACCTCCACCGCCTTCACCGGCGGCGGCGAGGTCGAGTGGACGCCGACTTCGGACATCTTCACCTACGCTCGCTACGGGCGCGGTTATGAATCGCCGTCGTTCAACGCCGGAACGAATGCCGCCCTGCCGGCGGTGAAGCCCGAGTACCTCAACGCCTACGAGATCGGTTACAAGGAGAGCTTCGGCAAGAACCTGCTGATCGACATCGCCGGCTACTACTACGACTACGAGGCGCTGCAGGTGCCGCTGTCGATCAACAACGGCGGCGTTGTTCAGGCACAGTTCGTCAACGTGCCGAAGTCGATCTCGGAAGGCGTCGAGTTCGAGGCCTACTGGACCCCCGTCCGCGACCTGGTCGTCACGGCGAGCTACTCCTACGACCACACCTCCATCCAGACCGGGTGCAGCGGGTCGATCGTGGCCGGCAACCTGGTGGCGTCGCCTGGATCGCTCTGCGTGCTCGACACCAACGATCCGGCCGCTGTTCAGCCTGGGGCGCATCCTTTCCCGGGCCAGACCACGGCCACGAAACTGCAGTCCGTCAAGGGTGACCCGTTGCCCGACGCGCCGCAGAATAAGTTCGCTGTCGCCGTCGCCTACACTTGGCACTTCGATCCAGGCGACTTCGTCCTCTCCGGCGACTATGCCTTCCGCGACACTCAGGTCGGCACACTGTTCAACCGCTTCTACGACAGCGCGCCGTCTTGGAGCGACCTGAGCTTCCGGGGAACGTGGAAGGGGCCGCACGACAAGTATGAGATCACTGCGTTTGTGAAGAACGCCCTGAATGCCCTGCAGTATACCGTGGCCGCGGGCGGCGCTGGCCTTGGCGGATCCGCCACTTCGGTCAATCCCGCCGCCACGGGATTCAACGAGGTCAACTCGTTTGACCTCAACCCGCCGCGGACCTACGGCATCGAGATGCGTTACAAGTTCTTCTAGCCGATCGGACCAAACCACTGGTCTTGATCAAGGGCGCGTCTCCTCAACCGGGACGCGCCCTTTTCTTTTTGCCGCGGTGCGCCCGCACGCCAAAAACCGCTGGCAGCCCCGACGGCTTTCGTACGAAGCTTCGTGCAACCAAGAAGAACCCGTCCAGGGAGAGGGTAGGGTATGGCAGCGTGTGCCTCAGGCGCGTCGTGGGCGTCTGACCGTCTCGCCTGGGCGCCAGCGCCGTGAACGAGGCAAGCGGCGCGCCGAAGCTCACGCTCTCGGTCAAGGCGCTCTACGGCCTGGGCGCGCTCGGCACGGCCAGCAAGATGCAGCTCTTCGGGCTGGTGCTGCTGTTCTACACCCAGCTCGTCGGCATGGACCCGAAGCTGGTCAGCCTGGCGCTGGCGATCGCATTGTTCGTCGACGCGTTCTGGGATCCGATCGTCGGTCAGATCTCCGACAACACCCACTCGCGGCTGGGACGAAGGCACCCCTACATCTACGGCGCGGCGATCCCGGCGGCGATCTGCTTCGCGTTGATCTTCATGCCGCCGCTGGGCTGGTCCGACGAGGCGCTGTTCGTCTACCTGGCCGTGCTCGTCGTCGCCGGCCGCATGCTGGACAGCCTGATCGAGGTGCCGGGCTCGGCGCTGATGCCGGAGTTGACCCATAACTACGAGGAGCGCACCTCGGTCCAGGGATGGCGCTTCGCTCTCGGCTTTGTGCTCGGCGGCGCCGTGGCCGCGTTCCTGGGCTTCGGCCTTTTCCTCAGGGGCACCAAGACCCAGCCGTTCGGCCAGCTGAACATGGCGGGCTACGCGCCCTACGCGATCGCCGTGGCCGTGATCAGCGCGCTCAGCGTGCTGATCTCGGCGCGCGCCACGCAGGCCTTCGTGCCTTACCTACACAAGCCGGAGCGACGACAACCGACCCTGGGCGCGATCGCCCGCGAGATCGGCCTCGCCCTTGGCAACCGCAACTTCGTCGCGCTCGCCGTCTCGGCGCTGATCTTCGGGATATCGCAGGGCATCACCCAAGGCCTGCTGTCGTTCTTCTACACCTACTTCTGGGAGATGCCGTCGAGCGCGCTGCTGCTCATCCGACTCTCGGCCATTCCGGCCGGCCTGCTCGGGGTCGTGCTTGCGCCCTTCGGGGTGAGGCTTTGGGGCAAGAAGCGCGCGTGCCTCGGCGTCTTCTACGCGTCGATCCTCTCGACCACGATCCCGCTCGCCGGACGCCTGCTGGGCGTGCTGCCGCCCAACCACACGCCGGCGATCCTCGCCATCCTGATCGCCGACACCATGGCGACCAGCGCATTGGCCATCATGGGCTTTGTGATCGTGACCTCGATGATCGGCGACGTCACCGAGGACGTGCAGGTGCGGACCGGTCGCAGGTCGGAGGGGCTGCTGTTCGCCGTCGACTCACTGTTGCGCAAGCTCTCGAACAGCTTCGCGGTCGCGCTCCCTGGCGTGCTGCTCGCCTATGTCGGCCTGCCGAAATTCGCCAAGCCCGGTCAGATCAATCCGCAGATCATGACGCACCTGGCGCTGATCTACCTGCCGATCACCGTCGGGCTCACGCTCTGCTCGACCAGCGCGGTGCTGTTCTACCGGATCGACAAGGCGCGCCACACCGCCAACCTGGAGCATATCGCCGACGCGGCCTCTCTGCTGGTGGACGCCGATCCGGACTTGGAAGTCGCCGACGGCCCTGGGGTGCTGCCGCGCTCGGTCTGAGCGGCCGCTCACGGCGCATACGCGACCTTCGACCACGGCCACGCTCGTATTCTGTTCGGCGCCTAAGTTGTTGACGCGCCTGCATCCATAGCCATACCCTAAATTCTAACGAGCCCAACTCAGCAAACGCATGGCTCGAAGGGAGCGACCGGCGCTGCGGCGCCGGACAGGGAGGGCGGCATGAGCAGGCATGCTTGGATGATGGCGTGCGCCGTCGGCGCGCTGGGCCTCGGCCCCGATGTGACCCTGGCGGCGACTACCGACGCGGCCGCAGGCGCCACCGCAGTCAGCGAGATCACCGTCACGGCGGAGAAACGCGAGGAGAATCTGGAGAAGGTGCCGGTGGCCGTCTCCGCCTACACGTCCAAGCAGCGTGACGTCATCGGGATCGAGTCGATCCAGGACATGACCAACTTCACGCCCGGCTTCAGCTACTCGACCTCGCTCGACCGCGCCTTCATCCGCGGCGTCGGGCGGCAGACCAACAACCTCTCCAGCCAGCCGGGCGTCGCCACCTACAATGACGGCGTGTACAACTCGAGCGTCAACGCCGCGGCGGGCGACTCGCTGTTCGTCGACCGCACCGAGATTCTGCGCGGCCCGCAGGGCACTCTCTACGGCCGCAATTCGATCGGCGGGACCATCAACGCACTCTCGCGCCGGCCGACCTCGACCTTCTACGCCGAAGGCCGCGTGACCGTCGGCAACTACGGCCTCAACAACTACGAAGCGGCGGTCTCGGGGCCCCTGGGCGACAGCGGACTGAAGTTTCGGCTCGCGGCCTACGACGACAACCAGAACCAGGGTTTCTACAAGAAT
>DATNIH010000132.1:0-5034 GCA_035604515.1 Caulobacteraceae bacterium | reverse complement strand
AATGGGGCCTCGCCCGCGCAAACCATCAGGGCCAGCGGCTCAACGCCGCGCAAACAGGCCGGACACAAGACCGCATCCGACCCCGTCGCCAAACACCAGCGGACCCCTTGCAATGCGGGAGCCATCCACACAGGACATTCGTTGGCTATCGCCACTTTCGATTAGGTCGCTTGGCAGGGGCGCGCATTTCGTCAGAATCGTAGGTGCGGCCGCCGCGCTACCTGCGGGCCTGGCGCGCAGCGTACTTCGCATCTCGCTTCGCCTTGTCTTCGGCGGCCGAGAGGGCCTTACGCTCCTTGCGCTGGCCCCGCTTGGCCACCAATGCGGCCTCTTGTTCTGCAGCTCGCGCGTGTTCAGCCTCGATCAGCGCATCCGCGGCCGCCTGGTGCTTGGCGGCCTTGACGGCGCCCCTCGCCACCCGGACCGCGTCCAACTCGGCACTGCGCAGCCCTGCGCGCTGCGCATGTTGCGGATCTATCCGCGTCGGTTTCGGGCGCAACTTGTCCAGCATCGCCTGCTTGGCGGCCGCCGCCGTCTTGAGCCGATCGGCGAAGCCCGTCTTCAGTTTGTCGTTCATGGCCGCTCAGTCCACGATAAGCGCGACCCTCGTGGAGGCCGCGCAGATGGGTGTTGTCAGGCCAAACGCGCCGGAGCGAGCTTCGGCCCCGCCGCGTTCCCGATTCGGGCAGCAGCCATAGCTTTCTTGAACGGACGAAGCCAATGTCAGCTTTCCGGCGTGTCGCCTGAGTCTGCTTCCGACCCAAAGCAGACGTTCACCCGCTTGATTGACCTAGCGTCATCTGAGAGGCTTGGGCGCATGAATAGCCAAGCTGGACGCCCCCGATCGAGGTAGAGGTTGGTCGGCAGCGCTGGAGGTGATGTTGCTCGACCACCTGTGGACCACAAATCTCGCGCTGCGACGGCGATTTCCGGCCGGAGTCGATCCGTTCAAGATCATCTCGCGCTTGGCGGAAGAGTGCGGCGAACTGTCTGCCGAAGTGCAGCTATGGGAGAACCAGGGAGTCAAACGGGCAAAACACGGTGAACCCGACGCACAAAGACTCGCCAAGGAGGTGATGGACGTGATGCGAGCGGCGCTGGCCGTCGCGGAATACTACCACGTCGAGCGCGAACTCTCGGAGGCTATTCGAGGCAGCATAGAACGGGCGGTAAGCGGCGGCTTGCTCACCCCCGACGAAGCTGAACAGCCTGCGAGCGGCCGAGCCTAAATTGCCTCCGGCATCGCCGGCCGTTCGCAGCCGAGCACGCAGCTTTTCCCCAAAGCAGGTGTTCGGAATGTCCGCTTTCCGGCATCCCCGCAATGTCCGCTTCCGACCCTGAGCGGACTCTAGGAGCGGCGGCTCCCTGGTCCCGTCAGGCCGCCTCCACTCGCCGCACGACCACCCAGCGATTCTTGGCGATGCGGCGTTGCCGCACAAATCCGCGCCGCTCGAACATCGCGACCGTCGCGTTGTGGCCAAAGCCTCGCGCGAGCTTGGCGTCTTCGACGTCGTCCGGATAGCTCTCGACCGTCCCGCCGCCGTGGCGGGCGATCTCGGCGATAGCCCCATCGAGCGCGGCCGCCGCCACGCCCTTGCCGCGATGGCGTCGGGAGACGAAGAAGCAGGTTATCCGCCAGTCTGGCAGGACCGAGAGCCCCGCTTCGTAGGCCTTGAGGCTCTTGATGCGGGGCAGCTCGGCAGTTGGTCCGAACTGGCACCAACCGACGCACTCACGCCCAGCAAAGACGAGCGCCGCGTGCGCCCGTCTCTCGGCCACCAGTTGCTCCTTCTCCGAGCGATTCATCGCCGCCGATACCCCCCAGCCGGGGCCTTTGGCATGGAAGCCCATGCACCAGCAGCCGCCCCAGACGCCATTGTGGCGCTCGGCTAGCCGCGCGAAGTCATGCCAAGTGAACGAGTCCAGAGGCTTAACGGTGTAGCCGGTCATCACGCGCCTCGAACGAAGGGATCCTCACTCGATGAGGGGCCAAAGGTCGCCCGCGAACCCATGGTCCGCAATCCCCCCGGAGCGGACCCTCGGGAGGTCCGCTTCTTGTGTTGACCGCGATGGTCCCCTTTCGGGCGACGAGCCTATGTCGGCTCTCGACCCAAACCGGACATCTGCCCCTTAGCCCGACATCGGTGGATATTGATCTCGGTCAATGTCCCTGGGCGAACTCCGTGGCCAGCTCTCTGGGCCGACCCGGAATGCTTCCCCCGCCCCCGGTTTCGGATAGCGCCGGATTGGCAGAAGGCCCGGTGGTGCCCTGCCGGGCCTTCACACTTGCCGAGCGCCCTGTGCCGAATGTCCGGGTCCCCCTTAGCGGGCCGTCAGATGGTCATGTCGGCAGTAATGGCGAAGGTCCGCTTCCTGGTCGGGACCCAGCGTCCGCTATCGACCCAATGCGGACATTCAAACGCCGGGGAGGCTCGCCCGCAAGCGGCAGTCGTGTAGGGTGTCCGCCGAGTTGGCAGGGGGCTCGTGATGGCAGTCGCGACGATCATTGGTGGGCCGGTCTCTCCCTACGTCCGCAAAGTGATGGCCGTCTGCAACATCAAGGGCGTGCCCTTCCAAGCCGATCCCATCATACCCTTCCAAGGCAACGACGCGTTCACTCAGGTCAGTCCGCTGCGCCGCATCCCGGTCTTCTTCGACGACCAGGTGACCCTCGCGGACAGCACGGCGATCGGCGAATACCTGGACGAACGCTATCCCACGCCACCCCTGTTCCCGAAAACGCCCGCAGCCCGCGCCAAGGCGCGATGGATCGAGGAGTTTGCTGACACGCGCATGGGCGATGTCTTCATCTGGCGCCTGTTCAATGTCGCCGTCATTCGTCCGGCTGTTTGGAAGGAAGCGCGTGACGACGCTGCGATCGCCGAGACGCTGCGCACCGACCTGCCTTCAGTCATGGACTATCTGGAGTCCATCGCGCCCGACGATGGCTTCGTCTTTGGCGAGCTCGCCGTGGCCGACCTCGCCGTTGCGGTCCACTTCGCGAACCTGCGCTGGGCACGCACCGATGCTGACCTGACGCCCTGGCCCAAGACCATGGCGTGGATCGACCGCGTTGAAGCAACCCCTGCCGTTGCAAACCTGACGAACCTCGCGGCTCGCGCGATGACAACCCGCAACTCCGAGAGGCGCGCTCTACGGCGAACTGGGGATTGCTCTCACCGAGACGACTTTTGCGGGCGACGTCCTCCGGCGAGGGCCTATGAGCGTCTAGTGTTCGGCAATGACGGCTTTCGGGCAGGTCCCCGATGTCCGCTTACGACCCTAAGCCGACATTCGCCGACCGCCGTCGACCTCCGCATGGGGAGGCCGGGCTCTTCCTTCGCCAGGCGCTGGCGATGTGCGTTGGCGGGGTGGCCGCTGTAAAGCGGGTTCAAGAGGGGCAGGGGTCCACCTAGGCCGCGCCCAGGGTGAGCACCGACGGAAAGCGCGCGGGGTCGAGCACGCGCAGGAGGGACCAGCCGGTCCCGGCCAGGCCCATCATCAGGCCCGGTGCCTCGATGCGGTGACAGGGATCGGCGCAGAGCTCGCCGCCGATGACGCGGGCCAGGATCTCGGCGCGCAGGCGATCAAGCGCCGACGCCGCGCCTGCAAACCCCGCGCCCTTCGCCGCCTCGAGAAACTCGAGCACGCCGAGCGCGCCGTGGCAGGGGCAGAGCGCCGCGCCGCCGTCGGCGGCGACCGCCTGAACCAGCGCTTCGGTCTCGGCCACCGCCGGCCGGCCGAGCCGCAATAGCGCCAACGCGGCGCCGACACCGCCTCGACACCAGGCGAGCATCGTCCGGCCATCCGCTTCGCCCTCGGGCGCGCCTTCGCCCGCGCGCGCGGCGACGGCGATGGCGAGGTCGTCCTCGATGAGGGCCACGGCGCGCTCGAAGGCGCCCGCATCCGCGTCGTGGCGGGCGAACTGCGCCAGCGCGAAGCCGATTCCCGCCCGACCATGCGCAAGACCGGCGTCTCCTTCGGCGGGAAGCTCGTCGAGCGCCAGACTGAGGGCGCAAGGACGCAGAGCCCGCACGAGCCCTTCGTCGCTGGTGATCTCCGCCACCGCGAGGCCGGCGGCCAGGAACCCGGCGCGGCCAGAGATCAAGTCGCGCAAGGGGTCTGCCGCAGCCGAGCCGGCGTGGACGCGGACGATGCGGCCGGCCTGGCGTAGCCAATCCCGCCGTCCGGACTGGCGGGCGAGCACCGCGAGCGTCCAGGCCAGCCCCGCGGCCCCGTCATAGGCGCCGATGGCGATCGTCTCGCGCTTCATCCCGCGCCAGAGGTCGAGGGCTTCGGCGAGCGTCGCCTCGGCCAGGCGCGCGAACCGGGGCTCGCCGAGGCGGGCGGCAAGGCCGCCGAGGACGAGCGCGATCCCCGCCAGTCCGTCGTAAAGGTCGAAGCCGGCGCCCACCGGCGTCAGCCGCACGCCGCCGTCGAGGAAGGGGTAGAGCCAGCTCGCGCGCCCGCCGCGCCTGATGGCGAGGCCTGAGAGTCGCTCACCGATCCCGCGCGCGGCGGCTTCGATGGCGTCCGCATCCGCCGCCGGCGCCGGCCGGATCGGCGGCTTCGCCAGCGGGGTCTCGAAGCTGGTCAACGCCATCCGCGCAACCCACACCTGCCGCGCTTTGTCGTCTGCAGAGAACCCCGCCAGCCGCCGCCGGCAGGCGCGCCCGCCGCCAGCTGCGACCCGAACACTGAAATAGGGCACGTCGCCCCCGATCAGCGCGCGCCGTTCGATCGCCCGCTCGGCCCGGGAAGGACGGAGGCCAGGCTGCGGGGCGGCGAGCTGGGTGCGAACGTCGGCTTCGAGCGCCCCGAGGTCCGCCGCGAACCTCGGGTGCCAGCTGCGGTCGAGCAGCCGCACGTAGGTGGTGGTCGGCCTGAGCACCCGCCTGGCCACGCCGGATCGGAAACCCGCCAGCGGCCCATCCGCCGCGGCCAGGGCATCGCGATGGGCGAGCAGGAAGTCGTAGACGCTGGAGAAGCCAGCGACGATGTCTTCGACGTGGGGTGCGGCCGCCACGCGTTGGC
>DATNIH010000131.1:0-56205 GCA_035604515.1 Caulobacteraceae bacterium | reverse complement strand
GCGCTGGATGGCGTTCGTCGCCAGCGCGATCTACGCGCTCTACTGGATCCGAGACGAGCCGGGCCGGATCATCGACGACGCCGAACTGGGCAAGATCGCCAAGGCGCGCATCGGCGATCGCTTCGTCGCCTGCTGGAAGATCATGGAGTCCCAGACCCGCCCCGGCCGCTACATCCTGGGCGACGAGCTGACGGTGCTCGACCTTTACGTCGCCGTCATCTCCCGCTGGGCCGGCGGCCGCGCCCGCTTCAACGACGCCGCCCCCAATCTGGCCGAAGTCGCCCGCCGCGTCGACGCCGACCCCCGCCTGCAAACCTTCTGGGCGGCGCGGTTCCCGTTCTCCCCTCCCCCCTGAGGGGAGGGGCCGGGGGTGGGGGGCTGCTTCCAGAGAGGCCCAACTGGTCAAAGCCGCCCACAGCCTGAACTCGCCATATCGAGCGTTGTCTCGACGCAGCCCCCCACCCCCTGACCCCCTCCCCTCAAGTGGGAGGGGGAGATCACCGCCCGTGCAGCACCAGGCTGAAGCCGATCACGCCGGGGCTCTCAACCGGGGGCGGCTGGTTGGGGTCGCGTTCGAGGGCGCGCGCGGTCTGCTGCGGCTTGGGGCCGTAGTCGTGCGCCTCGTAGCCGATCAGGGCGCTCGCAGCCCCGTCGCGCCAGCCGTAGCCGGCCTCGACGTCGCGCGGCTGGGCGTGCGGATCGTCGCTCCAGTCGCGCGAGCCCATATCCATCGCGCGGCCCTGGAAGGTCGCGCGCAGGGCCCAGCCGTCGGGGATGAAAGCGTGCGCGGCCGGCGGCGTCACCGCATAGGCGGTCGACATCGGCTTATCCGCCGTCGGACGATCGGAACTCGGGTCGGCCTGCGCGATCATCGGTACGCAGAGCGCCGCCGCCACCAGCCATTTGCCCATCGCCACAGCTCCCAAGGCGATACCCTGTGGCTGAGCTAAGTCGGAGCCGGCTAACTAGTTCCGTTATGGCCCGCCGAAGCTAGCATAAGCATAGGCCGGGCCAGCTGGGGCCATCGGGCCAATCCCTCACCCGCGCGAACGCGCGGCCCCAAGGAGAAATTAACCGCGGAGATCGCGGAGATACGCGGAGGGTCGCCCGCCGCCTGGCCAACGGTCGCTGACGGATACTCGGAGCGCTCCGCGTATCTCCGCGATCTCCGCGGTAAAACCTCTTTCCGCTCCGACGAGGCGGCGCCTACTGGCAGGCGAGGCACTCGTCGTAGTCGGTGCGCTCGCCGGCGGCCTTTTCGGCCATCGCCGCGACGCCGTCGCCGCCGGCGAAGGCCGCGCGCTGCACCGACTTGGAGCGCAGGTAGTAGAGGCTCTTCACCCCCCGCTCCCAGGCCTGCCAGTGCAGCATGTGCAGGTCCCACTTATCCACATCGCCGGGCAGGAAGATGTTGATCGACTGTGACTGGCAGATGTCGGCGGCGCGGTCGGCGGCCAGCTCGACCACCCAGCGCTGGTCGATCTCGAAGGCGGTCTTGTAGACGTCCTTCTCGTCCAGGCTCAGGCACTCCAGCTGCTGCACCGAGCCCTCGTTCTCCAGGATCGAGCCCCAGATCTCCGGGGTGTTGGCGCCGCGCTCCTCGAGCAGCTGCTCCAGGTAGGGGTTCTTCACCGCGAACGAGCCCGAGAGGGTCTTGTGGGTGTAGATATTGGCCGGGATCGGCTCGATGCCGGCGCTGGTGCCGCCGCAGATGATCGAGATCGAGGCCGTCGGGGCGATGGCGATCTTGTGGCTGAAGCGCTCCATCACCCCGCGCTCGGCCGCGTCGGGGCAGGGCCCGCGCTCGGCCGCCAGCACCGCGCTGGCCGCGTCGCAGCCGCGGCGCAGGTGCTTGAAGATGCGCATGTTCCAGCTCTTGGCCAGCGCGCTCTCGAACGGCACGTTCTGGCCCTGCAGGAACGAGTGGAAGCCCATGATGCCCAGCCCCACCGAGCGCTCGCGGTAGGCGGCGTAGGCGGCGGCGGCCATCTGGTCGGGGGCGCGGTCGATGAAGTCCTGCAGCACGTTGTCGAGGAAGCGCATGGCGTCCTCGATGAAGCTCGGGTGGTCGCGCCACTCGAGGAACTTCTCGGCGTTGAGCGAGGACAGGCAGCAGACCGCGGTGCGCTCGTTGCCGAGGTGGTCCTTGCCCGAGTGCAGCAGGATCTCCGAACAAAGGTTCGACTGGCGCACGCTCAGGCCCAGCTCGCGCTGGTGCTGCGGCATGGCGCGGTTGGCGGTGTCGGAGAAGATCAGGTAGGGCTCGCCGGTCTGCAGGCGCAGCTCCAGCAGCTTCTGCCAGAGCGACCGCGCATCGACCTCGCGCACCACTTCGCCGGTCTTGGGCGAGCGCAGGCCGAAGCGAACGCCGTCGCGCACCGCCTCCATGAACTCGTCGGTGATGCAGACGCCGTGGTGCAGGTTCAGGCTCTTGCGGTTGAAGTCGCCGCTGGGTTTGCGGATCTCGACGAACTCCTCGATCTCCGGGTGCCAGATGTCGATGTAGACCGCCGCCGAACCGCGCCGCAGCGAGCCTTGGCTGATCGCCAAAGTCAGCGAATCCATCACCCGGATGAACGGGATGATGCCGCTGGTCTGGCCGGCGCCCTTCACCTTCTCGCCGATCGAGCGCACCCCGCCCCAATAGGTGCCGATGCCCCCGCCGTTGGCGGCCAGGAACACGTTCTCGTTCCAGGTGCCGACGATGCTTTCCAGCGAATCACCGACGGCGTTGAGGAAGCAGGAGATCGGCAGGCCGCGGTCGGCGCCGCCGTTGGACAGCACCGGCGTCGAGGGCATGAACCAGAGCTTGGAGATGTAGTCGTAGATGCGCTGGGCGTGTTCGGCGTCGTCGGCGTAGGCGGTCGCGACCCGGGCGAACATGTCCTGGTAGCTTTCGCCGGCCAGCAGGTAGCGGTCTTCCAGCGTGGTGCGGCCGAAGTCGGTGAGCAGGGCGTCGCGCGAGCGGTCGATCTCGACCTTGCGCACCAGCTGCAGCGGCGGGCGCTCGGCCGGCCTCGGCCTGGGGGCGGCCGAAACGCCCAGAGTCACCTTCTTGGCTTCACTTCCCATCATCACCGAACCACCCCGTCCTACCCTGAACCGAAACGCCCGCGGGGCCGTTGGCCGCCCCTTGGTCATCTACATATTGTGGGCCACCAGCCCTGAAAGCCCAGGATATGGGGACATATGGTTGCCAACTGGTCAACGGGCGAGGACGGCGTTGCTGCCGATTTTTCTGTGCATCGCCGAGCTCCAAGACGAGCGAAACCAGCATGATCAACGCTTTGCGCCGATCGTCGCGGCTTTGGTAACACGACTGTGACAATCCGGTTCGCGGCGCCTCGCCGGCCCGGCCGGCCCGTCAGCCCACGTCAGATGAACGAAATTTAAGGGGCAATCCTGCCCGCGAAATGGTTGGACCGCGGGCAATCCCTTGCAAGCATTCGGCGAGACTCGATGAAGACACTCCTTGGCGCCTGCAGCGCGGCGCTGGCGCTCGGCCTCGCCTCCATCTCGTTCGCCGACGATCCGCGTAGTTCGCCCCACTTCGGCGCCTGGGGTTTCGACCTGGCCGGCCGCGACACCTCGGTGACGCCGGGCGCCGACTTCTACGGCTACGCCAACGGAACCTATGTCAGGAACCTGCAGATCCCGCCGGATCGGGCCCGATTCGGCAACTTCGACGCGCTGCAGGCGCTCTCGGAAGACCGCACCCACACCCTGCTGGAAAAGGCCGCCAGCGATTCGCCCGGCGATCCGGGCAGCGAGGAGGGCAAGGTCGGCGCCTTCTATCGCGCGTTCATGGACGAGCAGCGCGTCAACGCCCTCGGCGCCCGGCCGCTGGCGCCGGAACTGGCCGAGATCAGGGCCGCTAACAGCCGCGAGGCCATCGCCGCCCTCATGGGCAAGGGCGCACGCAGCTTCTTCGCCAGCTTCTTCGAGGTCGACATCGGCGTCGACGCCAAGGACCCGCAGCACTATGCGATCTACCTCGGCCAGTCGGGCCTGGGCCTGCCCGACCGCGACTACTACCTCGAGCCCAGCTTCGCGGCGCAGAAGGCCAAGTACCAGGCCTACGTCGCCCAGATGCTGCATCTGGCCGAGTGGCCCGACGCCGACGCCCAGGCGCAGGCCATCGTCGATACCGAGACCCAGATCGCCAAGGCCAGCTGGTCGATCACCCAGGATCGCGACCCGACCAAGACCTACAACCCGATGACGACGGACGAGCTGGCCAAGGCGGCGCCCGGGTTCGACTGGGCCGGCTTCCTGCGCAGCGCCGAGCTCGGCTCGACCCGGCGCGTGGTGGTCGCCGAGAACACCGCCTTGCCACAGATCGCCAAGATCTTCGCCGCCACCCCGGTGAAGACGCTGCAGGCCTGGGAAGCGTTCAACGTCGCCGACGCCGCCGCGCCTTTCCTCAGCCATGACTTCGTCGATGCCGACTTCGAATTCCGCAACAAGACGCTCAGCGGCCAGCAGGAGCTGAGGCCACGCTGGAAGCGGGCGGTGGCGACGCTCAACGGCGAGATGGGCGAGGCGGTCGGCCGGCTTTATGTCGCCGCCTACTTCCCCGCCGAATCAAAGGCCAAGATGGAGGCGCTGGTCGGCAACATCCGCACCGCGCTCAGGGCGCGCATCCAGCGCGCGGCCTGGATGAGCGATGCGACCAAGGCGCGGGCGCTGCAGAAGCTCTCGATGCTGGGCGTGAAGATCGGCTACCCGTCGAAATGGCGCGACTACACCGCGCTGCAGATCTCCGACGCCGACCTCTACGGCGATGTCGAGCGCGCGGCGGCGTTCGAGTGGCGGCGCAAGGTCAGGCGGCTTGGCCAGCCGGTCGACAAGACCGAGTGGGGACTGACGCCGCAGACGGTCAACGCCTACAACAGTCTGACCCGCAACGAGATCGTCTTCCCCGCCGCGATCCTGCAGCCGCCGTTCTTCGATCCGCAGGCCGACATGGCGGTGAACTACGGCGCTATCGGCGCGGTGATCGGCCACGAGATGACCCACGGGTTCGACGACCAGGGGCGTCATTACGACGGCGCCGGCGCGCTGGCCGACTGGTGGACGGACGACGACAACGCCAAGTTCGTCGCCCAGACCAAGATCCTCGGCGCGCAGTATTCCGCGTTCGAACCGATCCCCGGCGCCCATGTCAAAGGCGACCAGACCATGGGCGAGAACATCGCCGACCTCGGCGGCGTGCTGTTGGCGCTCGACGCCTATCACACCTCCCTGAACGGCCAGCCAGCCCCGGTCATCGGCGGCCTGACCGGCGATCAGCGCCTGTTCCTCGGTTTCGCGCAGATCTGGCGCAGCGCCATCCGCCCCGACGAGCTGCGCCGCGAACTGGTCTCCGACGTCCACTCGCCGTCGGTCGACCGCGTCGACGGCACGCTGCGCAACGTCGATGCCTGGTACGACGCCTGGAACGTCAAGTCCGGCGACGCCCTCTACCTCGCCCCCGACCAGCGGGTGCGGATCTGGTAGGGGCAGGCCAGAGGTTTCGGTGGAGAGAGCGGGCCGACGTTAGGGGTCCGCGCCGCCGCCCGTTTCTCACATGTTTTCCGTTATATACGCATTGTCATCCCGGAGAGCCGCGCAGCGGACTCATCCGGGACCTACTTCACGGCCGGCGCAAAGTAGATCCCGGCTCTACGCCGCTTCGCGGCTGCGGCCGGGATGACATTGTTGGGGAATTGAGTCCCAACCCTAATGCCGACCCGCGGCCGCCGCCGGCGCTGCCGCCGCCTCGGCCGACCGCGGCTCGCGCGCGGCGTAGCCCCAATCGCCGATCTTGGTGAGCAATTCCGTCGGGTTGATCGGCTTGGCGATGTGGTCGTTCATGCCGGCCTGGCGTGCGGCCTCCACCTGAGAGGCGAGCACGTTGGCCGAGATCGCCAGGATCGGCGTCGCCCGGTTGACGTCGCTGTTGGCGCGGATCGCTCTGGTGGCGGCCATGCCATCCATGCCCGGCATCTGCAGGTCCATCAGGATCAGGTCGAAGGGCTGCGCGCAGGCGGTCTCAACGGCCTCGGCGCCGCCCGAGGCGGCGGTTACCGCGAGGTCGAACGGCGCCAGCATCGCGCAGATCAGCTCGCGGTTCACCGCCACGTCATCAACCAGCAGGATCGAGAGCGGACGTGCTTCGAAATCTGGTGGGATATCGCCACCGGCGGCGCCATTCGGCGTCGATGTTGCGACGCTCGCCACGGGCGCCGCGGGGACCGTGAACCAGAAGGTCGAGCCGTGGCGGGGCAGGCTCTGCAGCCCGATCTCGCCCCCCATCATCTCGACCAGACCCTTGCAGATCGCCAGGCCGAGCCCAGAGCCGCCGTGCGCCCGCGTGTTGGAGTCGTCCACCTGGCTGAAGCGTTGAAACAGCCGGCCCGCGGCGTCCGCCGCGATGCCAGGTCCGCTGTCGGTGACCTCCACCTTCAGTTGGCCGTTGGCGTAGCCCGCGGTGACGGCCACGCCGCCCGCCGGGGTGAATTTCACGGCGTTGGTGAGCAGGTTGAGCAGCACCTGGCGCAGACGCGCCGCATCGGCGCTTAGATGAGCCGGAAGGTCGGACGCCAGCTCGAGCCGCAAGTTGAGGCCTTTGTCGACCGCGCGCGGCCGCACCAGATCGATGGTTTCGTCGAGGAATGTCGCGAGCTCGAACGGTTGCGGATCAAGCTCCATCTGGCCCGCCTCGAGCTTGGAGAAATCCAGAATATCGTTGACGACGCTGAGCAGCGCCTCCCCGCTCTTGGCGATCCGCGTGACGTGGGCGCGTGCGCCGTCCGGCAGATCGGCCATGGCCTGCAGAATGCGCGCGAAGCCCACCACACCGGTCAGCGGGGTTCTGATCTCGTGGCTCATGTTGGCCAGGAACTGGCTCTTCGCTTCGTTGGCCGCTTCGGCCTCGGCGCGGCGGGATCTCAACTCGTCCTCCAGCGCGACGCGCAGGGTGACATCGCGCAGAGCCGCCAGGGCTCCGACGACGACGCCGTTGTCGTCATACAGGACCGACCTGGCGCCCTCGAAAGCGAGCGTGGCGCCATCGGCGCCGACGGTGCGCCACACGTTGTCCGAGCCGGTCGGCGTTGGCCGCCCGGCGGCGAGGTCGGCCAGGAAAGCCTCGTTGCGCGGCCGCTCCTCCGGCTCCAGCAGATCGGCGAGATTGCGACCGACCAGCGAGGCTGGCTCGTAGCCATAGTTGGCGGCGGCAGGCGAGATGTACTCGATGATGCCGGCGGTGTCGTAGCGGATGATGATGTCGGGCGAGCGCTCGGCGAGCAGGCGGTAGGCCGCCTCGCTCTCCGAAAGCTGTTTCAGCGCCTCGCGCGCCGCCTCGCGAGCCCCGCCCAGGTTTATCTGCACCGCACGGAACACGCGAAAGACCACGATCGGGCAGGCGAGCAGCGTGACGATCTTCCACGGCTGCGCGTGCTGGATCAGCAGGAACGAGGCGTAGGCCTGGACCAGCGCCATCGCGAGGATCGGCGCGGCCAGGCTCGCCAATAGCCGCCTGGGGGCGGCGTAGTCGCGCGCCAGGATCTGAAACATCACCACGCCGAACAGGGTGACGCCCAACGTCTGCGCGGCGCCGTCGAAGAACCAGACGAAGTAGAGCGCCGCAGCGGAGTAGGTGGTGCTGATCAGCCAGGCGAACGGATTGAATTCGCGATTCGCGTCGCGGCCGCGTCGCCTCAGATGTGCGGCATAGGCGTGCGCGCCGATCACCAGCGCGGTGGTGACGGCGAGCCAAAGCATTGGCGTCGGCCAGCCCGCGAACGGAACCGCGCCCGCGGCGACCACGCCGCCGGAAATGAAGCCGGAGGTCATGCTTCGCGGCGCGCTGCCCAGCCACGACTGCCACAACGCAGCTGCCGCCCGTCGCCATGGCGGCGCTCGCCCTAGGTCGGCCGTATTGGTCGCGTCCATCCTCCGCCTCTTCGGGACCGCTGGAACTTCCTGCGCCGAGAGGCTTGAAAGAATGATTGCCGGCTGCCCGATCCGGCTTGGTCTTAGTGTCGCAACATCGCGGATGGCTTCGACCGGGTCCGAAGCCCGTTGAACGGCGCTGTCACGCTCTAGCGGACCAGGCCAACGGCCTGGTCGAGGTCGGGGTCGCCTTTCGCCGTCGCAATGTCTCTCGCGCTTTTGCCGGCGCGGTTCTTGTGGTCCAGGCTCGCGCCGTGGCGGCGCAGGGCCGCGGCGGCGCCGGGCTGATCGGCCTGGACGCTCTTCATCAGGGCGGTGTCGCCGGCGGCGTCCGGGGCGTCGACCGGCGCGCCCTGGTCCAGCAGGGTTTCCACTTCGCTGGTGCGGCCGGCGGCGGCGGCCGCGCGCAGTCTCGCGGCCGGATCGGTCGGCGGGCCGCCGGATGACCGCAACCCGCCCAACTCGGCGGCGGGCGGGCCTGCGATGGTCAAAGTCGACGCCCGCCTCGCGGCGTCGCGCGAGCGGCCTTCGACCGCTTCGTCGCTTGCGCCGGCCGAGGGAGATTCGGCGTAGTTCGCCGCGGGGGGCGGTGCGGGCCGCTCTGCCGCCACGCTGGCCGGCGCCGCCGGAACCGCCGCCGCGGGAAAGGCCCGGGGCGCTGGCGCTTCGATGGGCGCCGGCGGCGGCGGCGGTGCGATTGGAGCGAGTTCGCCGCGCGAAACCTCTGACGATGCGGCCGCAGAGGCCGACTTTTCAACCGGCGGCGCGGCGGCGAGCGCCGCGGACGCCGGCGCCGGCGAAGGCGCCGGCGCGGGCGTCCCTGCAGACGCGACGATCCGCCGAGCCGCAGGGGTCCCGGCTGGATGGGTCGGCGCTTCCGGGAGCGGGGCCGCCGACGCCGGGGCCGTCGTCGCCCGCGGCGTGGCCTTCGGTTGGAACGGCGTCGGCTGATAGATCTGAGCGGTGACGAAAAGGCTCAGCGCGATGACGCAGGCCACCGCCAGCCAGCCGCCACCGCCCCACGCGGGTCGTCGCCTGGAGGACACAGCCGGCGTCGCCGCTGGCTCATGCGCAACGGCGGCCAGGACCCGAGCGCGGCGCGCGGCGCGGGCGTCGTCATCGCTCAGCATCGCTTCAGCCCGTGCGTAGGCCTCGTCGATCGGGTCGGGCGCGGCGTCGTGATCAGACATGGGCCGGCCTTTCCGCCGCCAGCGTCCGTCTCAGCGTGGCGCGGGCGTAGCGCAGCCGGCTCTTGGCCGTCTCCACGACGACCCCGGTGGCGCTTGCGATCTCCTCCAGCGAGAGACCAGCGTGGGCGAACATGACGAAGGCCCCGCGCTGCTCCAGGGGCAGCGCTTCCACCGCTGCGATAAGCCTTTGCGCCAGTTCGCGCGATTCCACCTGCTCCAGCGGCGTCGGGCCCGTGTCAGGGACCATCATCGCCGCATCGTCCTCGGCCGACGCCAGCACGGTCACCTTTTGCCGGCGAAAGTGGTCCCAGACCTTGTGCCGGGCGATGGTGAACAACCAGGCAGGGAAGCTCGCCTTGCGCGGATCGAAACTGGCCGCGCTGTTCGAGACCGCCATCCAGGTTTCCTGGTGCAGGTCCTCGGCCGCGTCGGCGTGCGCCGCGCCCAACGTTCTGCGGATGAACTGAAAGCATGGGCGGTCATACCTGTCGTAGAGCCGCGCGAACGCGTGAGCATCTCCGGCGCTGTGGGCGCGCAGCAACTCGGCGTCGTCCACGCGGTCTGGCTCCATCGGAGCCAGTCTAGCCGCTGTAAGCGCGAACACTAGCGGCGCGGTGTCAGCCCGGCGGGTCGGGGACGAAACCCGCCCCATCGGGATCGAGCGGAAACGGCCGAGGCGGATGATCCTCGCGGCGCGGCCGGGGTATCACGCCGCAGGCGACCAGGTTGGCGTAGGTGTCGTATTGGATCTGTCGGACGCTTTGCGGGTAGGGCGTCGCCCGTTCGAACGTGGTCATGTTCACCACCGACCACTCCCGCGCGCCGTGCGCCGTGCCCAACTTCTCGTCCGGCTGTCTGGCGAGGCCGGCGCCGGCCAGACGGTCCATGGCTTCGGCCGCTGACGACCGCGGCGCAGCGCTCTGCGGGGGTGGCGGGGCCAACGCCCGCGAGGCCGGCGCGTCGGAAGCGCCCCGGCCGTCCTCATCTCGCAACTCCGGTGGTGCGATGGTGGGCTGCTCGGGCTCCGGCGGCGCGAGCTTTTCCCTGAACACGGCCATGCCGATGACGCCGACATCGGCGGGCCGCCCGGTGCGGGCGGCGTAGGATTGCGGCAGCGGGGCGAAGGCGAAGGCGGCGACTTCGGAGGTCGACTTGCGCCACCCGGTCACGTCGTAGGTCTCGTACGGGTCGAATACGTAGCCGTTCTGGTCGTAGCTGGCCGTCTCGCCGGTGAGGATGTTGACGCCGTCGACGGACATGACCACCAGCACACGGCCATCGGTGTGGTTGGTCACGCGCAGGCTGTAGCGCGCGCCCGGCTCGCCGGCGACGAACAGACGCCCGTCATGGCGCCAGACCCGCAGCACCTGACCGGTGTCGCGATCGATCACCTTCAAGTCCACCGGATCAGGATCGGCGTAGGCCCTCGCCGCGCCGACCAGCCCGATCGCCGCGATCGCGGTCAGCAAGACTGTCCGACGTCGAAGCGACGTCCTCGTGCCATCAGCCGCCGTCATGTGCGCCTCCATGAGCCCTTGCATGAGGGACTACGCAGGGACTTCGCGAATGGGGTTAGCGGCCGACAATGATCGGCATGACGATGGGCCGCCGAAACAAAAAGGGCCGCCCGCAGGCGGCCCTTCACCGGTGTTGTGCGCAGATCGTCTAGGCTGCGTTCGGCGACAGTCCGTCCTTGCGACGGGCCGTCCGCAAGCCGGCGCCGATCATCCCAACGCCCATGAGCATCAGCGCCCAAGTGACGGGCTCGGGGACGGCGGTGATGCTGACCGAGAAGCTGCCGGTATTGTCATTGTAATAGCCGGGCGGGTTGTTGAAGCCGAGGGCGTCCGGCAGGCCAAGATAGAGGGTGGTCGCGCCGACCGGGACGACCACGTTGGGATCGCTGGAGCCGATCACGAAGATCGACCACGGAGTCGTCAGAGCCGGCCCGCCAAAAACACCCACCAGCGGGAATTGCACCGGGTTGTTGAACGGACCGACGTTTCCATACCCCGAGATCGCGGCGCTGCCGCCAAGCCCGCCGCCATTGGGGCCGTTGGTCGGCGAGCCGCCATAGCAGCAGGACACCGTGCCGGTGGCGGTGATATCGAGGCTCTCGCCCGCCGAAACGCCGAAGGCCGCCGGCAGCATGCCAGCGCCGAGCCCGCCCGTGCTGCTGTTGAACGGGAAATTCGTGGGAACGGACGACTGGCCGGCGAGGAAGATGTCGTCCTTCGCATCAACGTTTATGACGGTGGACCCGGCATGGGCGCCAACACCCGCAAAAACGCCGACCGCAACCGCAAAGGTTGCAAGAAGCGAAGTGATCTTCATGAGTTGTACCGCCTTTTCCGCTGTATTAGTCTACCTCACAGTGGCGACGAGTCCACTCTACTCGCCTGTCAGGCAAGTGCTATTCTCAAATCTTCATAAATCTACACCGGCGCCCCGCCTTCGTGCGCACGCAGCCTAGTTCGGCGGCGCGGACGAGCGGTCGGACTGGGGGATCTGGCTGTCGGATGTCGTTGGCGGGCTCTGCTCGCTGTCTGGCGGCGGGGGTGGTGGCTGGTCCGAGGAGTCGGGCGGCGTCTGGTCGGGGTTGGTGGGCGGGGCGATGGTCAGGTTGGCGGGCTGCGCCTCGGCGGAGCGGGCGGCCGCGTCGGCGGCCTGCTGGGCGACGTTGGCGGCATCGGGCGGTTGAGCCGGCGGGGCGACAGTGTTGGCGTCCACTGGCGCCTCTAGGGCGTTGGTGGCGGCCGCGTTGGCCGCCGCCGCCCGGTCCAGGTTCCGCAGCAGCCGGCCGTAGACGAAGGCGTTGAAGCCGAAGGCCGCGACGACCAGCAGGATCAGGCCGCCATAGATGGCCAGGCCCTTGGCGAAGTCGGCGGCGCTGGAATACTCGCTGCTAAGGTATTCGAGGTCGGTGGCCAGGCCCGGATTGGCCGCCTCGAACCGCTCGAACGGCTCCGGATAGCGCTTCTTGGCGAAGGCGATCAGGTCGACGTAGCGCGCCGTCATGTGCGGGAAGGCGATGGCGAGGCGAGCCCAGAAGGCGAAGATCGAGCCCTTCACCCGCCGGTGCTGCTCGACCAGTCCAACCGGATTGACCGAGTAGCCGAGCTGGCGGCCGACGAACAGCTTCTGCATCGCCGAGGCGGCGGTGGAGATGTCGCCGCCGATCGCCGCCAGCGCCAGGCGGTCGCCGGTGTAGACCATCGCCCGGTCGTACGGCAGCGTCAGCGGGCTGGTGAAGCCCAGCAGCTGGGTCGTGCGGATCAGCCAGCCCGCCGGCCCCGAGCGCTGCTGCGCGCGCAGGTAGCCGATGAAGCGCCCCACCAGCCAGCGCACCTCGTCGTCGCTGACGCCGGTCTCCAGGATTTCCGAGTTCAGGAACACCGCCCGCTTGAAGAACAGCCGCATCAGGAAGGCGTTGAACGAGCCTTGTTCGTAGACGAACACATGCACCTCGCGCGACACGCCCAGCGTCTCCTTCAGCTCCTGGGTCAGCTTGTCGATGCGCGGATAGTTCAGCTCCGAAACCAGGATGGCGTTGCCCTTGAAGTTGGCGAACGCCGTCTCGCGCAGCAGCCACACCGCCAGGACCAGCAGCGGCAGCAGCAGCATCGCGGTCCAGATCACCGCGACGGCCGCGAAGATCGGCGCCAGCGCCAGGCAGAACACCAGCGCCAGCACGAAGCGCGGAAACTGCCTGGGGTGGGTGCAGCCGCGCACCTCGAAATCGCTCAGCGCCGCCATGCCCACCCCGGTGCGATCAGCTTTGAGCGAATATGCTATGGGCCAAGCTTGGCAGCGGCAAGGAGGGCGGCCGTGGCGGACGTCTTCATCAGTTACAAGAAGGAAGATCGCGCCTACGCCGAGCGCATCGCCGCGGCCTTCGCCGCCGCCGACGTCAGCGTCTGGTGGGACGACGACATCCAGCCGCGCGCCGCTTGGGACTCGATCATCCAGCGCGAGATCGAAGCCTGCGCGGCGGTGGTGGTGCTATGGTCGCCGCGCGCGGTGGAGTCCGACTGGGTGCGCACCGAGGCGCATTACGGCCACGACCGCGGCAAGCTGGCGCCAGCGATGATCGAGCCCTGCGAGAAGCCGATCGCCTTCATGCTGACCCAGACCGTCGACCTCACCGCCTGGGGCGGCGACGCGGACGATCCCCACTGGCGCAAGCTGCTGGTCTGGGTGGCCGACCTGCGCGCCGCCAAGGCCAATCCCGACGGGGTCACGGGGCCCGCGCCGCGCAACCGCTTTCGCGAGGCGATCGGCGCGCTGGCGTCGGGCGAGCCGGTGGTCGACGGCGCCTTCGTCAACCTGGCGACGCCGGCGGGGACGGTGTTCCGCGACCTGAACGACGCGCCGGCGATGCGCATCGTGCCGCGTGGCGACTTCATCATCGGCGCGCCGCCCGGCGATCCCGACCGCGCCAACGTCGAGGGCCCGCAGAAGCGCATCGAGATCCACCGGCCGTTCGCGCTCGGGGTCTATCCGGTCACGCGCCGGGAGTACGAGCAGGTCGTCGGCGCCACCCCAGCGCCGGCGACGCCCGCACAACCGGCGCGGCGCGGCTGGTTCGGCGCGCTGAAGCCACAGCCGGCCGTCGCCCAGTCCGTCGACCCGGCTGCGGCGCTGACCCACGTCTCGTTCGATGACGCGGTGATGTTCGCCCAGCGCCTGTCGGCCGACACCGGCCAGCTCTATCGGCTGCCGTCGGAGACAGAGTGGGAGTACGCCTGCCGCGCCGGCTCGCGCACCCGCTTCGCCTGGGGCGACGCGATCGACGCCGGCAGGGCCGCTTACCGCCATGGCGCCGGCGCGCCGACGGGACCGGCGGCGCCGGGCGCCCACGCCCCCAATCGCTTCGGTCTCTTCGACATGCACGGACTGGTGCGCGAGTGGACCTTGGATCTGTGGCGCGAGTCCTACGAGACCACCCCCGCCGACGGCGCGCCGGCATTGGACGGTCAGGCCTCGATGCGGGTGGTTCGCGGCGGCGCCTGGTCCGATCCGCCCGCCTTGCTGCGCGCGTCGGCCCGCAGTCGCGCGACACAGTCGATCCGCTCCGAGGCGATCGGTTTTCGGCTGCTGCGGGTGCTGGAATAGCGGAGGCGAGATGGACGACGAAGACCTGAACCGGATCGAGATCAGGCTGCGCGTGCTGGAGACCTTGGTCGCCTTCCAGTTCGCCGCTCAGCACATGCAGACCGCCGATCCGACCGCCTCGATCGCTCGCTTGCGCGAGTTGCTGGTGGAGCGAGCCGCGGAGATCCCGATGCCCGGCCTCGATCCCGCCTTGAGGAACCGCGCGGAGGCCGAACTGGCGCAGGCGCTGGACCGGATCCTGAACCTGCAGGAACAGCTGCCGCGGCGGCTGGTGGACTAACCGTTGATCTAGCTCATGGGAGGCTCGCCCACCTGGGCGCATGGGTCTCACCTCGAGAGAGGAAGCTCGCCCATGGACTGCGTTCCGATCACCTACTTCTCGGATGTGCTCTGCATCTGGGCCTACATCGCCCAGCTGCGGGTCGACGCCATCAAGCTAAAGTTCGGCGATCAGGTCCGGTTCGAGAAAAAGGTTTGTCCGGTGTTCGGCGACACGGCGCGCAAGATCGCCGTCAACTGGAAGGAAAAGGGCGGCTACGAGGGGTTCAACGCCCACCTGCGCCACGCCGCCGAGGGCTTCCCCGAGGTGGCGCTCAATCCCGATATCTGGCTGACGGTGCGGCCGGCCTCGTCCACCGGACCCCACCTCTTCATCAAGGCCGCGCAGCTGTGCGAGACGGCGGGGGATTGCGCTGCGGGGACGGCGGCGGCGACGACGCGGGCGCTGAGACGCGCCTTCTTCGAGCACGCCCGCGACATCGCCCGCTGGGACGTGCAGTGCGAGGTCGGGCGTCTCAGCGGCCTCGATCCGGCCCGGATCGAGGCCCTGATCCATGACGGCGCAGCCTTCGCGGCCCTGGCCGCCGACTATCAGCAGGCCGAGGCCATGGGCGTCCAGGGCAGTCCAAGCTTCGTGCTGAACGAGGGGCGCCAGAAGCTTTACGGCAACGTCGGCTTTCGGGTCATCGACGCCAACATCACCGAGTTGCTGCGCGCGCCGAGCGTCGATCAGGCCAGCTGGTGCTGAAGCGCGTTCGGCGAGGACGCAGGCGCGCCAACGCGGGTCTTCGGTAGCCGTGAGGTTTTAACAGCTCGTAGAAAAATCAAACCCGCCGCGGGGGATATCGCGGCGGGTTTGACGATCAGTCGATCCAAGCGGGCGTTTCCTCCCCGAAACGCCGGAGACTTCAGGGCCTTGAAAGTCCCTTCATGTCTCTCGCATCAAGAAGAAAACGGCAATTTTTCTCCGCTGTCAACGCCGCCCGCCACGATCCGAGGCATATTTGCCAGCCAATCAAACACAGCGGGGTGAATCTTGGACCTCGCGGTCAATTCATCGGTCGAGTGACCGTTGATTGTTGACGGCGCCGTCAGATTCACCGCTGCAGCCGCTGCGCCAGTTCTTCAGTCACCTCGCTTCGCGCTTCGAACACATAGGCCGGGTTTGCAACCGTGACGGGTCCGACCCCCGCCACCGCCAGCGCCGCGGTCACGTCGAACACATCGCGACCGGCGATCAACACGCCAAAGGGTCGAGCCGTCGCGCCCGCCGCCGCCAGCCCATCGACCACCCCGCGCGCCGAAGCCTCGGCCTCCGCAGGCCAGGTCAGGGTGGCGGTGCGCCGGGCCCGGGCGCGCGCTTCGAGAATGCGCAGCAGCCGGCGTGCGACATCCAGCCGCAGGGGATCCCACTCGGCGCGCAGGCTGGCCGCGAGCTGGGCCTGGCTGGAGAGGATCAGCCCGTCGGCCAGCACCTTCAGCCCGTTGGCCTCCAGCGTCGCGCCGGTGGTGGTGATGTCGGTGACCAGTTCGGCGGCGCCGGCCGCGGGCGCGCCCTCGGTCGCCCCGCCGCTCTCGACGATGCGGTAGTCGATGACGCCGTGCCGGGCGAAGAAGGCGCGGGTCTGGGTCAGGTACTTGGTGGCCACCCGCAGCCGCCGCCCGGTGCGCGCGAGGAACAGATGCGCGACCTCGTCGACGTCGGCCATGGTCTCGACGTCGATCCAGCTCTTTGGCGCGGCCACCACCAGGTCGGCGCGGCCGAAGCCGAGCGCCTGCATCATGAGGATGCGCCCACCCAGGTCGTCGGCCAGCTCGCGCAGCAGGTCCTCGCCGGTGACGCCGAGGTGGACCTCGCCGCTGAACAGCGCCCCGGCGATCTCGGACGCCGAGACCAGCCGCACTTCGACATCGTCGATGCCGTCGAGCTTGGCCGCATAGCCGCGCTCGCCGCCGGAGGCGCGAACCGGCAGGCCGCAGTCGGCCAGCCATTCCTCCGCCTGCTCCTTCAGCCGGCCCTTCGAGGGCAGCGCGAGGATCAGCGGGCCGCTCATTGCGCGCCCTCCCGCCAGGCGCGGCCCGGGCGCACCATGCAGCCGACCGCGCCGCAGGCAAGGCTGGCGCCCAGCCGCGCGAACAGGCTGTCGTAGCGCCCGCCGGCGGCCACCGGACGGTGATCGCCCAACGCGGCGCTGCGCACCTCGAACAGCATGCCGTCGTAGTAGCCGAAGTCGCGCCCGAAGGCGGTGGCGAAGCGCATCGCGCGGGCCGGCGCGCCCTCGGCCTTGAGCGCCGCGAGCCGCCGCGCCCAGCCCTTCAGCGCCGCTTCGAGCTTGGCCCCGCCGGGGCCGGCGAGCCGCGCGACGGCCTCAAGCGCCGCCGCCGGCTTGTCGGAGATGGCCAGGAAGCGGCCGATCAGCGAGGCCTGCTCCGGCGTCAGCTCCGGGGCGCGCGCCACGGCCGAGCGCTCGGCCAGCCGATGCACGATCTCGGCGGCGGAGCGACCGCCGGCCGGCTCGATGCCCGCCAACGCCCACAGATCCTGCAGCACCGCCGCCGCTTCGGCTTCCGGCAGGCCGGCCAGCAGCCGCGACAGGCGGTCGCCGGCCGGCGGGGCGGCGGCCACCGGCGTTTCCGCCTGCTCCAGCGCCGCGCGCAGCCGCCGCGGGCTGGCGAAAGCGCGCTTGATCCGCGCGGCGAGCGGCTCGGCCAGCTTCAAGGTGTCGACGAAGGCGGCGAACAGGCCGACGTCGCCCAGCTCCAGCGTCAGGTCGCCCCGACCGCCGGCCGCGGCGGCGCGCCACGCCAGGCCGGCGATCTCGGCGTCGCCCTCCGGCGCGGCGCCGGTCTCGAACGCCTCGACCCCGATCTGCAGGAACTCTTCGTAGGCCTCGCGGCCCCGCGGCGCGGCGCGGAACGCCTTGCCCTCGTAGAGGTAGCGCCCGCCGGCGCGGCCGCTGTCGATGTGCAGCCGAGCGGCGGGAATGGTGAAATCGGGCCGCAGCGCGGCCTCGGCGCCGCCGTCGGCCTGCACCAGGATCAACCGCTCGCGCATCGCCTCGCCCGAGAGGTCGAGGATCAGGCCGAGCGGCTGGGCCACCGGCGGGTCGATCGCGTCGGCGCCCATGTCGGCGAACGGCGCCCGCACGGCGGCCAGCACCTCGGCGGGGACGGGCGGTTCGATCCTCATCGGGCGCGCTCGACGATCGCCCGGACCGTCGCCACCAGCGCGCCGCGCGGCGCGGTCACCTGGCCTGGCCGGTCCTCGCGCCAGGCTTGGTTGTCGGCGACGCCGACGGCGAGTTGGCGGCCGAGGTCGAGGTCCTTCACCGTGACCTGGCCGGCGGCGATCTCGTCCTCGCCGAGGATCACCGCCGCCGGCGAGAGCCGCCGGTCGGCGTATTTCATCTGCGCGCGCATGCCCGAGCCGCCGAGGTACACCTCCGCCGCCAGGCCCGACGCGCGCAGCTCGGCGGCGATGGCGACATAGTCGGCCATCCGCGCCTGGTCGAAGGCGATCACCACCACCGGCCCGCGCGCCTCGGCGACGTCGGCGCGGCCGCTCGCCGCCAGCGCCGCGGCCAGGCGCGACACGCCGAACGAGAAGCCGGTGGCGGGCGTGCGTTCGCCGGTGAAGCGAGCGACCAGGTCGTCGTAACGCCCGCCGCCGCCGATCGAGCCAAACCGCACCACCTCGCCCTCCTCGTCGGTGGTCTCACCGAGCAGCTCGGCCTCGAACACCGCGCCGGTGTAGTACTCCAGCCCGCGCACGACCGACGGATCGAACAGCGCCTGATCGTCGCCAACGCCGAAGGCCGCCAGGCCCGCGGCGATGCGCGACAGCTCGGCCAGGCCCTCGTCGCCCTCGGCCGAACCACCGATGACGTTGGCCAGCCGGTCGAGCGTCGCGGCGCGGTCCCCATGCCCGGCCGAGACGAACGCCAGCACCGCGTCGATCGCATCGGTCGGCAGCTCCGCGCCGCGGGTGAAGGCGCCGGACTCATCACGCCGGCCAGCGCCGAGCAGCAGCTTCACCCCGTCGAGCCCGAGCCGGTCCAGCTTGTCGACGGCCCGCAGCACCGCCAGCTTCTGGCCCTCGGCCGCCACGCCGGCGGCCGTGAGCAGGCCGTTGAGGAGCTTGCGGTTGTTGATCTTGAGTACGTAGGAGCTCCGCGGCAGGCCGGCGGCGGCGAAGCCCTCGACGGCCATGGCGATGATCTCGGCGTCCGCCTCGGGCCGCGCGGAGCCCACCGTGTCGGCGTCGCACTGCACGAACTCGCGCCAGCGTCCCGGTCCCGGCTTCTCGTCGCGCCAGACCTTGCCCCAGGCATAGCGGCGGAACGGTTTGGGCAGGCTCTCCCAGTTCTGCGCCACGAACCTGGCCAGCGGCGCGGTGAGGTCGTAGCGCAGCGCCATCCACTCTTCGTCGTCGTCGCGCAGGGCGAACACGCCCTCGTTCGGCCGGTCGGCGTCGGGCAGGAACTTGCCGAGCGCGTCGGCGTACTCGAACGCGCCGGTCTCCAGCGCCTCGAAGCCGTACGACTCGTAGACGCGCGACACCGCTTCCAGGATGCGGCGCTCGGCGGACAGGGCGTCGGCCCGGCGGTCGATGAAACCGCGCGGCGCTCTGGCCTTGGGTCTGATGGGCGCCTCGCTCATGGCCGGGCGCTTAGCGGCTTGGCCCATCGCAGGGCAAGGCTGAAGGGAGTGTCCATCCGAGTTTCGTCCTCATGCAAGACGCCGGATGGTGCAAGAGCGCCCCGTCCGGCCAGTGGCCGCGGGGCGGGAACGTCTGCGCCTTAGGCCAAGCGCGTCCGAACCGGCCCGCGGAGGGTCGGGTGATGCGCGTGGTGGTGTCGAGCGCGGTTCATGGCGCGGTCGTATAGCGAGGAATTGCTGTCAGAGCCATGAATGCTTGGGCGTTGACTGGCTTTGTTGACCGCCTGAGCGGGGGCGTCGGTCGACCGACAATCGGGCGTTCCAAACTTCCGAGGGCGCGTTCCACGAGCGCTCAGCTCTTCAGGAGCATGTCCAATTGCTCAAGCTCGTACTCCAGCCTTCTCTCCCCGCGGCGCGCGTTCAGGATAAATAGCGCCACGGCCAGCACGAACAGGCCCTGAGGCAGGAGAAGCGCCCAAATAGGCCCGTGGGCGCTCCTCAACGTGACGACCTCCAGGATCGCCAGTCCCGGCAGGAGCGCAGCGAGCGACAGAAGCCATCCGCCCCGCGCGTTGCGCAGCGAGCTTTGGAGTCGCCGCCGCAGATAGGCCCCCGCGGCCTCGGCGGGGTCACGCTTCGGAAACAGGACGGAATAGCTGAGATAGCCGCACGCCAGCATGCCGGCGAGCGTCAGCGCAATGCCCGTCCGGCTCAAGGAGTCGGGGAACATCTGCCACATCTGACCATAGATGAATGCGGCGACGGCGAGACCGGCGGGCCCGAGAAACAGCACGCGGCGGGCCTTGCGATCGAACTTGCGAGCCAGCGTGTGAATTTCTTCCAGGGTCATGGTGTCAATCTCCAGGGTCTGGTCACGCCATAGGGTCTCGATGGCGTCGTGGGACGGCTCAGGGGACACGGCGACCTCCTTCGCGGAAGCGCTCGGCCAATACGGCCTTGATGCGGTGGATTTTGACGGCGACGGCGCCTGCGGACGCCCCCACGACCTCCGCCATGGCTGCCGCGTCGAGCCCTTCGAGGTAAAGCAGCACGAGCTGCCGATCTCCGGCGTTGAGGGCCTGGATCAGGCGCCCGAGGCGTTCGAGGGCGTGGCGGTCCGAGACCGTCTGCTCGGGATTGTCGTTGTCTGGCGCGTTCGCGAGTTCGTCCAAACCTACGAGCGCCCGGCCACGGGCGCGCTGCTTAAGGACGTGCGACGCACCGACGTTGTGCGCGACCCGATAGACCCAGGTTCGCAGGGAACAGCGTCCGTCGAATGAGCCCAGGCTGCGCCATAGGGCGACGTGCGTTTCCTGCTTCAGGTCGCGCCGGAGTTCCGGGTCGGACTCATAACCTCGCGCCAATCGCTCCAGCGCCGGGCCGAACTCGGTCGCCGCCTGAAGGTACCGCTGGTCCTGTTCGGTCTTGCCCGGCGGCAATGCCCCGTTCCTCGTGGCCTTCTTCTCCAGATAGTCGGGGCAGAGCGGGGATTCTTACATCTGACGGATAGGAAGCTCTTCCGCTCCCAGCGAAGGGCGTGCGGCGGCTCATCCCGATCTTAGCGGCCGCACGCGACGGGGCGGCGTAGCGCGCTGTGCGGCGTTGGCCGGTGGCGCGGCGAGGTAGGGCCGGATCAGGTCCATCAGCTCGTCCTCGAGCACGCGCGGGTCGGGAACGGCGCCATCGGGTTCCTCGACCAGCGCGCGGGCGACGCCGAGCACCGCACGGGTGACGATGAACAGCCGCAGCGGATCCGGCGGGACCAGCCCCTGGGCGGAGAGCCTGCGGGCGATCTCCGCGACCGTGGACCGCGTGCTTTCGCCGTGTTCGCCGCGGTGGCCGAGGCCGATGTGCACGCTCATCACCGCTCGCCGCAGCGCCTTGTCGGCGGCGTGCAGCGCGAGGATGGTCCGCACCATCGCGCGGGTTGGGCTGAGACCCGAGGGCGCGGCCATCGCCTCGACCACCGCCGCATCGCCCTGCGCCAGCATCCGCCGGGCCAGGGCGAGCTGGATCGCGTCCTTGTCAGGGAAGTAGCCATAGAGCGAGCCGACGCCGACGCCCGCCACCTCGGCGATGCGATTGGTGGTCAGGGCGCCCGGGCCTTCGCGGCGGATAATCCGAGCCGCCGCGTCCAGGATCGCCTCGACCGTGGCCCGCGACCGCGCCTGCGTCGGCGCACGACGCTGATTCTTCTCGACTTTCCTGGTTCTCGTCATGGCCTCGCGCCAGCTCCGCGGTTGCGAGTATGAAATCCGAATAATATTCATATTCTCGCGGGCCTCGACGATGCGCAAGAGGACGCCGGCCATGAAACTGTTGGGGGTGCTGCTGGGCGCGGTGACGCTTGGCGGGTGCGTGCTGGAACGGCCGCTGCGCGTGGCGACCGGCGACGTCGCCCATGTGCTGTGCGCCGAGACCTTCGTCGCCGGGCGCGATCCGGACGTGATCTTCAAGGACTACATCGCGCGCATGCCGGTGATAAACCGCCTCGCGCCGCGGCTGCGCTATCGGGTCGACCGGACCGACCGAGAGGTGATGGCGAGCTTCGCCGGCCACTTCGAGAGCCGCGCCGCCTACGCCGAGGGCCGCGGCTGCACGATCCTGCACGGCCCCGGGCGACCGGCGCCCATCAGCCTGGGACCCGGCGCCGGTTTCGCGCCGGATCCGCTCGCGGCGCCCGCGGACCCGGTGACGCCCGCCGATCCGCGGATCGCGGCGGCGCTGGAGAGGGCCATGGCCGAGCCGGGCGGCGGCGTTCATCTCGACACCAAGGCCATCGTCATCGTCCATGACGGACGCATCGTCGGCGAACGCTATGCGCCGGGCTACGGGCCGATGACCCCGATGCTGAGCTGGTCGGTGGCCAAGTCGCCGATCAACGCGCTGATCGGCGTCCTGGTGCGGCAGGGCCGGCTCAGTCTGGCCGGGCCTGCGCCGGTGGCGGCCTGGCGCGACAGCGCCGATCCGCACCACGACATCACCTTGGAGCAGCTGCTGCGGCAGACCAGCGGCCAGCCATTCGGCTCGTCGAACAGCGGCTTCGACCGCTCGACGCAGATGCAGTTTCTCTATCCGGACACTGCCGCCTATGCCGAGCGCGCCGCGTTCGTGGGCAAGCCGGGCGAGCGCTGGTCGTACACCGACGGCAACTACGCGATCCTGTCCGACGTCGTGCGCCAGGCGGTCGGCGGCTCGCCGCAAGACGTCGCGCGCTTCGCCCACCGCGAGCTGTTCGGCCCGCTCGGCATGACCACCATGACCATGGAGTTCGACGAAGCGGGCAATCCGATGGGCGCGACCTACATGTGGGCCTCGGCGCGCGACTGGGCGCGCTTCGCCCTGCCCTACCTCGATGACGGCGTCGTGGACGGGCGACGGATTCTGCCCGCCGGTTGGGCGGAGTGGTCGGGGCGGCCGACGCCGCAGTCTGCGGAAGGATACGGCGCCGGCTTCTGGACCAATCGCGGCGACGATCCGAACGCGGCCGGGCGGAGGGCCCTCGGAGCGCCGCCCGACTCCTTCTTCGCCAACGGCAACTACGACCAGACCATCCTGATCAGCCCCACCGAACACCTGATCATCGCCCGGTTCGGCTTCAGCCAAGACCCTGACCAGAAAGTCGGCGCCGCGCGGATCTCCCGGCTCGCGGGCGAGGTCGTCCGAGCGCTGCACACACCGGCTTGAAAAATGCCGGTTGCCAGATCGAAAGGGATTAGATATATCTAATGAACGATATATCTAACCACAGACGAAGAGCATCTTATGACCCAGATCCCCGCTGCCGCGGTGTTCCGCCGGCCTCCCCTGACCCGCTGGCCGCTGACCGTGGTCGGCGCGGCGGACATCACGCCGCGCATGCGCCGCGTCAGCCTGGTCGGCGAGACGCTGGACAGCTTCGAATACCGGCCGGGCCAGGACCTCGCCCTCAACCTGCCCGACGGCGCCCGCGGCCAGGTGCGCCGGCACTACACCATCCGCCGTTTCGACGCCGCCGAGACCCGACTCGACATCGACTTCGTGCTGCACGGCGAATCGCCGGCGACCCGCTGGGCGCGGCGCGCCGCGATCGGCGATCAGATCGTCGCCGAAGGTCCGCGCGGTCGGACCACCGTGCGGGGGCCGGCCGACTGGCGCCTGTTCACCGGCGACGAGACGGCGCTGCCAGGCATCGCCGCGATGATCGAGAGCCTGCCGGCCGGCGAGACCGCCATCGCCTTCATCGAGGTGGCGGGCGCCGAAGAGGAACAGCGGATCGAAACCGCGGCCACGGTCCAGATCACCTGGCTGCACCGGTCTGGATCGCCGCAGGCGCCGAGCCTTGGCCTGCTGGAAGCGCTGACTACCTTCCAGCTGCCGCCCGGGGAGGGCCAGGCCTGCATCATCGGCGAGACCAGCACGGTGCGCGCCCAGCGCCAGGGCCTGATCGCCCGCGGCTTTCCCAAGGATCGGATCGCCGCCGAAGGCTACTGGCGTCCCGGCCGTGTCGGCGGCCACGATCACATCGTGGAACCCTCGGAGTTCGTTGCCGCCGCCTTCACCCGCATCGGGCGCGGCCGGCGGCGGATGGGGTGAAGCTCCTCCCCTCACGCAGGTGAGGGGAGGTGTCGCTGGCGAGCGGAGCGTAAGCGACGCGATGCGCGACGGAGGGGAGACACGCACGCGCGTCGGTGACAGCCTTGCGCCGCCGGTCCCCCTTCGTCGCACATCGGCCCTGCCGGGCCTCGTTCGCGACACTTCCCCCCGCGGGCGGGGGGAAGTGCGGATCAGTCTTCGCGCAGCGATATGCCGCCGGCGATGACCGAGGGCGCGCCCTTGGCCTCGCTGCGCTTGCTCGCCAGCGGGTGCATCACGCCGGCGCCCGCCGGCCACACGCCGGGCTCGGTCTTGATCCGCGCCGAGATCCGTTGCGCGTGGGGGCTGAGACCCGCCCAGATCTCGTGCGGCATGGAAGGCTGGAACGCCGACTCCTCCAGCCAGGGCGCCGTGTATTCGACGTTGGGCATGGCGCGGATCTCGCGGCTGACGTTCGGGGTCGCGCCGTGCCAGGCGCGCGGATCGCGGAACACGCCGGCGCCGGCCGGGGCGCCGACCAGGGTCGATAGCCGCATCCACTCCGGCTCGTCCGCCTGCGTCGGCGGACTGGAGGCCAAGGCCTGGGTGCCCGGGATCTGGCGGATCGGGCCGTTCTCGGCCGTCAGGTCGCTCATCAGGAAATTGATCGTCACCCGGGGCGGCGTTCGCTCGTAGATCAGGTGGCGTGTGCGGTCGGTCAGGCTGTCGCTGTCCGGCGCGGTGCGCAGCTCGACCCCCATGCGCTGCGCCTGCGCCAGGCGCGCCGGCGTGAGCTCGAAGGTCTCGCGGGCGTCGCCGTGCAGGGTCTGATACTCGACCGCGCCGGGCAGGCACAGGTCGCCGCCGGCGCCGACCACCCAGTAGTCGTCCCCGCCGAACAGACTGGTCAGGATCGGTGTCGTTGTCGGCAGATCGACGATCGAGGCCCATTCCGGCTCGTGCAGCAGCTGGCGCGAGGCCGAGGCGGTGCCGTAGCTGTAGCGGTGCGGCAGCCGCCCGCTCTCGGTCATGTACTTGCGGCCGCCGAAGCCCGGGATGGCGAGAATCTGAGCCAGCACCCGGGCGCTCGCCTCGCGCATGGTCGCCAGCATCGCGGGATCGAGCAGGTCGCGCACTACGACGAAGCCGTCGCGATAGAAGATGCGCTTGGCCCGCTCGATCTCGTCCGGCGCCACGATCTCGACGCCGCGCAGGCCGTTGTCGCGGCGCAGGCGCTCCCGCAGCGCGACCACATCCGGATCGTCGTAGACCCGGCGGCCCGGCGCGCGCGGATCGGCGGCGGTGAAGCCGGCCGTCCGCACCAGCGGCCGGCCATCCTCGTCGGTGGTCTCGTTGGGCGGAGTCGCCGCGCACCAGCCGACGTGGGTCTCGCCCGTGACCTGCAGCGCTCCGCTCATCGCGCGACGTTGATCACCTGCAGCTGGGTGAATTCGGCCAGGCCCTCTTCGCCCAGCTCGACGCCGATGCCCGAGCCCTTGGCCCCGCCGAACGGGATGTTGGGGGCCAGATCGGCATGCTTGTTGACCCAGACCGTGCCGCTCTCCATCCGGGTGGCGAGGTCGTAGGCGGCATCGATGTCCGGCGACCAGATCGAGCCGCCGAGGCCGTATTCGGAGTTGTTGGCGCGGGCCAGCGCGTCCTCGGCGTCGCTGAAGCGGATCACCGGCAGCACCGGGCCGAACTGCTCCTCGTCGACCAGCCGCGAGCCGTCGGTGATGTCGCGCACGATGGTCGGGCGGATGAAGTAGCCTTTGTCGCCCTGCCGTGCGCCGCCGGCGATGATCTTGCCGTCCTGCCGGGCGCTCTCGATGATGCCCATCACCCGGTCGTACTGGGTCTTGTTCTGGATCGGGCCGAGCTGCGTGCCCTGCTCGAGGCCATCGCCCATCACCGCGTTCTCGGCCAGCGCCGCCAGCTCCTCGCACATGGCGTCGTAGATGCTGTCGTGCACGTAGGCGCGCTTGATGGCGATGCAGACCTGGCCGGAGTTCTGGAACGCGCCGGCGAAGATCTTCGGCGCCACCTCCTTGGGGTTCGAACCCGACATCACGATCGAGGCGTCGTTGCCGCCGAGTTCCAGGGTAATGCGCTTCAGCGCGTCGGCGGCGCCCGCCATCACCTTCTTCCCGGTCGCGGTCGAGCCGGTGTAGCTGATCTTGCGGATGCCGGGGTGGGCAGTCATCGCCGCGCCCAGCTCGCCGGCGTCGGCGATCACATTGAGCACGCCCGGCGGCAGCACGTCCTTGATCAGCGCCGCGAGCTTCAGGGTCGAAAGCGGCGTCGTCGGCGCCGGCTTCAGCACCATGGTGTTGCCGGCCAGCAGCGCCGCGGGGACCTTGAACGCCATCAGGATCATCGGGAAGTTCCAGGGCACGATCGCCCCGATCACCCCCAGCGGTCGGCGGTGCATCTCCACCTTCCGGCTCTCGCTGTCGTCCAGCACCTTCACCGGCAGGTCGAGCATGGTGAAGTAGCGGAAGAAGGCCGACGCGCCGAACACCTCGCCCATGGCGTCGGCGATCGGCTTGCCCTGCTCCTGGGTCAGCAGCCGGCCAAGCTCGGCGGCGTTGGCCTGAATGATGTCGGCGATGGCGGTGAGCTTGGCCTTGCGCTCGGCGATCGGCGTGTCGCGCCAGGCCGGGAAGGCGCGCTGCGCCGCCGCGACGGCCGCGTCGAGCTGGCCTTTCGAGGCCCGCGGACACTTGGCCAGCACCTCTTCGGTGGCCGGATTGATCACGTCCATCTCGGCGTCGCCATCCACCAACGCGCCGTCGATCAGAAGCTTGTAGTCGCTCATCGCCCAGGTCCTTGCAAAAGCTCGCACGCCACCTTGGCAGGCTGACGCTGCGGCCCGCAAGCGCCGAACCGCGGCGGAACGCTAAGCCGCCCCCAGCGTTACCGTCGCCGAAGGATTTCGATCCAAGGCGCCAATACGGAGGCTAGGCCGCCATGCGCTCGCTGATACTTTGGGGACTGGGTGTTCCGATTCCACTCATCTTGCTGCTGGCGTTCTGCACCCACCACTTCTAGGGCGGACGGCACGCTCTTCTTGTTGAGAATTATTTTGCGGGGAGGCGCTCGACCCAGAGCGCCTCCCCTTCGCCTGCGCGGGTTCTTGTCTGGGGCGAATTTGTCCAAAGTCGTCTTAGTTGAGACTGCATGAGGTCACAGTCGCGCCGCGTTTTCGTCCACATTAAGATCGACGAATGTTAATCCGCCAGGGTTGGCGAGAAGCTGCCTCGGCACACAGAAACTGCGGACCAAAGAGGGACCAATGGCAAAGCTTGCGATTACTGGCTTGATGTTGTCGTCGGCGCTGGCGTTAGGGGCGTGTGCGACCCAGGACTACGTCAACAAGCACGTGGCGACCGTCCAAAGCCAGGTGACGGACGTGCAGGGCCACCAGCAGGCTCAGGACCAACAGCTTTCTCAGCTGGACCAGACCACGCGCGATGCGTTGCAGCGCGCCGAAGCGGCGAACAAGCTGGCCGAGGGCAAGTTCCTGTACTCGATGGTGCTGTCGGACGACTCGGTGAAGTTCCCCGTCGACGGCTCGAAGCTGTCGGCTGAGGCGCAGACCCGGCTGATGGACTTCATCTCCAAGCTCAAGAGCGACAACAAGAACGTCTATCTCGAGATCCAGGGCCACACCGACGCGACCGGGCCCAAGACCCTGAATGAGCGCCTGGGCGAACAGCGCGCCGAGGCCGTGCGTCTGTTCATGAACCAGCAGGGCGTGCCGCTGAACCGGATGGCGACCATCTCCTACGGTCCGGACGCCCCTGTCGCGCCCAACAACACCCGCGAAGGCCGCGCCCAGAACCGCCGCGTCGTGCTGATTGTGATGGCGTAAGGTGGGGTAGGGGTCGGGCCACGCGCCCGGCCCCACACCTTCCATATCCTCACCCGCAGGGGGAGGATATTCTGCTTTAGCCGCTGCGGCGCAGTCCCAGCAGGTCGGACCAGCGCCAATCGCCGTGGCCGAGCGCCAGCCGGGCGCTGCCTGAGCCGTCGTTGAGCGAGATCAGCATCAGGCCGTGCATCGGTTGCGCCCGGCACGCCGCCGGGGCGAAGGCGATCTCCCAGACGATGGCTTCGCGGACCGCCGCCAGGCCTTTGCCGTCCTCGCTGTGGTCCTGCACCCAGTCGCCGTTCCAAAGCAGGATCGCCTTGGTCGACCCGGACGCCTCCGCCACGGCGGACTGCACCAGGTGATCCTTGCGCAGCGCCTCCTCGATCCGGCGCGCCATGTTGCATTCGCCGCCGCCGCCGCGCCCCGAGCCTGAGGTGGCGGCGCCGGCGATATCCGCGTCGGTCAGCTCGCCGGTCGCCTGGGTGGTCGAGGTCTTCTCGGCCGGGGCGACCGGCAGCAGGTCGTCGATGGTCGGCGCGCGAGAGCGCCGGGCGATGCTCTTCTGCACCGGCGGGGTTTCGTGCGCCGCCTGTTTGGGAACGTCGGGCGAGGGCGTGACCGCGGCGACCTTGGCCGGAACCGGCGGCTTCCAGGTCACCAGATTGACCGCCACCGGATCGACGCTGAACATCCGCTGACCGCCGACGCCGGCCATCAGTACGGCGGCGACGAGGCCGATGTGGGCGGCGGCGCTGACCGCCACCCCGCCGAACAGCCGCCCGCGCCGCCTCGGCCGCGGGCGCGGCTCCAGGGAAAGCACGGTCGGAATCTGATCCTGGCTGGGGTCGCTCACGCGGGCGGTCCGCTATCCTTTCGAACTCAGGCCGAGTTCAAGAATCACGTGTCCGCGTCAGGATCGTGGCGCCGGGCGGCGAATGCACGGCCCCGCGACTGCGACGGATCGACCGACTTTGTGCCACGCCGCGGTAAACGAATGGCTCAGGCAGATGGTGAATATCCTCCCCCCGCAGGTGGGGATCAGCCCCGCAGCCGCGCGATCAGCGCCGCCGTGGACGGATCGTGCGCGCCGGCGTCGCCGCCGCCGAGTTCCGCGAACACCGCCTTGGCCAGGGTCTTGCCGAGCTCGACGCCCCACTGGTCGAAGCTGTCGATGCCCCACAGCACCCCTTCGACGAACACCTTGTGCTCATAGAGCGCGATCAGCGCCCCCAGCGCCGCCGGCGTCAGGCGATCCAGCAGGATGAAGCTGGTCGGGCGGTCGCCGGGGAAGTTGCGGTGCGGCTCGGCGGTGTTGGCGTGACCGACCATCAGCGCCTCGGCCTGGGCGACGGCGTTGGCGAGCAGGCGCGCCTGGTGGTCGGCCGGCCCCTCGTCGCCCCTGGCCACCGCGACGATGTCGACCGGGATTACCTCGGTGCCCTGGTGCAGCATCTGGAAGAAAGCGTGCTGGCCCGTGGTGCCGGCATCGCCGAACACGGCGGCGGCCGTGCCGCGGCTGAGCGGGAAGCCGCGTGCGTCCACCCGCTTGCCGTTCGACTCCATCTCTAGCTGCTGCAGGAACGCCGGCAGCAGCGCCAGGCGCCGCGCGTAGGGCACGACGGCGCGGATCGGCCGGCCAAGGCCGTTGCGATTGAAGACGTGGGCCAGCGCCAGCAGCAGCGGCGCGTTGCGCTCCGGCGGCGCCTGGCGAAAGTGCGTGTCCATCGCCGCGCCGCCGGCCAGCAGTTGCGCGAATGCTTCCCAGCCCAGCGCGATGGCGGTCGAGAGCCCCACCGCCGACCACAGCGAATAGCGCCCGCCGACCCAGTCCCAGAACGCGAACACCCGCTCCGGCGCGACGCCGTAGGCCTTGGCGCCCGGGACGTTGGCGCTGACCGCGGCGAGATGCTGGTTGGCGCCGGCCTCGCCCAGCGCCGCCGCCAGCCAAGCGCGGGCGGCGCGGCCGTTCACCAAGGTCTCCTCGGTGGTGAAGCTCTTCGACACGACGACGACCAGGGTTTGCGCCGGGTCGAGCCCCGCCAGCGCCGCGGCGATCTCGGCGCCGTCGACGTTGGCGACGAAGCGCAGCGCGATCGGCGCCTCCAGCGGCTTCAGCGCCTCCCAGACCAGCTTGGGGCCCAAGTCGGAGCCGCCGATGCCGATGTGGACGATGGCGGTGAACGGCTTGCCGGTGGCCCCGACGATCTTGCCGCCGCGGACACCCTCGGCGAACGCCTTCATGGCGCCGCGCGTGGCCTCCACCTCGGCCGAAACCGGCCGCCCCAGCGCGCGGAACGAGGCGCCGTCCGGCGCCCGCAGCGCCATGTGCAGCGCCGGCCGGTGCTCGGTGGCGTTGACCTCGTCGCCCGCGAACAGCCGGTCGCGATGGCCCTCGACATCGGCGGCTCTCGCCAGGACGAACCCGGCCTCGACGCCGGCGTGGCTCCAGGGCTGCTTGGACAGATCGAGCGAAAGGCCGGCCGCCGTCAGGCTCAGCCGCTTCAGCCGATCCGGCTCGACGTCGAACAGATCGACGATCCGGCCCGCCGCATCGGCGCGCGCGGCGGCCTCGAGCCCGGTCCAGGCAGAAATCCGAGTGGCGTGATCGTCCATCGTCGTCCCTCACGTTCCAGGCCCGCCAGCCACCGCGAGAAGCCGGCATGATCAAGAGTGCACTCCCCCCTTCCCGCGCAAGCGGGACAAAGGTTTTGTCCACGAACAACACGAACAACACGAACGAAGTGACTCTCGGTTCGGCGCAGGCCCGTTCGTGTTGTTCGCGGACTCCTCTTTAGGGCCTCACCGCGTCCGAGGCGCCTCAGGATTAGTCCGCTTCGCGGCTCTCCGGGATGACACTGACGGTGAGAAAGCAAAAGGCCCCGGTGGGGGTTCCACCGGGGCCCATTTCGATCGCTTCGAGATCGCTTAGCGGCGCGAGCCGCCCATGAAGTAGAGCAGGAAGCGGAACAGGTTGACGAAGTCGAGGTAGAGGCTGAGCGCGCCGTAGCTGGTCGCCACGCTCATCGCCGCTTCGTTTCCGCCGAGCTGGTAGTAGGTCGCCTTCATCCGCTGGGTGTCGTAGGCGATCAGGCCCGCGAAGATCAGCACGCCCACCAGGTTGATGACGAACACCAGCGCCGCTGAGTGGAAGAAGAACGTCGCCAGCGAGGCGAAGATCAGGCCCCACAGCCCCATGATCAGGAAGCTGCCCATGGCGGTGAGGTCGCGCTTGGTGGTGTAGCCGACCAGGCTGAGGCCGCCGAACGCCGCCGCCGTCACCAGGAAGGTCTGGAAGATGCTGACGTCGCTGTAGATGATGAACAGCATGCCGAACGAGGCGCCGATCAGCGAGACGATCGCCCAGTAGGTGACCGCCGCCCACTGCGGCGACGTGCGGCGCATGAACATCTGCGTCAGCAGGATAGCCAGCGGCGCAAACGCCACCACCATGCCGAGGATGGTGTAGCTCATGCGCCCGGATGCGGCGTCGACGGTGAACAGCAGCTGCTGCACCGGCTGGTAGGTCCCGGTCACCCAGGCCAGCGCGGCCGAGAGCACCAGGCCGAGGCCGACCTTGTTGTAGACGCCTAGCATGAAGGCGCGCAGGCCCGCGTCGACCGCCATGTCGGCGACTGCCGGCGTGGGACGCGAAAACCCGCGATTGAAGTCGCTCATAGAAGATAGCCCTTCTGAGTACGCCCCGAGGGGCGCGTTACCGGGAAATATCGTCCTTGGCGAGGCGCCGCGCAAGGTGGACCCATATGACGGTTCAGTTAGCCGCCCTGACAACGGCCGGGCGCCTACTCGGCGCGCAACACTGGCGCCGGTCGCCTTGCCAAGGCGTGAAGGGCCGCGATCAGCCCGCCGGCGGCGGTGATGGCGGCCGCGCCGGCGATCAGTCCGAGCGCGCCGGTCCAGTCGACGCTCCAGGTCGCCTCGAACACCTTGACCACCACCGGCCAGGCCGCCGCGAAGCCGAGCGCGACGCCGGCGAGGCCGGCGATGACCCCCACCGCGCCGTACTCGATGGCGTAGGCCGCCAGGATCTGCCAGCGCGCCGCGCCCAGCACCTTCAGCGTCGCCGCCTCCTTGGCCCGGGCCCTGGCGCCGGCCGCGATCGCCCCGGCCAGCACCAGCAGCCCGGCGAGCCCGGCCACCGCGGCGGCGGCCCGCACCGCCAGGGTGACGCGGTCGAACAGCTGGCTGGCCGCCTGCAGCTGCTCGCGCACGCTGATCACGTCGACGGTCGGGAAGCTCGCGCCGAGGGCATGGGTGACAGCCGCTTCCTCGGCCGGCGTCGCCTTGGCGATCGCCACCTGGCGCGGATTGGCCCCGGCCAGCGCCGCGCCGTCGAGGATCACGGTGAAGTCAGGCCCGAAGCCGCCGAAGTCGGTCTTGCGGGTGACCGCCAGCCGGGCCTGGAACTCGCGCCCGAGCGTGGTCAGCGTGACCACGTCGCCGAGCTTCAGCCCGGCCGCCTTGGCCACCTCGTCGTCGAGCGCGACCAGCGGCGGCCCGGCATAGCCCGCCGGCCACCACCGGCCGGAGACGATGTCGGCGCCCTCAGGCGCGCCGCCTATGGCCGAGAGCGAGATGTCGGAGTCGAACGCCCAACGCCCCGCATCGCCGATCCTCGCCTTGTCGACCGCCCGGCCCTTCAGGGCGGTGATGCGGCCGGTGGCGAAGGGGAAGCGCATGTAGTCCTTCGGGCTGAGCGCGCGGCCGAAGCCGGCGGCGACGGCGGCGTCGAAGGCCGGGCCCTTGTCGCCGGGGATCTCGATGAACACCAGCGCCGGGGCGGCCTTCGGCGCGGTGACGGTGACCTCGGCGATCAAGCTCGACTGGATCAGCACCACGGCCGCCAGCAGCGCGACGCCGAGCCCGATGGCCGGGGCGGCGGTGCGGGCGGCCGAATGGGGGCCGGCGAGGTTGGCCAGGCCGATCCGCACCGGGCCCCGCGTCAGACCGCGCAACCGGCCGGCGGCCCAGGCGGCGGCGAGGCCGATCAGGAACAACGCCACGAACGCCGTCGCCACGCCGCCGATCATGATCGCCGCCGAGAGCCGGGTCGGGGCGGTGACGATCGCCAGCCCCGCGAGCCCCGCCGCGGCCATCACCGCGCCGACCAGCTCCGGCCCGAACCCCAAGCGCCCGGCCAGCTCCTGGCGGAACAGCGCCGCCGGCGGCGTCGCCCTGGCGCGGCCCAGCGGCGCCAGCGAGAACGCGGCGGCCGAGAGCAGACCGAACAGCGCGGCCTTGGCCAGCGGCGCCGGATAGAGCTCGAACAGCGCCGGAACCGGCAGGTCCTTCTTCACCAGATTGCCGAGGATCAGCGGCGCGGCGCCGCCCACCAGCAGCCCGATCAAGACGCCGAGGCTGGCCAGAACGGCGATCTGGATCAGGTAGGTGTTGCGCGCCAGCGCCCCATCGGCGCCGAGCGCCTTCAGCGCCGCGATCGAGGGCTTGCGCGCTTCCAGATAGGCCCCGACCGCGCCGGAGACGCCGAGCCCGCCGGCGATCAGCGACGAGAGGCCGATGAAGCCGAGGAAATACTCCAGCTGGTCGATCAGCCGCGAAAAGCCCGGCGCCGCCTCGTTGCGGTCGCGCACCCGGTAGCCGCCCGCCGGCAGCGCCTTGGCGAGCTCGCGCTTGGCGTCGGCCAGGCTCACCCCGGGGCGCAAGGCGATGCGGGCGGTCTCGCCAAACGGCAGGCCGGGGCCAAGGAAGCCGCCGTCCCGCACCATCTGCAGCCGCCCGAGCACGCGCGGCCCGAGCCCGAACCCGCGCGAAAGCCGGTCCGGCTCGCCCAGCAACACCGCGCGGGCGACCACCGGCACGTTGCCGACCAGGAAACGGTCGCCGAGCCGCAGGTGCAGCCGGTCGAGCAGCGCCTGCTCCACCGCGACGCCGGCCGCATCGCCCGCCGGCTGCAGCGCGTCGGCGAGCCCGACCCCGCCGCCCAGCTCCACTTGGCCGACCAGAGGATAGCTCTCGCTGACTCCACGCAGCTCCACCAGCCGGCGGTCGCCCGCCGGCGCTTCGGCCATCGCCCGGCTGGCGACGGCGTAGGAGACCCGGCCCAGCCGCTCCAGCGCCGCGCGCTCCTTCGGATTGAATTCGCGCTGCTCGACGCCCACCGCCAGGTCGCCGCCGAGGATCTCCGCCGCCTGCGACGCCAGCCCCTGCCGGAACGCCTCCGCCGTCGAGCCCGCCGCAGCGATCGCCGCGACGCCGAGCGCGAGGCAGGCCAGAAAGATACGGAAACCGCGGACGCCGGACCGCAGCTCACGCGCCGCGAAGCGCAGGGAAAGGGGGATCACCGGCGCCGTTCCCCCCTCCGTCGCGCATCGCAAGGCGTCCGCCGTGCTCGCCAGCGACACCTCCCCCCACTGAAGTGGGGTGAGGAGCAGATGCTCTTCCCCCCGCGAGCGGGGGGAAGTGTCGCAGGCGAGGGAGCGTCAGCGACCGACGCGCGACGATGGGGGGCCTCTGCCCTCACCCCTCCACCCTCCCCGCCGCCATCCGGGCGATGCGGTCGGCGCGGGCGGCCAGGGCTTCGTCGTGGGTGACCAGCACCAGCGCCGCGCCGGTCTCGGCGGAGAGCTCGAACATCAGGTCGGCGACGTGGCAGGCGTTGTCGTGGTCGAGGTTGCCGGTCGGCTCGTCGGCGAACAGTAGCGCCGGTCGGGTCGCCAGCGCCCGGGCCAGGGCGACGCGCTGCTGCTCGCCGCCGCTGAGCTGGTGCGGGTAGTGCCGCAGCCGCGTCGAAAGCCCGACGCGGTCCAGCCATTCGCGGGCGGTCTTGGCCGCGCCCCAGGCGCCGGCGATCTCCAGCGGCGCGGCGACATTCTCCTCGGCGGTCATGTTGGGCAGCAGGTGGAAGGCCTGGAACACCAGCGAAACGCGGCCCCGCCGCAGCTTGGCCCGGCCGTCCTCGTCGAGCCGCGACAGTTCCTGGCCGAGCAGCCGCACCCGGCCTTTGCTCGGGCGCTCAAGGCCCGCGGCGACGGCGATCAGGGTCGACTTGCCCGAACCCGACGGCCCGACCACCGCCACGCGCTCGCCGGCCGCGACGCTGAAGTCGAGGCCGCGCAGGATCTCGACCGGACCGGCCGCCGACGGCAGGGTCAGCCAGACGCCGTCGAGGGCGAGCGGAGCGCCAGGCTGGGAGGCGTCGAACATGGGGTCTCGTTGCAAGCGGGCCGAAGAGCTTACATAGGGCCTGCCGATGACCCGAGCACCTGACCGTTTCTTCATCCGCCGTGGCCTGCTGCTGGGGATCGCCGCCAGCGCCGCCGCCCAGCTCGTCGCCAACCCGGCGTTCGCGGCCCGCAAGAAGAAGGTGGTCACCATCCTCGGCGACTCGATCACCGCCGGGCTCGGCCTGTCGGCCGCCGCGGCGCTGCCGGCGCAGCTCGGCCTGGCGCTGGCCAGGCTGGGGACGCCAGTGGTGGTCCGCGGCGCCGGGGTCAGCGGCGACACCACCGAGGACGGGCTTGGCCGGCTGAACTTCTCGGTCCAGGCCGACACCGACGTGTGCCTGGTGGCGCTGGGCGGCAACGACCTGCTGCAGGGGCTCGACCCGAAGACCACCAAGGCCAACCTTGCCGCCATTGTGCAGAAGCTGAAGGCGCGGCGGATGGGCGTGGTGCTGGCCGGCATGACCGCGCCCCGGGCCGTCGGCGCCGGCTACGCCCGCGATTTCAGCGCGGTGTTCCCGGCCGTCGCCCGAACCGAGCGCGTGCTGCTGTATCCCGACCTGTTGGCAGGGGTCGGACCCGGCCTGAGGCAGCATGACGGCATCCACCCCAACGCCACCGGGGTGAAGATCATCGCCACTGGCCTGGCCCCGGTCGTCCAGCGGGCGCTCAAACTCCGCCGATGATCCGCCTTTTCGCCGCGATCGCCATCCCGCCGGAGATCGGCGAGGGGCTGGTGCGGCGCCAGCAGGGCCTGCCCGGCGCCCGCTGGCGGCCGACCGAAGCCTTCCACCTCACCCTGCGCTTCGCCGGCGAAATCAGCGAGGCGGTCGCCGACGACCTCGACGCCGAACTGAACCTCGTCTCGGCCGAGGCCCTGATCCTGGCGTTGGAGGGCGTCGGCTCGTTCCAGGACGGCGACGACATCCACGCGGTCTGGGCCGGCGTCGAAGACAACCCGGCGCTGCGCCGGCTGGCTTCGCGCTGCGAAACCGCGGCGCGCAAGGCCGGCCTTCCGCCCGACCGGCGCATCTGGCGGCCGCACGTAACGCTGGCCTACCTGCGCCGCGCCGATCCGGCCAGCGTCGCCGCCTGGGTCCAGGGCCACAACCTGCTGAAATCGCCGCCGTTCCGCGTCACCAGCTTCGGCCTCTACTCCAGCTGGCTCGGCCACGACGGCTCGGTCTACCGGCTGGAACGCGAATACCCGCTGACCTAGTCCCTGCATCGGCGCCGAAAGAAGATCGAACCGCGGAGATCGCGGAGAAACGCGGAGCGAGGGAGCGTCGATGAAAGTTGGTTGCTAAGGGGCCTGCGCCGTCTTCCTCACCGACTCATCCGCGTCCACGGCGCCCTCCGCGTATCTCCGCGATCTCCGCGGTTATCCCTTAGCAAGACGACTGGCGAGATCTGTGGGTTCTTGGCCCTTGCGGGACGGCTCTCACGCATCCACCGCGTAGTCCTTCAGCACGCCCAGCGTCGTGATCGCCAGCGTCTCCTCGTGGGTGGCTTCCAGCACCACCTGCGGGGCCATGCCGGCGTCGAGCGCCTCCTTCCAGCGCGGCGCGCACAGGCACCAGCGGTCGCCGGGCTTCAGGCCGGGGAAGCCGTACTCCGGCATCGGGGTCGACAGGTCGTTGCCGGCCGCCTTGGAGAACGCCAGGAACTCCGCCGTCATCACCGCGCAGACGGTGTGCAGCCCGACGTCCTCCGGCCCGGTCTCGCAGCAGCCGTTGCGGAAGAAGCCGGTTCTGGGCGCAAGCGAACAGGGGACAAGCTCGCCGCCGAGGACGTTGCGGGCTTCGGGATCTTCGCGATCGGTATTTTGGGGCAGGGCCATGGGCGCCATTTTAGGGCTTGTCGAACCCCGTTCGCCAGAGGAAGCGTCACGCGACATGCAAGCCGCCATCCGCCCCCGCCGCAGCGCCCTCTACATGCCCGCCTCCAACGCCCGGGCGGTCGAAAAGGCGCGGTCGCTGCCCTGCGACGTGGTGATCCTCGACCTCGAGGACGCGGTGGCCCCTGAGGCCAAGCCCGACGCGCGCGCCGCGGCGGCCGCGGCGGTGAAAGCCGGCGGGTTCGGACGCCGCGAGGTGGTGATCCGCGTCAACGGCCTCTCGACGCCGTGGGGCGCCGACGACCTGGCCGCCGCGGCCGCCGCAGGCCCGGACGCGGTGCTGGTTCCGAAGGTCAATTCACCGGCCGACGTCGAGGCTTACGACCGCGCGCTGGCCGCAGCGCCACCGACGACGCGGCTGTGGGCGATGATCGAAACCTGCCCGGCGATGTTCGACCTGCTGGGCATCGCAGCCGCCTCGGCGCGGACCCGGCTGGCGGCGTTCGTGATGGGGATCAACGACTTGGCCAAGGAGATGAAGGCGCGCCAGACGCCGGGCCGCGAAGCGTTCGTCCCGTTCCTCTCGATGGCGGTGGCCGCGGCCAGGGCGCATGGCCTCGTCGCGCTCGACGGCGTGCACAACGAGATCGACGACCTGGCGCTGCTGGAGGCGACTTGCCGGCAAGGCGCGGCGTTCGGCTTCGACGGGCGCAGCGTGATCCACCCGACCCACCTGGAGACCTGCAACCGCGTCTACGCCCCGCCGCCCGAGGAGGTGACCTGGGCCGCGGCGGTGGTGGCGGCGTTCGAGGACCCCGCCAACGAGGGCCGCGGCGCGCTTCGGGTCGAGGGCCGGCTGGCCGAGCGGCTGCATCTGTCGGAAGCGCGGCGGTTGCTCGACCTGGCCGCGTCGATCGAGGCGGCGGACGCCGGATGATCGGCCTGCGCGCCGCCCTGCTGGCCGCCGTGATCGCGGCCGCCGCGCCTCAAGCGCTGGCGCAGGGCGAGGCCGGCAACCCGACTGACGAGCGCGTCAGCGAATCGTTCAACGCGGCCCAGAGCTTCCAGGGCCCGCTCGACGGCAGCTGGACCCTGGTCTCCGCCACCGGGCAGGCGTTGCTGGCGTTCCAGCTGGTCGACAAGCCGGGCGGCCAGGAGCCGGTGGAAGGCGTCTGGCGCGACCTGCGCCATCCGGTGGTTCCCGGCGACATCGAGTTCGTCAATGGCGTGATCCGCGGGCCCGGCACCCTGTCGATCAACCTGAACCCGACGCCCCAGTCGCCGGCAGTGACCATCAGCCTGCACGTCGACTCCACCGGCGGCTGGTCGGGGGTGATGCACGAGAACGGCGCCGACGCGCCGGTGAAGCTGCGGCGAGGCTAGGCCTCGAGGGCGCTCGACGCCGCGCGCAACGCCACCTCCAGCCCATCCGCGTCATAGGCCGTCGCCACGCCTTGCCCCCACACCGGACCCGGCCAACAGGGGTCGTCCTGGCGGCGGCCGACGACGTGGACGTGCAGCTGGCGGGTGATGTTGCCGAGCTGGCCGACGTTGAGCTTCTCCACCGGCCGCAGCAGCGCCGCGCCGACGGCCTGGACCGTCTCTCCGGCGACGACGATCTCGGCCATCAGCATCGCCCGCTCCTCCACCGACAGGTCCTCCAGTTCGACGGCGTCGCCGATGCGGGGGATCAGCACGATCCAGGGGAAACGGGCGTCGAGCTGCAGCCTTACCTCGCACAGCGCCAGCCCCGGCAGCACCGCGGAGGTCGGCAGGAAAGCGGGATCGAGCGCGAACATGGCGCAGCCTTGCAGGCGCCGGGCCGCCGGTCTAGACCCGCGCCGGCTTCCAGACCCATAGCCTATTCAGACGGAGAACTTCGGATGGCGCGCGCCAAGATCGCCCTTATCGGATCGGGCATGATCGGGGGCACGCTGGCCCACGTCTGTGCTCGCGAGGAGCTCGGCGACGTGGTCCTGTTCGACATTGTCGAGGGCCTGCCGCAAGGCAAGAGCCTGGACATCGCCCAGGGCTCGTCGGTGTTCGGCAAGGACGTGTCGCTGAAGGGCGCGCAGAGCTACGCCGATATCAGCAACGCCGACATCTGCATCGTCACCTCGGGCGTGCCGCGCAAGCCCGGCATGAGCCGCGACGACCTGCTGGGCATCAATCTGAAGGTGATGAAGGCGGTGGGCGACGGCATCAGGTCGCACGCGCCGGACGCCTTCGTGATCTGCATCACCAACCCGCTCGACGCCATGGTCTGGGCGCTGCGCGAGTTTTCCGGCCTGCCGGCGAACAAGGTGGTCGGCATGGCCGGCGTGCTGGACAGCGCCCGGTTCGGCTATTTCCTGGCCGAGAAGCTCGGGGTCTCGGTGGAGGACGTGCGCGCCTGGACCCTCGGCGGCCACGGCGACGACATGGTGCCGATGACCCGCTACTCCACCGTCGGCGGCCTGCCGCTGCCGGTGCTGGTGGAGCAGGGCATGCTCTCGCAGGACGACCTCGACGCCATCGTCACCCGCACCCGCGGCGGCGGCGGCGAGATCGTCGGCCTCTTGAAGACCGGCTCGGCCTTCTACGCCCCGGCCGAGAGCGCGATCGCCATGGCCAAGTCGTACCTGAAAGACAAGAAGCGCGTGCTGCCCTGCGCGGCGCACCTGTCGGGCCAGTACGGCCTGAAGGACATGTACGTCGGCGTGCCGGCCGTGATCGGCGCGGGCGGCGTGGAACGGATCATCGAGTTCCCGATGGACGATGCCGAGAAGGCGATGTTCGCCAAGTCGGTCGCCTCGGTGCAGGGCCTGATCGCCGCCTGCAAGGGGATCGAGCCGGCGCTGGTTTGAGCGTAGGTGTGATACGCTCGCTCCAGTCGGGGTGACGCGCGATGAAATTGAGCAGAGCCTGGCTTTGGATCGCGACCGTGCTGGCGATCGGCGTCGCGGTCGGCTCGCTGAGGTACCTGCTGCCCGGCATGCCCGGCGCGGCGCCGACGGTGGCGGCGAACCGGTTCTCAGGAACCGGGATCCTCGTCTTCCACGCCGGCCTCGGCGCGACCGCCCTTGGCCTCGGCGCGCTGCAGTTCTTTCCCGGTTTCCGCGCGCGCTGGCCGGTCTGGCATCGGCGCGCCGGAACCGTCTATGTGACCGCTGTCCTGATGGCCGGCGCCGCGGCCCTGGTGCTGGCCCCGGGGGCCGCCACCGGGCCGATTTCGACCGCCGGCTTTGGACTGCTGGCGGTGCTCTGGCTCGGCTGCACGATCCAGGCCTGGCGGCTGGCAAGGGCGCGGGACTTCGTGCGGCACCGGCGCTGGATGACCCGCAGCTACGCCCTGACCTTCGCCGCGGTGACCCTGCGGCTGTACCTGCCGGTGCTGTTCATCGCCCACATCGACTTCAATTCCGGATACCGGGCGATCTCGTTCCTGTGCTGGATCCCCAACCTGATCGCCGCCGAGCTGTGGCTGCGCTACGGCGGGGGCGTCAGAACCAGCCCGCCGCTCGCAGCTGCCTCGCAAATCCCCGGCTGACCGGAACTTCGGCGCCGTCCTTCAGCGTCAGCGTCGCCCGGCCGTCGCCGCGCTCCACCGCGCTGACCGCGGCTTTGGCCACCCACCAGGAGCGGTGCGTCTGGGCGCCTTCCAGCCCCTCCAGCTCGGCGATGGCGTCGGCCAGCCGCAGCAGGATCAGGTCCTGGCCCAGGCTGGTGTGCAGGCGCAGGTAATGGTCCTCGGCCTCGACCGCGTAGAGCTCGCCGCCCTGCAGCTTCGCCGGCAGGCGGGCTAGGAACTTGGGCGGCGGCGCGCTGGGGGACGCGGCGTGGGTCTGGGTGGCCTGACGCCGGACCAGAAACGCCAGCGCCGTCATTACCAGTGAGCTTGCGAACGCCGACGGCAGCACGCTCGCCACCAGCGCCAATGAGGCGGGCGCGTGGCGCGCCAGCACGAGCCAGCCCACAATCACCAGGGTCAGGGGCACAGACACGGAGACGGCGATCATCAGCGCCGCGGCCCAGAGCTTCTCGTAGAACCAGGCAAGCGGCACCCACCAGCGCGCGACGGCGAGGCCCAGGATCGCGCCGATCGCGGAATCGACGCACCACTGCACGACGTCCATCCAGTCGTGGGCCGCGCCGGAAAGGCCGATCAACAGGGCGACGGCGACGCAGGCCGCCACCACCCTGATCGCGGTGATGCGGAAGGCGCGGTCAGCTTCCTTGTCAGAGGCTAGCGTGGCGGGCGGCAACAGGCGCTCTTTGGTCACTCGGGCGTTGCTGAATGAGCGGTGGTCAGTGGCGGTGTCAATCGGCGACCCGGGGCGTCAGGCGCAAAGCTGCTCGCATTCCGCGATGGGCCTTGCATCCGGTCGCCCTTCAGCCATCTTCCGCGGCGATTAAGCCGCGTCGAATCTCTGAGAGAGCGCCGGGCCTGGATGGCCGATTATATTTTCCACGATCCGACGGGGCGGAGGGACCGGCGGGCGCGATTGGGCGTTGGCCTGATGGTGTCGCTTGCCGCGCTGATCGTCGCCGGCTTCTTCGCCACCCTCGCCTTCGCGCCGCGGCTGCCGCAGCTTTCGCTGAAGGACCCGCGCATCCTGCAGTCGCTGCACGTCGAGACGGCGCACCGGCTGCGCGGCAAGCCCGGCTGGACCCATGTGCCGCGTCGCCCCAACGCCGGCGCCCCCGGCGGGCCGACGCGGCCGCTGTCGGTCGGCTTCTACGTCTCGTGGGACGAGAGCTCGCTTCCCTCGCTGCAGCGCCACATCGACCAGCTCGATGTCGTCTCGCCGCAGTGGATCTTCCTCGACGGCTCGCTGGGACCGGTGAGCGTCACCTCCGATCCGCAGGCCGAGGCGATCATCGCCGGCGCGAAGAACACCCCCTCGGTGCTGCCGTCGATCACCAACGCCCATGACGGGGTGTTCGACGGGCCGCTCGCCAGCAACCTGATCCTCAACCCGGCGGCGCGGACCGCGCTGGTGACCAACCTGGTCAACCTGGCCAAGAGCCACGGCTACGGCGGCTATGTGTTCGACCTGGAGAACATTTCGCCGCAGGCCCTGGCGCAGTACCCGGCGCTGATCGCCCAGGCCCGGGCCGCCCTCAAGCCGCTCGGACGCGAAGTGTGGGTCACCGCCCCGTTCGCCAACCCCGACTGGGATCTGAAGGCGTTCCAGTCGGTGGCGGACACCGTGGTGCTGATGGCCTACGACCAGCACTGGGGCGGGGACGCCGGCCAGGGCGGCGGCCAACCCGGCCCGCCGGCGGGCGAGGACTGGTTCGAGACCAATCTCGAGCAGGACATGAACCAGCTCGATCCGGCCAAGACCGTGGTCGCCCTCGGCGACTACGGCTACGACTGGACGCTGGACAAGTCGGGCAAGGCGATCAAAGGCGACACCGAGGTCTTCTACGACGCCACCCAGGACGCCAAGGACTCCGAGGCGCCCGTCAGCTTCGACGACGACGCCCTGAACCCGACCTTCGGCTACATCAACGACGACGGTTCGAAGCATGTCGTCTGGTTCCTCGATGCGGCCACGATCTTCAACGAGATCAAGATCGGCGACGACTATCGGCCGCGCGGCTATGCACTGTGGCGCATGGGCGCCGAGGACCCGGCCGTCTGGAACTACTTCCGCCAGCCCTATGGCTCGGTCAAACCGGCCGGCCTGGAGACCATCGCGCCCGGCACCGACGTCAAGTTCGACGGCAAGGGCGAGGTGCTGCGCGTCGAGGCCACCCCGACGTCGGGCCAGCGCCATATCGAGATCGACCCTGACAACGGCCTGATCTCGACCGAGGACTACAAGGAGATGCCCACCTCCTACGTCGTCGAGCGCTACGGCTGGCATCCCGGCTGGGTGGCGCTGACCTTCGACGACGGCCCTGACGGACGCTGGACGCCGAAGATCCTCGACATTCTGAAGCAGAAGCACGCCACCGCGACCTTCTTCGTCATCGGCGAGAACATGCAGGGCCGGCCCGACCTGGTGCAGCGCGAAGTGCGCGAAGGCGACGTGGTGGGCAACCACACCTGGACCCACCCGAATATCGACGCGACGCCGCCGGAGCAGGTCAACCTCGAGATCAACACCACCCAGCGGCTGTTCGAGGTGCTGACCGGGCGCTCGATGCGGCTATTCCGGCCGCCCTATTTCGGCGACGCCGAGCCGTCGACGCCGAGCGAGGTCGAACGCATCCTGACGGCGCAGCGGCTCGGCTACCTGATCGCCGGTCTGCGCGTCGACCCGGACGATTGGTGCCGCAGCCCGACCTGCGGCGGCACGCCCGACCCGGACACCATCGTGCAGCGGGTCATGGACCGCCTCGACGACACCGGCGAGCACGAGGGTCAGGTGGTGCTGCTGCACGACGCCGGCGGCGACCGCAGCCGCACCGTGGCTGCCCTGCCGCAGCTGATCGACGCCATCAGGGCCAGGGGCCTGAGGCTGGTGACGATGGACCAGCTTGCGGGCATGACCCCGGCGCAGGCGATGCCGCCGACGTCGCGCACCTCGGTCGAGCTGTGGGTGGATCGCCTCGGCTTCGGATTCTTCCGCTACGTGGACGCGCTGCTGCGAACGCTGTTCATCACCGCGATCATCCTCGGCGTCGGGCGCCTGTTCTTCCTGGCGAGCCTCGGCCTCTATCACCGCCTGACCGCGCCCGGCCGCGCGCCGCCGATGCTGGATCCGGCCACCGGTCCGATGGTTTCGGTGCTGATCCCCTGCTTCAACGAGGAAAAGGTGATCGTCGCCTCGGTGGCGCGCATCCTCCATTCCAACTGGACCCGGCTGGAGGTGCTGGTGCTCGACGACGGCTCGGGCGACGCCACTGCGGCCAGGGTGCGCGAGACGTTCGCGGACGAGCCCCGCGTCACGTTGCTGAGCTTCGAGAACGGTGGGAAAGCGCGGGCGCTCAACCGCGGTCTGGCGATGGCCCAGGGCGAGATCGTCGTCGCCCTTGATGCCGACACCCTGTTCCCGCCCGACACCGTGTCGCAGCTGGCCCGCTGGTTCGCCGACCCCCGGGTCGGCGCGGTCGCCGGCAACGCGGTGGTCGGCAACCGGCTGAACCTCGTCACCCGCTGGCAGGCGCTCGAATACGTCACAGCTCAGAACCTGGAGCGCCGGGCGCTGGCCGCGCTGGGCGCGGTCACCGTGGTGCCTGGCGCCGTCGGGGCTTGGCGCAAGTCGGCGCTGGCCGCGCTCGGCGGCTATCCGCACGACACTCTGGCCGAGGACCAGGACCTGACCATCGCCTGCCAGCGCGCCGGCTGGCGGGTGGAGTTCGACTCCGACGCCCGCGCCTACACCGAGGCGCCCGACAGCGTCGGCGGCCTGCTCAAACAGCGCTTCCGCTGGAGCTTCGGCACGCTGCAGTGCCTGTGGAAGCACCGCGCGGCGTTGTTCGACCCCAAGCATCCGGTGCTCGGCTTCGTCGCCCTGCCGCAGATCTGGCTGTTCCAGATCTTCCTCACCGCGGTCTCGCCGCTGGTCGACCTCGCCATCGTCTGGAGCCTGGTCTGGGCGCTCTACGCCCGCGCCAACCACCCGGTGGAATGGTCGCCCGACGATGTGATGCGCTCGGTGTTCTACTGGGCCGCGTTCATCTTCCTCGACCTTTCAGCCGGCGCACTCGGCATGGCCCTGGAGCGGCGCGCGCCCTGGAAGGACCTGGTCTGGCTGCCGGTGCAGCGCTTCGGCTATCGCCAGCTGATGTACTACGTGGTGGTCAAGTCGATCAGCACCGCCATCCGCGGCGGTCAGGTCACCTGGGGCAAGCTGGAGCGGCGCGGCTCGGCGGCCATGGACGCCGAGCGCCGGCCGCGCCGCCCGATCTCGGTCGGGCTGCGGCGCATGCTCCCCTGGCGCTGGGGTTCGCGGCAGGCGGGGTAGGTTCACCCGTCCAAAGCGGGCGTCGCCGTATCCGCGATCGTTCTCGACCACGGCTTGCGGTCGACGCCTCAGCCGGTGGTCCTAGTGATCCCAGCCATGATGATCCCAGTCGTGGTGATCCCCGTCATGGTGTTCGCAACGGTCGAGGAAGTCCTCCCGCTCGTGCCGACCCGCTCTGGCTTGATCGCGAGAGACGCCAAGGCACCATCCGTAATGGTGTTGCCAGTCGGTCGACCAGACCGCGTAGTCACTGATGCGCTCTCGGCAACGTTCGTGGGTCTGCGCCTCCCGGTATTGCGCGATCGCGCTGCGGGCGTAGTCCCGGCAGAAGTCAGGATCGCCCGCCTGCGCCGCCGTCGCGGCGCCGGTCCCTGTCAACAGAACCAAGCATAGCGCCGCGCTACGAAGAGAATTTGCCATCAGTCCAAGTCCCCAGTCTTTGATGGTGATTGACGATTGGATTGGCGCCAGCCCTCGGCGCCGACGTACTCTTAATCAGCCGAACATTCGCGATTCGGGAAGCAAAACTTAGCCGCCCGATACCCGGTCACCGCCGATCCCGTCCCCCCCGAGGGCCGGTCGGCTGGGCGGCCGCGCCCAGACCAAGCCGCTCGATTGCTAAGCCGGCGCCCCGTTCCTATAAGGGCCGGTCCCCGAAAAGCTGAGGCGTCCATGAACATCCACGAGCACCAGGCCAAGACTCTCCTTGCCGAATTCGGCGTGCCGGTGCCCCGCGGATATCCCGCCTTCAGCGTCGACGAGGCGGTGGCGGCGGCCGAGAAGCTGGGCGGCCCGGTCTGGGTGGTGAAAGCGCAGATCCACGCCGGCGGCCGCGGCAAGGGCGGCGGGGTCAAGCTGGCGCGCTCGATCGATGAGGTCCGCGCCGAGGCCACGAAGATGCTCGGCATGACGCTCATCACCCACCAGACCGGCCCCAAGGGCCGCCTGGTGCGCCGGCTCTATGTCGAGGAAGGCGCGGCGATCGCCAAGGAATACTACCTGTCGCTGCTGGTGGACCGCGAGACCAGCCGTGTCGCCGTCGTCGCCTCCACCGAGGGCGGGATGGACATCGAGGAGGTGGCGCACGCGACGCCGGAGCGGATCACCACCTTCACCGTCGATCCCGCCACCGGCGTTTGGCCGCACCACGGTCTGCAGCTGGTCGAGGCGCTGGGGCTGAAGGGCGAAACCGCCAAGCAGGCCCGCGCGCTGTTGCCGGCGCTCTACCAGGCCTTCGTCGAGAAGGACATGAGCCTCTTGGAGATCAACCCGCTGATCGCCACCACCGACGGGTCGGTCAAGGTGCTCGACGCCAAGGTGGGCTTCGACGACAACGCCCTCTTCCGCCACCCCGAAGTGGTCGCGCTGCGCGACGAGACCGAGGAGGACGCCAAGGAGATCGAGGCCTCGAAATACGAGCTCTCCTACATCGCCCTCGACGGCGACATCGGCTGCATGGTCAACGGCGCTGGCCTGGCGATGGCGACGATGGACATCATCAAGCTCTACGGCGCCGAGCCGGCCAACTTCCTCGATGTCGGCGGCGGCGCCACCCGCGAGAAGGTGACGGCGGCGTTCAAGATCATCATTTCCGATCCCAACGTGAAGGGCATCCTGGTCAACATCTTCGGCGGCATCGCCCGCTGCGACGTTTTGGCCGAGGGCGTGGTCGCGGCAGTCAAGGAAGTCGGTCTGGCCGTGCCGCTGGTGGTGCGTCTCGAGGGCACCAACGCCGAGCTTGGCAAGCAGATCCTGCGCGACTCCGGGCTCAACGTCACGCCCGCCAACGATCTCGCCGACGGCGCGCAGAAGATCGTGGCCGCGGTAAAGGCCGCCGCCTGAAACCGAGCTGCGACGAGGTTCGTCTTGCCATCATCGCGCCGTGCCGCGATGGTGAAATCCTGCAAACCCAAGCACAAACCCAACGCTCAACGACATTAGGGCCATCATGATCCGTTCTCTTGCCATCGCCGCTGCCTTGTCGGCCGCCGCCATTCCGATGACCGCCGCCGCCTCCCCCGCCCTCGACGCGTTCCAGTCGATCTGCTGGGGCACCAGCGACGACTACGTCGCTGCGCTGAAGGCGGCGGACACGTCCGGCTGGCGGGAAACCGACGTCACCGCGCCCGACGAAGACGGGGTCTCGATCACCGACAAGGCGGCGCGGGAGAAGGCGGTGGACGGCGGCGGGCGGCTGACGCTGCTGATCTCGCGCGGCCTGCGCCATCTCTCGACGGGCGACGTCAAGGTCACTACCTGCAAGCTCAGCTTCAACAAGCCGTATCCGACCCTGATCACCGATTCCCAGACCTGGGTCGGCGGCGCGCCGGACGCCGGCGATGCGACGCTGGCGGTCTACTATGTCGGCATGGGCGCCGGTAAGCCGAACCATGTCGGCAAGGCCGGCATGGGCGCGGCGCTGTCGAACGGCGGCCTCAGCATCCTGAAGTTCCAGCAGGACTCGGACGCCGGAATCCTCGTCGACCAGAGCTACTCGAAATAGGCTGCGGGCGCCGGGAGGCGGAGCCAACCGTGTCGCGCCGCTCGCTCTTCGCCCTCGCCCTGATCGCGTCGCTGTGGGTCGCGCCGGTTCTGTCTGCCGCGCCGGCCCTGGCGGCCGACGACGATCCCCTGCTCGCTTGGAGCAGGACCGCCGCGCGGGGCCTGTTCGACCTCTGCCGCCAGGACGAGCCCGACGCGGCGGTGGTGGCCGAGCACGGTGAGGTCTGGGGCTGGCCCCACTTCATGGGCTACCTTGAGCATCCCGAAGGCTTCAAGCGCGAAGCCGGCGGCGAGAGCCGGCGGACGTTCGAGTACGGCGGCAAGGACACGTTCGTCGAGGCGACCATCCAGAGCGGCGTCGTCACCGCGTCGGCCCCCGCCGAGGTGCGCTACTTCCGCTGCAACGCCGCCTCCGACCAGCCGATCGGCCCCGATCTGGAGGCCTATTTCACCGAGCAGTACGGTCCGCCCGCCGCCAAGACCGAACAGGGTTCGATCTGGCTCGCGGGCGCTGCGAAGGGCGGCGACACGACGGACGACGACGCGGCGCTCAAGGCCGTGACGGCCGCGGGCGCCGGGGCCGAGGCGACCCGGATCGAGCTGACCCGCGAACACGGCCTCGACCGGGCCAAGCTGACCCTGTTCCGCAACGCAGCCCCTGGCTGAAAAAGAGCCCGGCGAGTCGCCTCGCCGGCCATGTCTTCAGAAACAAAAAAAGCCCGGCGAGTCGCCTCGCCGGGCTGGGCCGTCCGCCGCTATCCTTGGGGAGGTTGAACGGCGAGCGATAGGCGACCGCGCCTGACCCAGGGCGGACCTTCAATCGGGAGTGGGTGTCAAGCAACGCGCAATTGTGTCGCAGGCTTAGCCATCCGTTAACGGCGAGCGCAATTGCCGCAGACGCGTGCACGGTTTCGCCTCCGACGCGAAGGCAAGTCTGGGAATCCGGCGCCGCGATGTCCGGTCGGGCTTTGCTTAGGGCGATCCTTCGCCTATGGGATGGCCGCCGCCAGCGCCTCTTCGGATCGCGCGGCGCTCAAGCAACAGCAGCGAGCCGCCCTCAGACTCATGTCCATTCTCGTCGGCACGCAGACGCGCGTGATCTGCCAAGGGATCACCGGCGCGCAAGGCACTTTCCACTCCGAGCAGGCGATCGCCTACGGGACCAAGATGGTCGGCGGCACCTCGCCCGGCAAAGGCGGCGCGACCCACCTGGGCCTGCCGGTGTTCAACACCGTGGCCGAGGCGGTGGCCAAGACTGGCGCCACCGCCAGCGCCATCTACGTGCCGCCCGCTTTCGCCGCGGACGCGATCCTCGAGGCGATCGACGCCGAGGTGGCGCTGATCGTCTGCATCACCGAGGGCATCCCGGTCGAAGACATGATCAAGGTGAAGCGCTCGCTGTCGGGCTCGAAGTCGCGCCTTATCGGCCCCAACTGCCCGGGCGTGCTGACGCCGAACCAATGCAAGATCGGCATCATGCCCGGCAACATCTTCAAGCAGGGCACGGTCGGCGTGGTCTCCCGTTCCGGCACCTTGACCTACGAGGCCGTGTTCCAGACCACTCAAGTGGGTCTTGGACAGACAACCGCGGTCGGGATTGGCGGCGATCCGGTCAAGGGGACCGAATTCATCGACATCCTGGAGATGTTCCTTGCCGACCCGGCCACCGAGTCGATCATCATGATCGGCGAGATCGGGGGTTCGGGCGAGGAGGACGCGGCCGAGTTCATCAGATCTTCAAAGACCAGGAAGCCTATGGTCGGGTTCATCGCCGGCAGAACCGCGCCACCCGGGCGGCGGATGGGTCACGCCGGCGCGATCATTTCCGGCGGCAAGGGGGGCGCCGAGGACAAGATCGCTGCGATGGAAGCCGCGGGCATCCGCGTTTCTCCGTCCCCGGCGGCCTTGGGCGAAACCCTGCTCGAGGTCCTGAAAGGGGCCTGAAGAGTCACTATATCGCGGGCCCCGCCCGGACCTCCGACACAGGCCCAGGCGGGTTTGAAAGTTGAGAGGCAGATGGCGGACGACGCTGGACGGCTGAACGAGGTTCTGGCCGAGACTTCATTTTTGTACGGCGGCAACGCCGGCTTCGTTGAGGACCTGCACGCCCGCTGGGCGGCCAACCCCAATTCGGTCGAGCCGTCCTGGCGCGCGTTCTTCGAGTCGATCCGCGACAAAGCGGGCGAGGTGGTCGAGGCCGCTGCGCAGCCGTCCTGGACGCCCGAGCCGATCGCCGAGCCGAGGCCCGACTGGCTGTCGGCCATCGACGGGATGTGGCCGGCGCTGGACGCCAAGCTGGAGGCCAAGATCAGCGCCGCGGCGCCGGCGGCCACCGCCGACGAGATCCGCGCCCGCACGCTCGATTCCCTGCGCGCGATCATGATGATCCGCGCCTACCGCATGCGCGGCCACCTGCGCGCCAACCTGGACCCGCTGGGCCTGGCGGTGACGCAGGGCGACGCCTCCGAGCTCGACCCGGCCCGCTACGGCTTCGCCGACAGCGACTACGACCGTCCGATCTTCCTCGACTACGTGCTGGGCCTCGAGACCGCGACCCTGCGCGAGATGCTGGAGATCCTGCGGCGCACCTACTGCGGCAATGTCGGCGTGCAGTACATGCACATCACCGATCCGGCCGAGAAGGCCTGGCTGCAGCAGCGGATCGAGGGGCGCGACAAGGAGATCGCCTTCACCCGTCAGGGCAAGATCGCCATCCTGAAGAAGCTGATCGAGACCGAGGGTTTCGAGCGCTTCCTGCACAAGCGCTTCCCCGGCACCAAGCGGTTCGGCCTCGACGGCGGCGAATCCATGGTTCCGGCGCTCGAGCAGATGATCAAGCGCGGCGGGGCGCTGGGCGTGCGCGACATCGTCATCGGCATGCCGCACCGCGGGCGTCTCAACGTGCTGGCTGCCGTGATGGGCAAGCCCTACCAGGTGATCTTCCACGAGTTCCAGGGCGGCTCGTCGCTGCCGTCGGACGTGGAGGGCTCCGGCGACGTCAAGTACCACCTGGGCGCCTCGTCGGACCGCACCTTCGACGACAACTCGGTGCACCTGTCGCTGACCGCCAACCCCAGCCACCTGGAGATCGTCAATCCGGTGGTGCTCGGCAAGGCGCGGGCCAAGCAGGCCTATACCCTGCGCGAGAACCCGACCACCGGCCGCGGGCACGTGATGCCGCTGCTGCTGCACGGCGACGCCGCCTTCGCCGGCCAAGGCGTGATCGCCGAGTGCTTCAACCTGATGGGCGTGAAGGGCTACCGCACCGGCGGGGCGGTGCACTTCATCGTCAACAACCAGATCGGCTTCACCACCAGTCCGCGCTACTCGCGCACCAGCCCCTACCCGTCCGACACCGCCCTGATGGTCGAGGCGCCGATCTTCCACGCCAACGGCGACGACCCCGAGGCGGTCACCTACGCCGCCAAGGTCGCCACCGAGTACCGCCAGCAGTTCGGCAAGGACGTGGTCATCGACATGTTCTGCTACCGCCGCTTCGGCCACAACGAGGGCGACGATCCGACGATGACGCAGCCCTTGATGTACCTGGCCATCAAGCACCATCCGACGGTGCGCGAGCTGTATGGCCAGCGGCTGATCGACGAGAGCGTGATCACCACCCAGGAGCTGGAAGGCTTCATCGCCGACTTCGACGCCTACCTCGACAGGGAGTTCGAGGCCGGCAAGACCTACCACGCCGACAAGGCCGACTGGCTCGACGGCAAGTGGTCCGGCATCGCGCCGGAGCACGAAGAGCTGAGGGGCAATACCGCGGTGTCGCGCCAGAAGCTGCGCGACCTCGGTCTGAAGTTCACCACCCTCCCCGGCCGCATCGACGTGCACAAGACCGTGCGCCGGGTGATCGAGAACCGCCGCGCGGCGATCGAGGCGGGTCACAACATCGACTGGGCCACCGGCGAGCACTTCGCCTTCGCCACCCTGCTCGACCAGGGCTATCCGGTGCGCCTGTCCGGGCAGGACTCGGTGCGCGGCACCTTCGTGCAGCGGCACTGCGACATCGTCGACCAGACCACCGAGGAGCACTACCAGCCCCTCTCGAACCTGCGGCCGAGCCAGGCGCACTTCGAGGCGCTGGATTCGGCGCTGTCGGAAGAGGCGGTGCTCGGCTTCGAGTACGGCTTCTCCCTCGCCGACCCGAACACGCTAACGCTCTGGGAAGCCCAGTTCGGCGACTTCGCCAACGGCGCCCAGGTGCTGATCGACCAGTTCATCTCGTCGGGCGAGCGCAAGTGGCTGCGGATGAGCGGCCTCGTCATGCTGCTGCCGCACGGCTACGAGGGCCAGGGTCCGGAGCACTCGTCGGCCCGACTCGAGCGCTACCTGCAGCTCTGCGCCGAGGACAACATCCAGGTCTGCAACTGCTCGACGCCGGCCAACTACTTCCACGTGCTGCGTCGCCAGCTGATGCGCGACTACCGCAAGCCGCTGATCCTAATGACGCCGAAGTCGCTGCTGCGGCACAAGAAGGCGGTCTCGGACCTGGCCGACTTCGCCGAGGGCTCGGCGTTCCACCGCGTGTTGCACGACGACGCCGAGCACGAGCGCCACACCGAGGTGCGCCTGGCGCCCGACGCCAAGATCCGCCGCGTCGTGCTGTGCGCCGGCAAGGTCTACTACGATCTGCTGGACGAGCGCGAGAAGCGCGGCATCGACGACGTCTACCTGATGCGGCTCGAGCAGTTCTATCCCTGGCCGGTGAAGTCGCTGACCACCGAGCTGTCGCGGTTCGTGGGCGCCGAGCTGGTCTGGTGCCAGGAAGAGCCGAAGAACATGGGCGGCTGGACCTTCGTCGATCCCTGGCTGGAACTGACGCTGGCGAAGATGAAGATCAGCGCCAAGCGCGCCCGTTATGTGGGCCGTCCCGCCTCGGCCTCGACCGCCGCGGGCCTGATGAGCCGGCACATGAAGGAACTGCAGACCTTCCTGGACCTGGCGTTCGCCTGAGCGCGCTCAGCAAAAGTGGGAACTGCTTTTGCGTCCGAGCGCGCGCTCTTCCCTAGTAACAAGCGGTACCGGCAAGCCGGTACCGCGGGGCGCGAAATCGGGTTAGAAGCGCCGCGAAATCTGGAGCCGTATTTTATGACCGACATCATGACGCCGGCGCTCGGGGAGTCCGTCACCGAGGCCACCGTCGCACGCTGGGCCAAGAAGCCCGGCGACCGGGTCGCCAAGGACGAGGTGCTGGTCGAGCTGGAAACCGACAAGGTGAACCTGGAGGTCGCCGCGCCGGAGGCGGGCGTGCTGTCCGACATCCTGGTCGAGGAAGGCGCCACGATCGGGCCGGGCACGGTGCTGGGCCACATCAGCGCCGCCGGCGCCGCCCCGGCGACCGCTCCAGCCAAGTTCGCCGAAGTCGCCGCGCCCGCCGCGGTCCTGGCGCCGGCCGGCGACGTCGAGCCGCCGCGCGCCGCTCCGGCGCCCGAACCGGCGCCGAAAGCCGAGCCGGCGCGTCCGCTCGCGCCGTCGGTGCAGCGCATCGTGGCCGAGAACAGCCTCGATCCTGCGGCCATCGCCGGCAGCGGCAAGGACGGGCGGATCACCAAGGGCGATGCGCTGGCTGCGCTCGAGGCCCGCGTCCAGCGGCCGGCGCCGGTCGCGGCCCAGGCGGCCGCGCCAGCCCCCGCTCAAGCCCCCGCCCCGCCACGGCCGCCGCAGGAGCGCGAAGAGCGGGTGCGGATGACGCGCCTGCGCCAGACCATCGCCCGGCGCCTGAAGGAGGCGCAGGAGACCGCCGCCATGCTGACGACCTTCAACGAGGTCGACATGGGCGCGGTCATGGCCATGCGCACCCACTACAAGGACGTGTTCGAGAAGCGTCACGGCGTGCGGCTCGGCTTCATGAGCTTCTTCGTGAAGGCCTGCGTCGCGGCGCTGAAGGAGGTGCCGAACGTCAACGCCGAGATCGACGGCACGGATCTGATCTACAAGAACCACTACGATATCGGCGTCGCCGTCGGCACCGATCGCGGCCTGGTGGTGCCGGTGGTGCGCGACGCCGATGCGCTCAGTCTGGCGGGGATCGAAAAGGCCATCGCCGAGCTGGGCGCCAAGGCGCGCGACGGCACGCTGACGCTCGACGACCTGCAAGGCGGCACCTTCACCATCTCCAACGGCGGGGTCTACGGCTCGCTGATGTCGACGCCGATCCTCAACCAGCCGCAGTCCGGCATCCTCGGCATGCACAAGATCCAGGACCGGCCGATGGCGGTGAACGGCCAGGTGGTGATCCGGCCGATGATGTACCTGGCGCTCTCCTACGATCACCGCGTGGTCGACGGCCAGGGCGCGGTGACCTTCCTGGTGAAGGTGAAGGAGTTCATCGAGGACCCGCAGCGGCTGCTGCTGGACGTCTAGGCCCAGGGCGTGGGTCTCGCCCTCGTCACGCGGATCCCCAACCTGATGGAGGCGCACATCGCCGCGGGCGCCCTGCGCTCGGCCGGCATCGCGGCCGAGGTGTTCGACGCCAACTTCGGAACCATCGAGGCGCCGGTGATCGAAGGCCTCGGCGGCTACCGCCTGATGGCCCCGCAGGAACAGGTCGCCGAGGCCCGCGAGACCCTGAAGGCGCTCCGTGCATCGCCGGGCCTCTCGACCGGCGACGACGGTCCCTGGGGACCGCCTGCGGACACCTCGTCCCGCGCCCGCGCGAAGGGCATGCGGGTGATCGCCATGCTGTTCCTGGGCGCCCCGGTCATTGTCTGGCTGATCGCGAACCTGCTGCGCTGACGGCGGGTCGCAAACCCCCTATATCCACCCCTCACCCAAGCGGAGACGAAGGCGGATGGCCGAATACGATGTCGTCATCATCGGCGGTGGGCCGGGCGGCTACAACGCGGCGATCCGGGCCGGGCAGCTCGGGCTGAAGGCCGCCTGCGTCGAGAAACGCGCGACGCTGGGCGGGACCTGCCTCAACGTCGGCTGCATCCCGTCCAAGGCGCTGCTGCACGCCTCCGAGCTTTACGAGATGGCCGGCAAGGACTTCGCCGCGCTCGGCATCGAGGTGACGCCGAAGCTGAACCTGCCGGCGATGATGGCCCAGAAGGACGGCTCGGTCGGCCAACTGACCAAGGGCGTCGAATTCCTGTTCAAGAAGAACAAGGTCGACTGGATCAAGGGCGCAGGCAAGATCGCCGGCCCCGGCAAGGTCGAGGTCACCGCGGAGGACGGCGCCGTCACCACGCTGGACGCCAAGAACATCGTCATCGCCACCGGCTCCGAGCCGGCGCCGCTGGGCGGCGTGACGGTCGACCAGAAGCGCATCGTCGACTCCACCGGCGCCCTCGCGCTGCCGGAGGTTCCAAAGACCCTGATCGTGATCGGCGCCGGGGTGATCGGGCTGGAGCTGGGCTCGGTCTGGCGGCGGCTGGGCTCGAAGGTGACGGTGGTCGAGTTCCTCGACCGCATCACGCCTGGCGTCGACGAGGAAACCGCCAAAACCTTCCAGCGCGCCCTGACCAAGCAGGGCATCGCGTTCAAGCTCGGCTCGAAGGTGACGGGCGCGAAGGCCAGCGCGAAATCGGTCGAGCTCACGGTCGAGCCGGTCGCCGGCGGGGCGGCCGAGACGCTCAGCGCCGATTACGTGCTGCTGTGCATCGGCCGCCGTCCGTACACGGAGGGGCTCGGCCTCGACAGCGTCGGCGTCACGCCGGACAAGCACGGCTTCATCGAGACCGACCACTTCCGCACCAGCGCCGCCGGCGTCTGGGCCATCGGCGATGTCACCCACGGCCCAATGCTGGCGCACAAGGCCGAGGACGAGGCGGTGGCCTGCATCGAGATCATCGCCGGCAAGGCCGGGCACGTGAACTACGACGTGATTCCCAGCGTGATCTACACTTTCCCGGAGGTCGCCACGGTCGGCAAGACCGAGGAAGAGCTGAAGGCCGCCGGCGTCGCCTACAAGGTCGGCAAGTTCCCGTTCACCGCCAACGCCCGCGCCAAGGTCAACCACGAAGCCGAGGGCTTCGTGAAGGTGCTGGCAGACGCGACCACCGACCGGGTGCTGGGCGTGCACATGGTGGGGCCGGACGTCGGCGAACTGATCGCCGAATACTGCGTCGCCATGGAGTTCGCCGCCGCCTCGGAGGACGTCGCCCGCACCTGCCATCCGCACCCGACCCGCTCCGAAGCCTCGCGCCAGGCGGCGATGGGGGTCGAGGGCTGGACCATGCAGGCTTGACCGACGCTGCGTGAAGGCGCTGCAGCCTTTCGGAAAAGTTGGAGGAACTGGATGCCCACCTGGAGAGACCCCGAGGTCGCCGGCCTGCAGGCTGTTTTCGCCTCGATCGCCCTGCCGCCGGACGCGCCGCGCCCGCCGTGGCCCGAGCGCCGGCCCGGCATCGACGCGCTCGGCGCCGCGGCGCCGCCGCCGGAGTCCTGCCTGATTGAGGCAATCGAGCTCGGCGGCGTGCAGGCGGAAAAGATCGCGCCGAGCAACGCCGCCGCCGACCGCACCATCTTCTACCTCCACGGCGGCGGCTATTGCATCGGCGGCTGCGCCAGCCACCGCACGATGGCCGCGCGGATGGCCGAGGCGGCGCAGGCGACGGCGTTCGTGATCGACTACCGCCTGGCGCCGGAGCATCCGTTCCCCGCCGCTCACGACGACGCCCTGGCCGCGTGGCGCGCGATGCTCGCGCTCGGCCGCGACCCGGGCCGGACCATCATCGCCGGCGACAGCGCCGGCGGCGGACTCAGCGTGGCCTGCGCGGTGGCGGCGCGGGACGCGGGGCTGCCGCTGCCGGCCGGCCTGCACCTGATCAGCCCCTGGGTGAACCTCACCAACGCCAGCCCCGCCTACCAGGCCAAGGGCGAGACCGACTTCATCATCACCCAGCAGGGCATCGACGAGTTCGCCGAGGGCTACCTTGGCGCCGGCGATCGGCGCAATCCCAAGGCCTCGCCGCTGTTCGCCGACCTCGCCGGCCTGCCGCCGATGCTGATCCAGGTCGGCTCGGAAGAAGTGCTGATGTCCGACTCGATTCAGCTGGCCGAGCGCGCCGGCTTCGCCCTGGTCGACGTGACCCTGCGCATCTGGCCGGACATGGTCCACATCTGGCCGTTCTTCGCCATGCTCAGCGCCAGCGGCAGGGCGATCGCGGAGTCGACGGCCTGGATCAAGGCCCGGGTGGGGTAG
>DATNIH010000130.1:0-5861 GCA_035604515.1 Caulobacteraceae bacterium | reverse complement strand
TCGTTGAAGAAGCGCACGCCCTCGCCCGGGGCGCGCGCGCCCAGCACATAGAGCAGCGGCCAGAAGTGGTCGGGATCGGTCACCGCCAGCGCCGCGTCCCGGCCAAGCGATGCGTAGTCGATCACCGCTTGCGGCGTGTCCGCCTCGATCGCCGCGCGCATCGCTAGGTCGAACCGAACCGCCCAGTCGTAAGGCGGCGCGTCACGCGCACTCATCACACTCAGATTGTGCACGATGTTGCCGCTGCCAACGATCAGCACGTTCTCGTCGCGCAGCGCCGCGAGGCGGCGGCCGATCTCGTAGTGCCAGGCCGGCGGCTTGGTCACGTCCATGCTGAGCTGCACCACCGGCACGTCGGCGTCCGGATAGGCCTTGCACAGCACGGACCAGGTCCCGTGGTCGAGCCCCCACTCGCTGCGATCGAGGTGGACGTCCGCCGCCGGCGCCAGCAGGTCGCGCACCCGAGCCGCCAACGCCGGATCGCCGGGCGCCGGGTACTGGACGTCGAACAGCGGCGCCGGCAGCGAGCGGCCGAAATCGTGGATGGTCTTGGGCCGCGCCATCGCCGTGACCGCGACGCCGCGCGTCAGCCAGTGCGCCGAGATGGCCAGGATCGCCTTCGGCTTGCCGAGCTCGGCGGTGAGTGCGGCCCAGCACCGGGTGGTGTCGCTGGTCTCCAGCGCGACGGTCGGGCTGCCGTGGCCGAAGAAGATGGCGGGACGCCGCGCCATCAGAACACGGCCGCTCGCCTGGGCGCGGCGGTCTTGGCCCGAAGCGCCTTGCCGCTCAGCCGCCGCCAGGTCTGCTGGTAGCGCGGCACCAGCCAGTTGTTGAACTGCCCCTGCGCGCCTTCCTGCCAGGAATAACGCCCGCGGGCGGCGAAACGCGAGCGCAGCCCCACCTGCACCAGCGCATCGACATGCATGTCCTGGGCGATGATCTTGCCGGCGCTGGTCATGATCATGTCGAGCCGGTGTGGGAATGCCGGATCGTCCATCGCGCCGGGCGCGACCAGGACGCCGGTGTCCTGCTCCATGGTCTCGGGTCCGGTGGCGCGCAGGATCAGGAAGATCACCAGATCGTTGCCCAGCACCAGCGACAGCGTCGGCGGCACGTTGGCGAAGGTCATCCGGTTACGGTCGACTTCCGTCAGCCTGGGGAAGATCGGCAGCACCGCCTTCTGCGTCGGGTTGAAACTGGCGTCGGGGTGCATGGTGCCGTTGAAGCGCAGGAAGCCCGCGTCGGTCGGCCCGGACGGCGGGAAGGTCGCCAGCTCGCTCGGTACGAAGTCGTGCAGCGGCCCCTGGTGCAGCTTGTTGGCGTGGTACCCGTCGTTGTTGTTCTCGAACATCACCTTCCAGTTCCAGGCGAAACTGCCGGTCATGATCGGCGGCCCGTCGGCGGCGGCGAGGTCGTAAGGCGCGATCGCCTCGGCGACCTTGGCCAGGCGCGGGGCCAGCGGCGACGCCTCGGCGTCGAAGTTGATGAAGATGAAGCCGAGCCAGGTCTCCAGCTTGAACGTCGGTAGGCGGATGGTCTTCTTGTCGAAGTCGCAGGTGCGCTCCATCGCCGGCGCGTTCACCAGCTTGCCATCCAGGCCGTAGACCCAGTGGTGGTAGGGACACATGAAGCCGCGGGTGTTGCCGCGTCCCTCGGCCACCAGCATGGCCCGGTGCTGGCAGACCGCGGACATCGCCTTCAGCTCGTTCTGGCGGGTGCGCGCGACGATGATCGGTTCGCCGATGATCTGGGTGGTGAAGTAGTCGCCGGTCTGGCCGACCCAGGACTCACGGCCGACGCAAAGCCATTCGTGATTGAACAGCGCCTCCTTCTCGAACTCGTAGAAGGCGCCGTCGGTGTAGCAGGCCGGCGGCAGCGTCTCCGCCCGGTCGAGGCCGAGCGTCGAGGAGGCGAAACTGTCGAAGAAGGCGTCGCTCAAGGTATCGCCTGGCATGGTCCCCAAGTCTCCCTAGCCGATGGAAACCTAGCCCCCAGCGTCGGCCGAGTCTTGCTCCGACGCGCACCACGACTTGCCCAGCGCTCTCCCGCCACTCGATTGGGCGCCGCGGGCTCGGTGATATCGGCGCGCGCCGCAGGCGCACCAAAGTCGAACCGCGGAGATCGCGGAGGGCGCGGAGAAGAGCGCCGCGCCTCCGTGATCTCCGCGATCTCCGCGGTTAATTACTTCGCCTTCGTCGGCTCGGCCCCGCCGGTCGGGACAATCGGTCAAAGGGCCGGGCGCGGGGGGGCAAGACAGTGTCCGCCAGCCGCATTAGGCTTGCGGCCGAAACTACCCGAGGCCCGAGCCATGACCACCGCCGTCCTGCCCAGAATCCGCGAGTTGAAGCCCGGGTTCGGGGCCGAGATCCTCGATGTGGATGTGAAGCAGGCGGACGATGCGGCGCTCGACGGCGTGGTCGCCACCTTCCATCGCCACGGCGCCATTCTGCTCCGCGACCAATCGCTGTCGCCGCCCGACCTGATGCGCTTCATCGGCCGCTTCGGCGAGGCGGAGGACCACACCTTGGTCGAGAACACCCTGCCGGGCTTCCCGAAGATCTACATCCTCTCCAACCGCCTCGACGAGAGCGGCAAACCAATTGGCGCCCACAACGACGGCATCGGCTGGCACACCGACTATTCCTACAAGGCCGAGCCGGTGATGAGCACGATGCTCTACGCGGTCGAGGTTCCGCCCGAGGGCAGCGACACCCTGCTCGCCGACTGCTGCAAGGCCTGGAACGCGCTCTCGCCACAGCGCCAGGCTGAGCTGGACGGCAAGATCGTCCACCACAGCTGGCGCCACTTCATGGCCACGCGTGAGTACAACCGCATGGAGGACCCGCCGGAGCACTTGCTGCGCGAGAACCCCGACGTGTTCCATCCGCTGGTGCGCACGCATCCGGCCGATGGCCGCAAGGCGCTGTTTCCCTCCACCGGCACGGTCAAGGGCGTGATCGGCATGTCGGACGAGGCGGGGGTGGCGCTGGTCGAGGAGATGATCGCCTTCGCCACCCGCGACGAGTTCGTCTTCCGCCACAAGTGGCGCGTCGGCGACCTCCTGATGTGGGACAACCGCTGCACCCTGCACACCGGCACGCTCTACGACGACACCCAGTACTTCCGGGTGATGCACCGGCTTTGGGTCAAGGGCGACAAGCCCTACTGAGTTCGCTGATGAACTGGCTGATCACAGGCGTCGGATCGGGTCTTGGCCGCGCGCTGGCCGCAGCGGCGCTGGCGCGCGGCGACGGCGTCGCCGGCACGGTGCGCCGCGCCGACCAACTGGCGGCGTTAGAGGCGCTGGCGCCCGGCCGGGCCCACGGCCTCAAGCTTGATCTGACCGACGCGGCGGCCATCGGCGCGGTGGTCGAAGCGGCTGCAGGGGCGCTGGGCGACATCGACGTGCTGGTCAACAACGCCGGCTATGGCCTGGTCGGCGCGGTCGAGGAGGCCAGCCTCGCCGAGATCCGCGCCCAGTTCGAGGTCAATGTGTTCGCGCCGCTGGCGCTGATCCAGGCGGTGCTCCCGGCCATGCGCGCGCGCCGCGCCGGACGGATCGTCAACATCACCTCCGTGAGCGGCGTCGCGACCTGGGCCGGCACCGGCGTTTACTGCGCCAGCAAATGGGCGCTAGAGGGTGCGGCGCTGACGCTGGCGGACGAGGTCGAGGGGTTGGGCATCAAGGTCATCAACATCGAGCCGGGCGGCATGCGCACCGACTACGCCGGCCGCTCGCTGCGCCAGACCCAGGGCCTGATCGACGACTACGACGGTGGGCCAGGGCGCCAGGCGCGGGCGATCCTCGCTGACCACGCCGGCCACGAGCCCGGCGACCCGGCCAAGGTCGCCGCCGCGATCCTGACGGTGGTCGACGCCGCGAACCCGCCGCGCCAACTGCTGCTGGGCGCCGACGCCATGCTCTACGCCACCCGCCACATGGCCCGCTTCCAGGCCGAGATCGGCCAGTGGGCCGAGCTCAGCCTCTCGACCCGGTTCGACTAAAGCTCCGCCATCGCCGGCGGCGTCTTCGTGCGAATGGTCGCCGCCGCGCCGGCCGACGCGGCGACGACCGCGGCGATCGCCAGCCACTGGGCCAGGGTCAGCACCTGGTGCAGCAAGGCCAGACCGGTCAGGGCGCCGATGGCCGGCTCCAGGCTCATCAGCGTGCCGAAGGTGCGCGCCGGCAGCCGGGTCAGGGCGAACATCTCCAGGGCGTAGGGCAGGGCGGTTCCCAGGAAGCCGACCACAACGCCGATCAGAAGTACGTGGGGCGCCAGCAGGGCCGAGCCGGCCCGCATCGCCCCGATCGGGACCACGACTGCCGCCGCCACCAGCATGCCCAGCGCGGTGGTCTGCATGCCATGCTCGGCCCCGGCGCGCCGGCCGAATACGATGTAGAGCGCCCAGCAGACCCCGGCGCCCAGCGCGCACGCCACCCCGACCGGCGACAGCGCGCCGCCCGGCGAACCGGACGGGCGCAGGATCAGCACCAGGCCCGTCGCGGCCAGCGCGATCCACAGGAAATCGATCGGCCGCCGCGACGAGATCGCCGCCACCGCCAGCGGTCCGCTGAACTCCAGCGTCACCGCAACGCCCAGTGGGATGCTGGCCAGCGCGGTGTAGAACAGGGTGTTCATCACCCCGAGCGCGACGCCATAGGCCAGGATCGGGCGCCACGCGGCCGCCGTCGGCCGCGCGCGCCACGGCCGGAACATCGCCGCCAGCAGCGTCGCCCCGAGCGCCACCCGCAGCGCCGCCGCGCCCTGTGGCCCGACCTCGCCGAACAGCCCCTTGGCGATCGACGCCGCCGCCTGGAACGCCGCCATGGCGATCACCACCGCGGCGACCGACAGCACGATCGTAGCGGTTCTGGGCTGAGAGGAGTTCACGCGGCGCCGCCCACTAGGTCCCAGTGTCCGTCTTTCCCCGCGAGAGCAGGGACCAAGTCTATTCTGCAATGCTGGAGCGGAGGCGAGTCAGCAAGGATTGGTCCACGAACAACACGAACACACACGAACAAGGCAGGATGAGCGTCGGTTGGCGCTGACCCGTTCGTGACCCTTGGTGTTGTTCGTGGACAATCTTCTTTTTTCCCGCTTGCTCGGGAGTCAGCCGGCTCACACCGGCTTGGCGTCGCCGGCGACCGTCACCCGATAGCCGGAGCGCGTCTGCGGGAAGTAGTCCCACACCGCCAAGTGCTGGGTGCAGCGGTTGTCCCAGAACGCCACGGAGTGCGGCCGCCAACGGAAGCGGACGTGGAAGTTCGGGTTCATCACGTGCTTGTAGAGATAGCCCAGGATGGCGTCGCTCTCGTCTTTCGACACCCCGACGATCTCGGTGGTGTAGGACGAGTTGACGAAGATGCTCTTCTTGCCGGTCACCGGATGGGTGCGGATGATCGGGTGGATCGAGGTGTTGTACTTCTTGTCCACATCGGGAAACAGCGGCCGGTAGACGTGCTCGCCGTCGTGCACCGCCTGCATCCCCTCCAGATAGGCCTTCATCTTCGGTGAGAGCGCGTCGTAGGCCGCGTACATGCTGGCGAACATGGTGTCGCCGCCGACCTCGGGCACGGTGTGCAGGTGGAGGATCGAGCCCATCGGCGGGATCGGATCGCAGGTGAGGTCCGAGTGCCAGTTCTCTCCCGGCACGTTCTTGGAGGTCTCGTCGGCGTGGATCTGGATCACCTCCGGGTAATCCTCCAGGCCGGCGACGCCGGAGTGGATGGCGAGATCGCCGAACACCCGGCCGAAGCGGATGTGGCTCTCGTGATCCAGCGGCTGGTCACGGAAGAAGATCACCTGGTAGTCCGCGATCGCGTCGCGCAGCTCGCTGGTCTGCCGGTTCGACAGCGGCTT
>DATNIH010000129.1:0-7081 GCA_035604515.1 Caulobacteraceae bacterium | reverse complement strand
ACCCGCTCGTGGCAGCTGGAATGGAACGGCCAGGAACAGAGCCTGGTCTTCACCACCATGCGCAAAGCCGACGGCACGCCGATGAAGGGCAACACCGACACCTCGCAGATGATCTACGAAGTGGTGAAGCTGCCGAGCTGAAGGACCGCGGCGGCGGCCGCTGATCGCCGATCAAGAGCTGTTTGGACCATGGTGGGGTACCCGCGGTGCTCAAAGTCCACCGTCGAACACTTGGAGAGCAGCTTTTCCGAGTTCAGGGCCGGGTCAAGGACGGCGCTGCGCGCCGCCGCTTAGCGGTCGCCGCAGGCGATCCTTGACGCGGTCCTGAACCTCGGAATCACGCTCCGCCAAGCGATCGACGGCGATGTGTCGCTCTGCGACCTCCCATCCCCTCGGTCATCGGCGGGCGCCAGTTCCCGGCGGGCGATTATGCAAACACACCGGAATCGCTGATATGATCTGAGCATGCAGGAACGGCTCGGATTCCTTCACTACGTAGCAGTCGCCTGCATCGCGATTACTGCGCTCTTTGAGGCTCTTCAACAGGCCCTCAAGGACTCGCCCGGCATCCGAGCAGCCTTGCAGATAGACCTGTCAGGGGCGTGGAATTACCTCCCGCTGATCCTGCTCAGCGCGGGTGCTGGGGCTTGGGCGGGGCAACAACTTTTTCGACCCAGCCGCCACACCGTCGAAACGATAAATCTACTTCAGAAGGCTACCTCTGATCTTGTGAAGTCCAGAGCGGAGCGGCGGGCGCCTCCCGCAAGTGAACCAGACGTCGATCGGCACCCTCCGCCTGCGTCGCCGCCTCCTCCTCCACCGCCTCCTCCGAGCTTGCTTTGGCCGTCGGCATTCGACGCGGATACTGTACCTGAGGCCGTATCTCGCAGGTATCTGGAGCTCAAGGTTAGGCCACACACAGAAATTCAGGAAACGAATACACTAAATCCGTACGAAGGAAAGTATATGGTGCTTGAAGCAGAGCTATTCAACGTTCACCCTGTCAAAGGCGGCGTTCAAGCTCAGGTATACGGTGCCCAAAACGAGAAGCGTTCGTCTGTGATGTTCGTGGTATTTAAGGACGAGTGGCGTATGCAGCTAGAGCAGGCACCGCCGGGGTCGAAATTGTCTTTTAAGGCCAAGATAAGAGTGACTCACTCTGGCCAGCATTTTTGGGAAGCCGACTTGCTGCGGCTGGACCTTCCGGCGGATGACCGTCCTGGCGCTTAATGTTTGGGTCGTAGGCCCGGACGTCGTGAGGGCGGAGCGCCCTATTCCGCCGCTTCCAGCGACACCTGCTCAGCCAGCCAGCCCAGGCATAGGTCGGCGACGTCGCGCCAGCCGGGCTCGCCGATCAGCCAGTGGCTCATGTCGGGCATCAGCTGCAGCCGAGCGCCGATCCGCTTGGCGGTCTCGCGCACCGTGGGCGGCGGGTGGATCACGTCGCGGCCGCCGGCGATGGCCAGCATCGGGGCGGCGATTTGCTCCGGGCGGACCAGGGTGGTCATCATCGGATCGAGCCACCAGTTCAGCGTCTCGAACAGCGCGCGTCCGCTCTCCGGCCGCATGCGATCGAAGATCGCGCGACGCTCCGGCCGCTCCAGCCGGTCCACGCCATAGCGGCGGAAGCTGGGATAGTCAGGCTCGATCGCCTGGGCCCAATAGGGGCCGAGCGCATAGAGGCTGACGGCCGAGACCGCTTCCTCCATCGACGAGCCGCCGACGCCCCAGGGTGCGGAGGGCGCGAGCAGGATCACGCCGGCGACGTTGGACCTGGCCGCCGCCAACAGGCTGACGAGCCCTCCCATCGAGTGGCCGATCAGGATCGGCGGCGCCGGCGAGGCGGCGACCAGGCCGACGACGGCGTCGGCGTAGTCGGCCATCGACAGACCGAGCGCGGCCTCGCGCGGCAGCTCCGCGGCGTGGCCGGGCAGGTCCGGCGCCTGCACGGCGTGACCGGCGGCGCGGAACGGCGCGGCGAAGGCGTCGAAGGTCCAGCCGCCGCAAAAGCCGCCGTGGATCATCAGGATGGGGGGAGGTGTCATGCCACTCCGACCTTGGCCGCCGTGGCCGGGCGGGGCAAGGCCTTAACGCGCCGCGCTGCGGACCTGTTCTACGAGCGGACGAAACGCCGCGATCACCTGGCGATAGACGTCGCGCTTGAATTCGATGACTTCGTGGATCGCATCTTCCAGCTCGGCCCAGCGCCAGTCGTCGAACTCGATGTCCTCGCCGTGGGCGTTGAGGTCGATCTCGGCGTCGTCGCCATGGAAGGCTAGCGCGAACCAGATCTGCTTTTGCCCGCGCCAGCCCTTGCCGATCTTGGAGCCCTGGTGCTCGGGCGGAAATTCGTAGCCGATCCAGTCTCGAGTGCGGCCCATCAGCTGCACCGAGGTGACGCCGGTCTCTTCGCGCAGCTCGCGCAGCGCCGCGTCGAAGTCGCCTTCCCCAACGTCGATGCCGCCCTGGGGGAACTGCCAGTTGGCCGGCGCCGGCGCGCCGGCGCGCCGGCCGAGCCACACCTTGCCCGTGGGCGCGATCAGCACGATGCCGACGTTGGGACGCAGCTGGCTAAGGTCCATCGGCTTCATCTGGGGCTCGCCGCCCCTGATCGCCAGATGGCCCACGGCGCTAGCGGCGCGTGGCGAGGGCGGAGGCGGGCGCCAGTTGGATGCCCTTCGCGCCGAGGCCCGCGGCCCAGTGCGACGCCTCTTGCAGGGTGATCGGATAGGCGAAACCGGAGCCGAGCGCCTGGCCGTTGCGGGTGGCCTGGGTCTCCAGGGCGCCGAGCTGGGCTTCGATCGCGCCGCCGTCCAACTGGTCGTCGACGATGCGGTCGGCCGAGGCGCGCGGCAGGGCGCCGCCGACCTTGGACGCCGAGCCGTCGTCGATGAAGGCGAGGCCGCGCTGGCGCAGTTCGTTCTCGAACACCCCCATGGCGCCGGGCGACTGCACGAACTTGGAGCCGAGGTAGTTGGTGACGCCGAAGTAGCCGGTCGCGCGCGACAGCAGCCATTGCAGGCGCTGGGTGGTGTCCTGCGGCTGACCGTCGGCCATCAGGGTATAGGGGCCGGGATCGTTGTCGGGATAATCCTTCGGCTCCATCGGCGCCTCGAGCAGCACCTCGTGGCCGGCGGACCGGGCCATGTCGATCCAGCCTTGCAGGCCGTCGGAGTAAGGCACGAACGACAGGGTGACCTCCGGCGGCAGGCTGGAGATCGCTTCGCGGGTGGTCTTGGCGTTGAGGCCGAGGCCGCCGATGATCAGCGCGACGCGCGGCTTGCCGTCAGCGGCGAACGGGCGGGCGTAGGCCTGGAACGGTTGGCGGCCATCCGGACCGATCACCGGCAGCATGCCGCCGGGGCCCTGGACGAACAGGCCGGCCATCGGCGCCTGGGGCAGGCCCGGACCGCTGAAGCCTTGCGCGGCGTCGAAGCGCGAATCGCCGGAGATGGTGATGATCGCCGCGCCGCCGTTGGCGATCGGCTGGGCGTCGGCCAGCGCCGAATCGGACAGCTGCACCGTCGCGGCGCCGAAGGGGGCCTCGCCGGGGGTCTCGCTCGGCAGGGCTTCGCGCCAGCCGGGTGGGGCGCTGGTGTCGGCGATGTGGGCGAGCGACAGCCGCACCACCGGCGCCCCGGCCTTCGGGTTGCCCGTCAGCGACACCAGGGCGGCGGCGCAGGCGACGAAGAAGGCGGCGGCCGTCACCGATCCGACCACCGGATTGGCGAACGGTCCCAGCGGCAGCCTGCGGCTGCTGGAGGGGTCCGCCGGCTCTGGGGCAGGGCGGGGTTTGGCGAAAGAGGTGCGGATGGCTGTCACGACGCCGCAAGGTCGCCTTAGTTGGTTAATGAAGGGAAAAAGCGGGGCTACGCGGGGCGCGACAGAATGGTCAATCGCGCATCTCTTCCCCCGGAAGGGCGGAAGTGGCGCGCAGCGCCGAAGGGGCCTCTCGGTCTCGCCCCTTTTGGCGCGCGAAGACGGCGCCATTTGAAAGGGGCGAGGGCGGAGGGCCCCTGGGTCGCGTCTCCGACGCGACCGTTCCCCCCTTCCGGGGGAAGAGAAGGGGCTACGGCTTGGCCGGGATCGACGCGGAGGCGGTGTTGCCGAGGCGGCCGGCGACCTGGGCCAGCGTCGCGGTGGGTTTGGCGAGCTTGGGCGTCGCTTCGACCGAGCCGTACTTCAGCACATCGAGGCCGCGCGTGAGCTGGAAGTCGCCCTTCTTCTCGTCGAAGTCGGCGGGCGGCGCCTCCGCCGGCTGGTGCGCGCCGCGGCGCACCTTGCCCTCGTCGGCGTTCAGCGCGTTGCGGAAGCTGGCCTCGGTGAACTCGAACGCCTCGTTGGCGATCTGCTGGGCCTCTTCGCGCGTCTCGGCGACCTCGAGGTCCGGCTCGATGCCGGTCTTCTGGATCGAGCGGCCGGAGGGCGTGTAGTAGCGGGCCGTGGTCAGCTTCACCGCGCCGTCGAGCCCGCCGCGCAGCGGAATCACCGTCTGCACCGAGCCCTTGCCGAAGCTGGTGACGCCGATGATCGCGGCGCGATGGCGGTCCTGTAGCGCGCCGGAGACGATCTCGGAGGCCGAGGCGGTGCCGGAGTTGATCAGCACCACCAGCGGCAGGCCGTTCAGCACGTCGTGGCCCTTGGCGTCGTAGCGCTCGATGTCCTGCGGATCGCGGCCGCGCTGGGACACCACCTCGCCGCCGTTGAGGAACAGGCCGGCGACGCCGACCGCCTGGTCGAGCAGGCCGCCCGGATTGTTGCGCAGATCGAGGATCAGACCCTTCATGTGCGGGTCCTTGGTCTGCAGGTCCTTGATCGCCGCCGCCGTCTCGTCGGTGGCCTTCTCGTTGAAACCGGAGAGCCGCAGATAGCCGAAGTCGCCCTCGAGGCGCGCCTCGACCGACTTCGGCTGGATGATCTCGCGCACCAGCTTGACGTCGAACGGATCGGACTTCTCGCGGCCGATGGTCAGCGTCACCGCCTCGCCGGGCTTGCCGCGCATCTGCTTGACCGCGTCGGAGACGCTCATGCCGAGGATGTTCTGGCCGTCGACCGCCAGGATGAAGTCGCCGGGCTTGATGCCGGCCTTCGCCGCCGGCGTGCCGTCGATCGGCGAGATCACCTTCACCGCGCCGTCCTCGCTCTGAATCTCCAGGCCAAGGCCGCCGTACTCGCCGCGGGTCTGGTCCTGCAGCTCGCCGTAGGCTTCCGGCGTCAGGTAGTCGGAATGCGGGTCGAGCGAAGACAGCATGCCCTGCATCGCCGACTGGATCAGCTTCTTGTCATCGACCTCGGAAACATACTGGCGGTCGACCTGGTCGAGCACGTCACCGAACAGCTCGAGCATGTGATAGGTGTCGGCCTTGGGCTCGGTTGTGGCGCGGGCGGCCTGGCCGATATAGGCCATGGTCCCGGCGCCGAGCACGAAAGCGGAAGCGGCGATCAACAGAGTCTTGCGCATCGAGGCTCAATCTACTCCTTGGCGGCGCAGCCTAAGCTTGGCCGGATTAATATTCGCCCCCGCAGAGGTGCTCATCAGCTTGGCTGGATCTACGGGTCCGGCCGGCATCCGCACTTCGAGATACAACTCTGATGGCGTTTGTCCATCGCTCGGCATGGCGCCGAGGGGGGTGGCGGCCGCGACCGATTGACCGACCTGAACCGTTACCTTTCCTAATCCGGACAATACCATGTGGCATCCGCCCCCAGCGCGCAAGATGACCACTTGTCCCCATCCGTTCAACGGCCCGGCATAGGCGACCACCGCCTGGGCGGGGCTTTTCACCACCGCGCCGGCGCCGGTTCGGTAGGCAAGTCCGCGCGCCGCGAGGCCGTTCGGCAGGCGCCCGCCGAAGCGAACGGCCACCTGGGCGTCCGCCGGAGCGAGCAGATGCGCCGGCGCCGGCCCGGCGTCCTCGCCGCTCGCGGCGGCGCGAACCTGGGGCGGCGTCAGCAGCGCGGCGTCGGCCGCGACGGCGTCCAGGCGCCCCTGGCGGTCCTCGATGGCGCTCTCGGCGGCGAACAGGTCGCCGCTCTCTTGGGCCGCCTGGCGACGCACGCGGCCGAGCGCCGCGGCCTCGGCGCTGAGCAGTCGGGCGCGCGCCTCTAGCTGCGGCGCGATCGCCTTGGCGAGGATCATCGCCCGGACCGCGTCCTTGGCGTCGGCGGGGCTGACCAGCAGCGGCGGCGGCGGGTCGCGGCTGAACAGCGCCAGCGCGCCCAGCAGGCGCGAGAGCGCGTTGCGGTCGGCGCCGAGGCGCGCGGCGAGCGCGTCCTCCTGGGCGGTCAGGCTCTGCAGCGCGCGGCGGCGGTCGTCCAGGCTCTCGGCGTGGGCCGGGGCGGCGGCGAGCAGCAAAACGGCCAGGGCGAAGCAGCGGCGCACGCCTATCGATAGCCCCGGGCCCGTTAACGCCTCAATCGCGATGATAGGGCGAGCCGGCGAGGATGGTGACGGCGCGGTAGACCTGCTCGGCCAGCATCACCCGCGCCAGCGCGTGCGGCCAGGTCTGCGGCCCGAAGGAGAGGATCTGGAGCGCCGCGCCGGTCACGGCGCCGTCCAACCCGTCCGCGCCGCCGATGACCAGGGCGAGATGGCGCGCGCCGTCGTCGCGCAATCCCGCCAGCCGCGCGGCGAAGTCGCGGGAGGTCACTCCCCGGCCGTGTTCGTCGCAGGCGATCAGCTGGGCGCCCTCGGCCCGCGCGAGGATCGCCTCGGCTTCCGCCGCCTTGCCGGGCTTGCGCGCCTCGACCTCGACGATCTCGACTGGCGCCAAGCCGAGCGCCCGCCCTGACGCGGTCGCGCGCTCGACGTAGCCGCGCGCCAGCGCCGCTTCAGGCGATGAACCCAGCTTGCCGACGCAGATCAGGGAGATGCGCAGCGGTGCGGCCGACGTCGGCCTAGTTGATCGCGCGGCGCGGCGGCTCGACCGACCAGATCTTTTCGATGTTGTAGAACGCCCGCACTTCGGGGCGGAACAGGTGGACGATCACGTCGCCCGCGTCGATCAGCACCCAGTCGCAATGCGGCAGGCCCTCGACCCGCGCCTTGCCGTGCCCCGAATCCTTGAGCGCGCGCAGCAGG
>DATNIH010000128.1:0-36884 GCA_035604515.1 Caulobacteraceae bacterium | reverse complement strand
GCGTCGGCCATCGGCGCGGCCAGCGCATCGTTGAGGCCCATCGGCGCCAGGCCAAGCACGCTCTCGATGGTCCGCACCATGTTGACCGTGGTGTAGCGCTGCGAGACCACCGCCTGATGCTTCACGTAGGGTCCGGCGATGAAGGCGATCGAGCGGCGGGCGTCGACGTGGTCGGGCCCGTCCTGGGCGTCGTCCTCGATGACGAAGATCAGCGTGTCCATGGCGAACGGGCTCTTGGAAATCTTCTCGATCAGCAGACCCACCGCATAGTCGTTGTCGGCAAGCTCGGCCTCGACCGAGTTGATGCCGTCCAGGCCCTGCTGGAACGAGCCGGTGTGATCGTGCGCCAGCCGCACCATCATCAGGTTGGGCGCCTGGCCCTTGGCGACGAAGCCGTCGAACTCCCGCTCCCATTCCCTGAAGCGCCAGTAGTCGGCCAGGGCCTGGTTGAAGCCGTAGTAGTAGGGGTCGGTCACCGGCATCAGCGCCGGCTTGTCGACGTAGATCACCTGGCGCCCGCTCTTGAACGGGTCGTGCTCGAGCGGGATCTGGTATTGGCCGGTGGCGAACTCATAGCGGGTCAGGTCGCCGAAGAAGCCGTAGTTGCGAATGGTGAGACCGGCCCGCAGCGCCGAATCCCATAGATAGCCGCGGCCCTCGACGCCGCCGGGGCCGTCCGGCGCGGCCACGTCGCGGGCGCCGGGCAGCACGTTCGGATCGGCCGGCGACAGCGGGTTGGCGACGCGCCGCTCGTCGGACGTGGCGTAGCCGACGTTGATGTTCCGGTTCGCGCCCTCCTGGTCGTACTGCAGGCCGCGGTCGGCGTAGTTCACCGGCGCCTCGCGCTCGGTGAAGTCGTTGGTGCGCGCCGCGGTGGTCCAGTCCCACCCGGTGTTGCTGCTCTCGCCGCTGTCGAAGAAGGCGTCGAGGTCGACGAACTGGCGGGCGATGGCGTGCTGGTTCGGCGTCATGGCGCGGCCGAATACAGTGAGCTTCGGATCGCCGTCGCCCACCTCCAGGTCGCCCAGCACCTGATCGTAGGTGCGGTTCTCTTTCACGATATAGATCACGTGATGGACGTGCGCGCGCAGGAACGCCATGGTCGCCTCGCCCTCGCCGGCGTGGGAGCGCGAAGCGTAACGGTTGTTCGCGATCACCTGGCCGGTGAGCTTGGAGAGGGCGTCGGGGGTGGGCGGCGCCAGGGTCAGGAAGCCGGCCTTCTGCAGTTGCCAGACGTAGGAGTTGGTCGCGCGGCAAGCATCGTCATGGTGCGGATCGATGCCGGTATTGACCCGACAATTGCCCGGATTGGGCCCCGAGTTGGACTTGCCGTTGACCACATAGAGCTGACGCCCGCCCGGCTGCACGGCCACCGCCGTCGGGTACCAGCCGGTGGGGATGAGGCCAGTGACGTGCGACGCGCCAGGCTTGTTCCCAAGGCGGATCACCGAGACGTCGTTGGCCCCGCCGTTGCTGGCATAGAGCGTCTGGCCATCGCCGCTGATGGCAAGGCCGTTGGTCCCGGCGCCGCCCAGCTGGGCGATGGCCGGCGGCGTTCCGGCGCCCTGTGCGGCGCGGAAGTCATCGACGATCTGGGCACGGACGGTGTCGACCACCGCGACGCGGTCATCGTTGTCGAGCGCGACGTAGAGCCGGCGGCCGTGCGCGGCGAAGGCCACCGGCTGGCCGTCGGTCTTGAGTCGGTCTCCGACATGGATCGCCGCGTCGGAGACGTCGAGCGCGATCACCTCGCGGTCGCGCTCGCTGGCGACGTAGGCCCTGGTCGGCGAGGTCCAGATCACCGCGCGCGGGAAGCTGCCGCCCGGCGTTCCGGCTTTCGCGGGATCGATCACGCCGGGGCGCAGATCCTGCTCGCGCACGGCGCCGCTGGCCAGGTCGATCACGCTCACCGAGTCGTTCTGGAAGTTGGCGACCAGCAGCTTCGCGCCATCGGGACTGACGGCCAGTTCTCCAGCCATGGCCTTCACCGCCAGCCCGGCCCCCAGCTGGTGCCCCAGCTTGAACGTCCGGGTGCTGGCGAAACCGTCAGCGCCCTTCGCATATTCGTAGACCACGTCGTCCACGCCGCCCGACACGTAGAACTTGCCGCCCGACGGCGCCCAGGCGAGGCCGAGGAAGGTGTTGGGAACCGTGATCGCCTGACGCTGCACCGGTTTTCTTCCGGAGACGTCGAAGACGAACACGTATTCCTGCGACATCGCCGGCACCGGCTTGCCGTCCGGCCCCATGTAGAGGTTGTAGCCGCTGGTCAGGATCAACAGGGTGCGGCCGTCCGGGGACAGCGCCACGGCCGCGGCCTGGCCGGCGGTGAAGGCCGCGTCGCCGGCGAGATGCGGGTTCAGCGGCTGGAAGATCGCGCCGGGCGCCGCGGTCGGGGTGATGAACTGGCCGGTCGGGGTGAACTGTGGCGGCTGCGCCGTCGCCGCGCCCGCCGCCAGCGAGAACATGACCGCCAACGCCGCTGCAAACCTGCCCATCGCCCGCTCCCCCTTGGTCGCGCCGTTCGCGCCGCACCGTTCGCGCCACTGTGCAGCGTTTCGACGACGTTCTTTTGTCAGTCGTCGGCGGTAAACCATTGCCGCGCCTGAGGCGAGATGGACGCTTGGCGAGTCGGCAGGAGCGCGTATGAAGGCCCGCCTATGAGGACGCCGGTTTGAGCGAACAAGTCACCTTGCCCGCGCGGCCGGCCCGCAAGGCCGCGCCGGCCGCGGGCGGCCCCGAGCTGACCGTGGTCGCGCCCACGTTCAACGAGCGCTCCAACGTCGAGCGGTTGGTGGCGAAGCTGGACGCGGCGCTCGCGGGCGTCGCCTGGGAAGTGATCTTCGTCGACGACGATTCGCCTGACGGCACCGCCGCGCTGGTGAAGGAGATCGCCGGGCGCGATACGCGCGTGCGCTGCATTCGCCGGGTCGGCCGCCGCGGCCTCGCCGGCGCGGTGATCGAGGGTGCGCTGGCCAGCGCCGCGCCGTTCGTGGCGGTGATCGACGCCGACATGCAGCACGACGAGACCCTGCTGCCGCGCATGCTGGACCTGCTGCGCGGCGGCGACGTCGATCTCGTTGTCGGCAGCCGCTACCTCGACGCGGCCGGCCTGGAGACCGGGCTTTCGCCCGCGCGCAAGGCCGCCAGCCAGTTCGCCAATGCGCTCGGCAAGAAGGCGCTGAAAGCCGATGTCTCGGACCCGGTCAGCGGCTTCTTCATGATCCGGCGCGAGGCCGTCGACCGGGTCGCCGACCAGCTGGAGCCGGCGGGGTTCAAGATCCTGTTCGACATCATCGCCTCGCAGAGCGAGCCGCTGCGGGTGAAGGAGCTGCCCTACGCCTTCGCAGCCCGCGAGGCCGGGGAGAGCAAGCTCGATAACCGCGTGGCGCTGGAATACCTGGGCTTGGTGGCCTCCAAGCTCTCGCGGGGCCTGTTCTCGCCGCGGATCATCTTCTTCGGCCTGGTCGGGCTGAGCGGCGTCCTCGTGCACATGTCGGTGCTGTGGGCCGCGAAGGGCCCGTTCGGTTTCCCCATCGCACAAGCCATGGCCGGGACCACCGCCATGACCTCGAACTACTTCATCAACAACCTCATCACCTACCGCGACAAGCGGCTCAAAGGCTGGAAGCTGTTCACCGGCTACCTGCGCTTCTGCGCGCTTTGCGCGATCGGCCTCGTCGCCAGCGTCGGCGTGGGCAGCGAGTTGCACGCGCACGGCGTGCCCTGGGCCATCGCCGGTTTCGCCGGCGCGGTCAGCGGTTCCATCTGGAACTATGTCAGCACCTATCTCGGCGTCTGGTAGCCGCGCCGGGACCTGGAGCCTCACCCCGGCCGCGGCGCTGGTCGCGGTGGTGCTGGCGGCGACCGCGGTGCGGCTCGTCGCCGGCGCGCTGGTCCCGCTGACCGAGGACGAGGCCTACTACCGCCTGTGGTCGATGCGCCCGGCGTTCGGCTATCTCGACCACCCGCCGATGATCGCCTGGCAGGTCTGGCTCGGACGCCACGTCGCCGGCGACAACCCGCTCGGCGTGCGGCTGATCCCGACGCTGGCGACCGCGGCGACCAGCTTCATCGCCTTCGATGTCGCGCGACTGACGGGGCTGGGCGAGCGGGTGGCGGCGCGGGCGGGCATCTGGCTTAACGCGACGCTGCTGGTCGGCTTTGCCGGCGGGCTGGCGGTTCCGGACGCGCCCAACGCGCTGTTCTGGATCGCGACGCTCTGGTGCGCCTGGCGGGCGATGCAGAAGTCAGGCGCGTGGTGGCTCGCAGCCGGCGTGGCCGCGGGGCTGGCCTGCCTGTCGAAGTATTCGGCGCTGTTCCTCGCGCCCGGCGTGCTGCTGTGGCTGGCGCTCTCGGTCGAGGGACGGCGACAGCTGCGCACGCCGTGGCCCTGGCTCGCCGCCGTCATCGCCGCAGCGATCTTTGCGCCCAACGTCGCCTGGAACGCTGAGCACGGCTGGATGACGTTCGCCAAGCAGTTCGGCCGCGCCCGGCCGGACGGTTTCGCGCCGCAGTTCCTTGGCAAGCTGCTGATCGACCAATTCGTGTTGCTGAACCCGCTGATCGCGGTTTTCATCGGCGTGGCGATCCGCCGGCGCGCGGCCTGGCCGCTGCTGGCCGTCAGTGCGCCGTTCGCGGCCTACCTGGCGTTTCACGGCCTGCACGACGCGGTGCAGGGCCAGTGGCCCGCGCCGCTCTATCCGCTGCTGGCGATCGCCGCCGCGGCCGCAGCGGAGGATGCGACGGGCTGGTTCGTCGCCGTGCGTTCCGCCGCGGCGCCGGTCGGGCTGGCGGTGAGCGCCGCCTTGCTCGGGTTCCTGATCGCACCCGCCGACGCCGGCCTGCCGTTCCGCGATCCCCTGGCGCCCTACCGTGACTGGCCGGCGTTCTCGGCGGCGCTGGAACGGGAGAGAGTGGCCGCGGGCGCGGCCTGGGTCGGCGCGCCCACCTACGGCGTCGCCGCTCAACTGGCCGCCTTGCCGCAGCTGCGCGCGCCGGCGACGCAGATCTTCCAGCGCGAGCGCTACACGTTCGAGACGCCGGGCGAGCGCGCGGACTTCACCCGGCCAGGTCTGGTGGTCGTCCCTGCCCGCAACCCGGCGGGCGCGCTGTTGCCGCTCTGCTTCGCCAAGGTCGACGCTCTGGCGCCGATCGGCCGCGGGCAGGGGCGAAGCACGGCGGCCTACGCCGTCTACCGGGTCGCCGAGCCCCGCCGCGACGTCGAGCGCCAGGGCTGCGATCCCGGGGCGCTTGGCCGCGCTGGCGCGCCCGACTAGGGTTCCGGCCATGCCCTACGAGACGCTGCTCGACGCCATCGCCGATCCGGACCGTGCGCCGATCGATGCGCGCGAGATCGCCATCGTCACCGCCCATCCCGACGACGAGACGCTGGCGTTCGGGGTGGTGATGCGGCGGCTCCAGGGCGTGCGCGTCGTGCTGGCGACCGACGGCTCGCCGCGCGACATGTTCACCCAGCGCGCGCTGGGGTTCGAGAGCGTCGAGGCCTATCGCGACGCCCGCCACGCCGAGCTGGCGGCGGCGCTGGCCCTGGCCGGCGTTCCCGCGTCCGCCCTGACGCGGCTGGAGTTCGCGGACAAGGAAGCCGCGACCAATCTGGGCGCCTTCGCTGCGGCGCTGCGGGCGTTCTTCGCCGCGAACGCCATTCGCGCGGTGCTCACCCACGCTTACGAAGGCGGCCACCCAGACCACGACGCGGTTGCCGCCGCGGTGGCGCTGGCGACGCGGGGCTCGGCGATCGAAGTGGTGGAATCGCCGTTCTATCGCTCGCGGGGCGGCCGGTTTGCGGTGCAGTCGTTCGTGCCGATCGAGGGTGTCCCCATCGTCGAGACGTCGCTCACGCCCGAGGAGGCGGCGCACAAGTCGGCGATGATCGCCTGTTATCCGAGCCAGGCGGCGCTGCTGCGCGGCTACAGGCCGCGCTTCGAGCGCTTCCGGCCCATGCCGGCCTACGACTTCACACGTCCACCCAACGGCGGCGAGATCGACTACGAGAAGTCGTTCTTCCCCTGGTCCGAGTGGTCGAAAGCGACCGCGCACGCCTTCGCCGACGGCTGATTTCCGGGCGAGGGGAGAAGCGGCTGATCGCAGCAGGGGGCCATGCCGACGGTTGCGTTCGGCGCCCAACCCCGGCAAACCAATTCATACTGCCGTTCGACACGCTTATTTTTCCGATCCTGGGCATTTCGGCCCGCCGCACGAATTGAAAGCCAAAGGCCTTTGACTGTTCAGCTCACCAAGTCGCCCGTGGCGGAATCCCCGCTCGCGTCCGTCGAATCGATCATCACGGGCCTGGCCGGCGTCGGCTACATCGCCTCGCGCCGCATCGCCACGGCCCTGTTCATGGCCCAGCACCTGTCCAAGCCGGTGCTGGTCGAGGGCACCGCCGGCGTCGGCAAGACCGAGCTGGCCATCGCCACCTCCACCCTGCTCGACCTGCCGCTGATCCGCATGCAGTGCTACGAGGGCCTCGACGAGTCCAAGGCGCTGTACGAGTGGAAGTACGGCAAGCAGCTGCTCTACACCCAGATCCTGAAGGACCGGATGGGCGAGGCGCTGGCCGACGCGCACACGATGGAGGCGGCGATGGACCGGCTCCACGGCATGGGCGACATGTTCTTCTCCGAGCCGTTCATGGAGCCGCGCCCGATCCTGAAGGCGCTGCAGTCGGAAGCCGGCTGCGTGCTGCTGATCGACGAGATCGACAAGAGCGACGAGGCGTTCGAGGCCTTCCTGCTCGAGGTGCTGTCGGCGTTCCAGGCTTCGATCCCGGAGATCGGCACCATCAAGGCCAAGATCCCGCCGCTGGTGTTCCTCACCTCCAACAACGTGCGCGACCTGGGCGATGCGTTGAAGCGCCGCTGCCTGCACCTGCACATCCCGCTGCCGGATGCGCGGCTGGAAGAGCGCATCGTCGCCACCCGCGTGCCCGGCGTCGAGGCCGCGCTGCGGCGCGAGCTCGTGGCCTTCGTGCAGTCGCTGCGCGACCTCGACCTGCGCAAGGTCCCGTCGATCTCGGAGACCGTCGACTGGGCCCGCGCGCTGGTCTTGCTGCACGCCGAGGCGCTGTCGGTCGACGTCGTGCGCGAGACGCTGAACGTGCTGTTGAAGTTCGAGCAGGACATCGTCGCCGTCGAGCCCAAGCTCAACGACCTCCTGGGCCGCGCCGCCGAGGTCAGCGGGGGCGAGTAGGTGGCGACCGCCTCCATCCAGGCGCCGATCGAGGAGTTCATCAAGGCGCTCAGGGCTTCCGACGTGCGGGTCTCGCCGGCGGAGGCGATCGACGCCCACCGCGCGCTGATCGAGATCGGCTATAGCGACCGCACGCTGATGCGCGACGCGCTCTGCATCACGCTCGCCAAGAGCGAGGAGGAGGTGGCGCGGTTCGACGAGGTGTTCGACGCCTTCTTCGCCCGCGACGCCTTCCGGCCCGAGACCCGGACGCCGCAATCCGCCGAGGGCCCGGCCGCCGGCGGCGAGCCGCAGTCCGCCGCCGACCTGCCGCTGGCGCAGATGCTGCTGGACGGCGACACCGTCAGCCTGAACCAGATGATGGAGGCGGCCGCGCGCCGCGCCCGCTCCACCGATGTGCGGCTCAACACCCAGCGCAACCTGCTCTCGCGGCGGATCCTCGACGAGATGGGGCTGCGCGAGCTGGAGGAGCTGATCCAGCGCCTGCGCGAGATGGGCATGCCGCGCGACGCGGCGCTGGCCGACCGGCTGGCGGAGCGGCGCGAGGCGCTGTTCGAGGAGGCCAGCCGCTTCGTCGATCGCCAGATGCTGCTCTACGCCAGCGAAACCGGCCGGCGCATGCGCGAGACCCTGCTCGGCCAGGCCAAGCTGACCGCGGTCGAGCCGGAGGACATGCGCCAGATGGAGGCGCTGGTGAAGCGCATGGCCAAGCGCCTGGCCACCCGCTATTCGCGCAAGCGCCACCGCGCCGACAAAGGCAAGCTCGACGTCCGCAAGACCATCCGCAAGAGCATGGGCTACGGCGGGGTGCCGTTCGACATCATCTGGAAGACCGAGACCATCGAGAAGCCGAAGATCGTCGCCATCTGCGACGTCTCGCGCTCGGTGGCGGCGGCCGCGCAGTTCATGCTGCTGTTCCTCTACAGCCTCAACGAAGTGATCGAGAAGCTGGAGGCGTTCGCGTTCTCCGACCGCCTGATCCGGGTCGGCGACATCCTCGAGGCCGAGGAGCTGGACGCGGCGATCGCCAGCATTATCAAGAAGATCGGCATGCGGCCGACCGACTACGGCCGCGCCCTGGTCGACTTCACCGAGCTGCACCGCGACGACCTCGATCGCCACACCACGGTGATCATCCTCGGCGACGGCCGCTCCAACTACTCGAACCCGCGGCTCGACATCATGCGCGAGCTTTCGCACCGGGCGCGCGCGGTGATCTGGCTGAACCCGGAGCCGGAAACCTACTGGGGCCAGGGCGACTCGCGGATGGACCAGTACAAACGGTTCTGCAACGTGGCTAAGGTCTGCAACACGCTGAACCAGCTCGAGCGCATCATCGAAGACGTGCTGCGCACCTACATGCCGCGGTAGGCATCCCTCGGCGCATCCGCCCAGTATCCCTCTCCGCGCAGCGCGGGGAGAGGTCGAGCGAAGGCGCTAGCCTTCGTCCGGGTGAGGGGCCTCGCCGCACCGCCGCAATCCGACGCCTGGCGGCGTCGACCTTGCCGTTGCGCGGCAAGGTCCCCTCACCCGTCCGCTCGCTTCGCGATCGGCCGACCTCTCCCCATCACGATGGGGAGAGGGATACTGGTTGGGTGGTTGCCCCTTCCTCGACAGCCCGCCAACGAAAGGGGTGGCCCGGCGCGGCAGGACTGCTATTTCCTGTCGCGTGTAGTCGGGCGGGCCTGCCCAAGGCCGCCGTTGCGGAGCATGCGATGTCGGCGCGAGACGAAGAACTGATCGACATCATCGCCGACGAGGCGCTGATGGACCGGGCCAAGCTCGATCCCGCCGCCAAGCTGGAGGATATCGGTCTGGATTCCGTCGACCTCGTCAGCGTCATCTTCGCCATCGAGGAGAAGTACGGCATCGAGATCGCCGAGGACGCCTTCGACCGTTCCGACACGCTGGGCGTGGTGCTCGGCAAGATCAACGCCCTGATCGACGCCAAGGCCGCCTGAGTGGCCGAGCGTATCGTCGTCACTGGATTGGGCGCCGTTTCCGCCCTCGGCATCAGCGCGGACGAAAACTGGGCCTCGGCGCGCGACGGCGTCGGCGGCATCATGCTCCACGAGTTCGACACCGGGCCGAACGGCTCGGGCGTAAAGTCCAACCCCGCGGCGCTGGTCAGGGGCGATCCGGTGCCGGTGCTGGAGGCCGCGTTCGGCCGCCGCGTCGGTGGCTCGCTCGATCCGTTCGCACTCTACGCCTTGAAGGCCGCGCACGAGGCGCTGGAGCAGGCCGGCCTCATCGGCGCCCCGCTCGGGCCGCGCGCCGCGGCGGTGATGGGCAGCGGCGTCGGCGGCCTGCACACGCTCGAGAAGGGCTATGAGCGCCTGTTCGGCCTGAAGGCGCAGAAGGTGCACCCGCTGACCGTCCCGCGCGTGATGGTCAGCGCGCCGGTCAGCGCCATCGCCATGGAGTTCGGCATCAACGGGCCGGTGTTCTCCACCTCGAGCGCCTGTTCCTCCGCGGCCCACGCGATCGCCCAGGGCGCGTCCCTGATCGCCAACGGCCTCGCCGATATCGCCGTGGTCGGCGGCAGCGAGGCCATGGCCAGCCCCGGCGGCATGCGCTCGTGGGAAGGCCTGCAGGCGATGACCGAGAGCACCTGCCGCCCGTTCTCCAAGGATCGCGACGGCATGGTGATCGGCGAGGGCGGCGCGGCGCTGGTGCTGGAATCCGAGCGCCACGCCGAGCTGCGCGGTGCGACGCCGCTGGCCTGGTACGTGGGCGCGGGCATGACCTCCGACGCCTTCCACCTGACCCAGCCCAGCCTCGAGGGCGCGATGTCGGCGATGCGCCAGGCCTGCGAGGCCGGCGGCTTCCTGGCCGGCGAGGAGCTGCTGATCTCCGCCCACGGCACCGGCACCCCACTCAACGACAAGAACGAGGCGCAGGCGATCCGCGAGCTGTTCGGCTGGGCCGCGCCCCGCCATCCGGTGATCGCCACCAAGAGCGCCCACGGCCATGTCATCGGCGCTTCGCCGGCGGTGCAGGCGGTGATCGGCCTCAAGGCGCTGGCCGCGGGCCTCGCGCCGCCGATCCTCGGCTACCTCGGTCCTGACGAAGAGTGCGCCGGCATCGACCTGGTGCTGGGCGAGGCGCGCCCGATCAAGGCCAAGTCGCTGCTGGTCAACGCCTTCGCGTTCGGGGGGCTCAACTGCTGCCTGGCGTTTCGGACGCCCTGAGGAGGGATGCATGAAGGATCTGGTGGGGAAGACCGCGTTCATCACCGGCGCGGCGTCAGGCATCGGCCTGGGGGTCGCCACGCGCCTGGCGCAGGCTGGCGTCAAGGTGATGATGTGCGACATCGAACGGCAGGCGCTGGACAAGGCCGTCGCCGAGCTGCAGCGCACCAGCAATGCCGATGTCGACGCCGTGGTGGCCGACGTGTCGCTGAAGCCGGAGCTGCAGGCGGCGGCGGACGCCGCCGTAGCGCGGTACGGCGAGGTGCACATCGTGCACAACAACGCCGGCGTGGCCGGCGGCGGCGCGTACGGCGACTGGACCGACGCCGGCTGGAGTTGGACCATCGGCGTCAATCTGATGGCGGTGGTCTGGGGCGCCGAGATCTTCGGACCGCTGATCGAGCGCCACGGCCAGGGCGGCCACATCGTCAATACCGCCTCGATCGCCGGCCTCGTCTCGGGCAGCGGCAATGCCTACAACGTCACCAAATACGGCGTCGTGGCGCTGTCTGAGGGTCTGCGGGTCGAGCTGGCGCCGCGGGGCATCGGGGTTTCGGTGCTGTGCCCGGGCTTCATCCGCACCCATATCGTCGACTCGGTGCGCAACCTGCCCGACCGGTTCGCGGGCGCCCTTCCCGCGCGGCCCGCGGCTGGGCAGGCCGCCATCGAGACCTGGCTGGGCAACGTTCGTCAGCGCGTCGAGGGTGGCATCGATCCACTCTACGTCGGAGAGCTGGTGCGCGAGGGGATCGAGGGCGACTGGCCCTACATCTTCACCGACAACGAATTCGAGCCCGCGGTCGACGCGCGTTTCGCCGGCATCAAAGCCGGCTTCGACCGGATCCGGGGGCGCACGCCGCCGCACTGACGATGTTTCCGCCGTCAGCGTGGATATTTCTTCTCAGCTGGGGAGTGACGACCGTCTACGTGTTGCTCGTCTTTGTGATCGTTTGGCGCTTTAACCGGACGGGCACCAGCGAGCGAGGGCAAACCGAGGATTTGGATGTCTGGTCGCGTAGGCCGTCCGAAAATGTGAAGGTGCTCATCTATGTTGTCTCGGGGAAACCGATAGACCCAGTACTCAGATGGCTGACAACAACAGCACGGGTTTGTCTTCTTAGCGCACCGATATTGTTCATATTAGCCCTCGCGGTGGCTTTCATACCTCCGATACTCAGGGCGAACGTGCCATAGAAACCCTCACGCCGCGAACGTCGTCGTTGACGCCCGCTTCCAGTTCTCCGCGTAGAAGCGTTCGTCGCAGTCCTCGCCCAGCAGCTCGCCCGGCCTCAGGAAGGTGTGCAACTCGCTGAACTGCTTGATCTCGATGGCGTTGACGCGGCGGACCAGGTGGTGGGGCTTCAGATCGTCCGGATGCTCGACCCCGGCCGCGGCCAGCATCTCGGAGAGCGCGCGCAAGGTCTGGCGGTGGAAGTTGTAGACCCGCTCGGCCTTGTCGGGGACCACCAGCGCGCCCTGCCGCAGCGCGTCCTGGGTGGCGACGCCGGTCGGGCAGCGGTTGGTGTTGCATGAGCGCGACTGCACGCAGCCGACCGCGAACATGAAGCCGCGCGCGGCGTTGGCCCAGTCGGCGCCGATCGCCAGCACGCTGGCGATGTCGAAGGCGCTGACGACCTTGCCGGCGACGCCGAGCTTGATGCGATGGCGCAGGCCGGCGCCGACCAGGGTGTTGTGCACGAACAGCAGGCCCTCGCGCATCGGCGCGCCGATGTGGTCGCTGAACTCGGTCGGGGCCGCGCCGGTGCCGCCCTCGGCGCCGTCGACCACGACGAAGTCGGCAACGACGCCGCTCTCCAGCATCGCCTTGACGATGCCCATGAACTCCCACGGGTGGCCGATGCAGAGCTTGAAGCCGACCGGCTTGCCGCCGCTGAGCGCGCGCAGCTGGGCGATGAAGGCGGTCAGCTCCAGCGGCGTCGAGAACGCGGTGTGGCGCGAGGGCGAGATGCAGTCGCGCCCCAGCGGCACGCCACGGGTGCGGGCGATCTCCGGCGTCACCTTCGCGGCCGGCAGCACGCCGCCATGTCCGGGCTTGGCGCCCTGGCTGAGCTTGATCTCGATCATCTTCACCGCGTCGAGGCGCGCTTCGGCGGCGAAGCGTTCGGGATCGAAGCGGCCCTCGTCGGTGCGGCAGCCGAAGTAGCCGCTGCCCAGCTCCCAGACGATGTCGCCGCCCATCTCCAGGTGATAGGGCGAGATCGAGCCCTCGCCGGTGTCGTGGCTGAAGCCGCCGCGCTTGGCGCCGGCGTTCAGCGCGCGGATCGCGTTGGCGCTGATCGCGCCGAAGCTCATCGCCGAGATGTTGAACACCGACGCCGAGTAGGGCCGGGCGCACTGGTCGTTGCCGATGGTGATGCGGAAGCTGGCCGGGTCGGCGGCCTTGGCCGGCATCATCGAGTGGGCGACGAACTCGTAGCCATCGCGATAGGTGTCCATCAGCGTGCCGAACGGCTGCTCGCCCGCCTCGCCTTTGGCCCGCTGGTAGACCAGCGAGCGCTGGCTGCGCGAGAACGGCGCGGCTTCCTCGTCCGCCTCGACCAGGTATTGCCGGATCTCGGGGCGCACCAGCTCGGCCATCCAGCGGACGTGGCCGATCACCGGGTAGTTGCGCAGGATCGAGTGCCGGCGCTGCAGTACGTCGTGGACGCCGACCAGGCAGAGCGCGCCGAACACGCCCACCGCCGTCCAGGCCAGCGGATGCCAAGCCGGCGCGTAGGCGCCGACGAAGAGCGCCGACATGCCAAGCAGCGCCAGGCAGAGCGCGAAGGCGGTGTAGCGGCTCGGGCGGAGCAGGTCAGGGCGCATCGCGGTCCTCGTCGTCAGGCGTTCGCCAACGTCTGGTCTGGGGGCGCGGGCAGGCTGTCGACCAGCGCCGTCAGCCCGGTGCTGTAGTCGTGGCTCAGCGTGCGCCAATAGGCGTCCTGCTCCTCCAGCGTGATCAGGTTGTGCGCCTCAAGGCTGCCGGCCTCGTAGCGCAGCAGGTCGATCGGCAGACCGACCGAGAGATTGCTGCGCACGGTGGCGTCGAACGAGAGCAGCGCCAGCTTGGCGGCGTGCTCGAGCGGGCTGCCGTAGGCCAGGCCGCGGTCCAGGATCGGCTTGCCGTACTTGGTCTCGCCGATCTGCAGGAAGCACGAGCGGGGCGAGGCTTCGACGAAGTTGCCGGCCGAGTAGACCTCGAACAGGCGATGCCCCTCGCCGGCGATCTCGCCGCCGACCAGGAAGCTGGCGCTGGGATCGCCGTAAGGTTCGACGTACTTGCCGTCGCGCCCCGTCACCTCCCGCAGCTTGTCGCCGACCATCTCGGCGACGTCGAACATCGTGCGGGCCTGGTGGAGGTCGTGACCCGGCCGGCCGAGGCCGGCGGCCTGTGTCAGCTCGGTCACCACGGACTGGGTCGTGGCCAGGTTGCCGGCCGAGAGGATGGCGATCACGCGGCTGCGAGGCACGGTGATCAGCGCCAGCTTGGAGACCTTCTGCACCTGGTCGACGCCGGCGTTGGAGCGCGAGTCCGAGGCCAGCACCAGGCCGCTCGCCAGCAGCATCCCGAGGCAATAGGTCAAGACCAACTCCATTGGCTTGCGGCCAGTCTTCGATACAGACGAAGACCGCGGCGCGACAGCCTTGGAGCTCGATCGGCATGGATCTCCCGGACGTCGATCTTGAGGGCGTCGCGGCCACCGTCCTGCGGGATATGCAGCCGCACCTGGGCCGCGGCCGGGTCGCCGACTACATCCCGGCGCTGGCCAGCGTCGACCCGCGTCATTTCGGGCTGGCGATCGTCGCCTGCGACGGCCAGATCGCGGCAGCGGGCGACGCGGACGCGTCCTTCTCGGTTCAGAGCATCTCCAAGGTGTTCACCCTGACCATGGCGCTGGAGAAGCTGGGCTCTGACCTTTGGAGGCGGGTCGGTCGCGAACCGTCGGGCTCGGCGTTCAATTCGATCGTCCAGCTCGAGCGGGAAAAAGGCGTGCCGCGCAATCCGCTGATCAACCCCGGCGCGCTGGTGGTGGCGGACGCGCTTCTGGACGGCGGCGATCCTGCGGCGACCATCGCCGCGATCACCGCGTTCGTGCGCCGCGCAGCCGACGACCCCGGCGTCTCGATCGATGCCGAGGTGGCCGCCTCGGAGACCGCGGTGGGTTTCCGCAACGCCAGCCTCGCCAACTTCCTGCGCGCCGAGGGCAATCTGACGAGCCCGGTGGCCGACGTGCTGCAGGTCTATGTCAACCACTGCGCGCTCGCCCTCAGCTGCCGCCAGCTCGCGCGCTCGGCGCTCTATCTGGCCAGCGGCGGCGTCGATCCGCTGACCGGGGCGAAGCTGACGACGCCGATGCGGGCGCGGCGGATCAATGCGCTGATGATGACCAGCGGCCACTACGACGCCTCGGGCGACTTCGCCTTTCGCGTCGGCCTGCCCGGCAAGAGCGGCGTCGGCGGCGGCATCCTGGCGATCGCGCCGCGCCGCGCGGCGATCGCGGTCTGGTCGCCGGGCCTGAACCCGCAGGGCTCGTCCCTGGTCGGCGTCCTGGCGCTGCAGCGCCTGGCGTCGCTGACCGGCTGGTCGGTGTTCTGAGCCCTCTGCCTGAGAGCCCTCCCCCTTGAGGGGAGGGTGGCCGAGCGCAGCGAGGTCGGGTGGGGGTTTCTCTCCGCGACCTAGACTTCTGAAGCAGACCCCCACCCCCGGCCCCTCCCCTCAAGGGGGAGGGGGGATTCCCAACCGTTCGAACTGGGTCTTGGGCGCATCCAGCTCGACCAAGGCGGCCCGCAGTTGCTCGGCCAGTTGCGTCTCCAGCGCGCCGCCGGCGAGGTTCTCGTCTTCGCCGGGATCGTTCTCCAGGTCGTAGACGTGGTTCCCGCTGGCGCGGTAGCGGGCCCAGTAAGGCACGTTCTCGCCGGCGTCCCAGCGCTGGTGGATCACCGGGACGTCAGAGCCTGGCATGCGGTCGAGGAACGCGCGGTGGTCGGGCAGTGGCAGCGCCACGCGCGGATCGATCGCGCCGTGCGTGGGCATGGTCGACCAGCGGTTCGACAGCATCGACAGCGGCGCGTTCTCGCCGGCGGGGCCGCGGACGTACTTGTGCCGGTCGGTCACCAGCACCACGTCGCGACCCCAGACGCCGGTCAGCAGCCAGTCGCGCACCGAGGTCGCCTCGCCGCTGAGCAGCGGCAGCAGCGATCGGCCGTGCGTGCGCTGGCGCAGGCTGACGCCAAACACGTCGGCCAGCGTGGCGAAGATGTCGACGGCGGTGGTCAGCGCACCGCAGACGCCAGGCGCCACGCCGGGGGTGCGGATCAGCAACGGGATGTGGCCGAGCGTCTGGTAGACCGGGCAGCCCGGCTTGCCCCAGATGTCCTTCTCGCCGAGGTAGTGGCCGTGGTCGGTGCAGATGACGACCATGGTGTCATCGGCCAGACCCTTGGCGTCGATCGCGTCCAGCAGCTTGCCGAGCCAGTGGTCGATCATCGAGAGCTTGGCGCCGTATTGGCTGCGGATCTGCCGCCCCTGGCGCTCGTCCAGGACGCCGCGCGCCTTCGCGCCGACCGCGTAGGGCGGCCAGATCAGGTGCGGGCCTTCCCAGTCGGGGTCGTACTTCTCCGCCCAGCGCGTCGGCGTGTCGAATGGCTCGTGCGGGTCGAACTCGTCGACGAACAGGAAGAAGCGCCCATCCTTCCGGTATTCTGGGGCGCCCGCGTTGTCCTCGATCCAGCGGGTCGCGGCGGCCATGGTCTTGGGGCCTGGGAAGTCGGCCTCGCCCCGGAACCAGCCGCGGCTGTTGTCGTAGGGCATCCAGCCTCGACCGAACGCCGGCGCGCCGGCCCAGCTGGGGTCGGGCCTGGTCTTCCAGGCGTCGCCTTCGTGCCCGCGCTGATAGTCCCAGGCGGTGAAGTCGCAGTGGTAGTTCTCGCCGCCGGTCTCGAACAGGTGCGGGTGGTCGCTGATCAGCTGGGTGACGACGCCAGCGTCGCGCAGGGCGTAGGTGATCGCATCTTCCCAGATCTCCACCGAGCCCCAGGCGCGCCAGAGGAAATCCAGCGCGCCGCAGAGGATGTCGTGCCGGGCCGGCATGCACGGCAGCGAGCCGGTGTAGTGACGGGTGAAGCGCACCGCGCCGGTGGCGAACCGGTCCAGGTTCGGCGTCTCGAACTCCCGGCCGCCGTAGGACCCCAGCATGTGACGGTTAAGGCTGTCGAGCAGCACCACGACGACATTGCGTGGTCGGGTGGTCGCGGTCTGATAAGGCGCGGAATGGGTCATTCGCCAACCCTAGCCCGCCCGGCGAAATCGCGCCGCTCCGATTTGGCGTCAAGTTGTTTGGTTACCGATTTAAGAACAAATTGAGCGTGAAAACGCGTAAACAGAGTTACCGTTAGATTCACTGAGAAAATAAACTGAATAGAAGGCGATCCAAGGCGAAAGTGGCGATTGACCCTTAAACCATCTGCCGGCGCCCCGAATGGAAACCCCCCGCTTTTCCCGAGCCCTGCTCGACATTCCGCGGCTATCGTTCCGGGCCAAGGCGCTGATCTTCGCCGTCTCGGCGACGGTGTTGCCGTCTGCGCTGGTGATCGGCCTGGCCTTCTGGCCGACCGCCTTCGCCTATCATCGCCAGCTTCCGACCCTGGTGGCGAGTTCGCTGGCCGTCAGCCTGATCTCGCTGCTGGCGCTGCGCACCCTGCTGGTGGCGCTGGATACGGTGACCGACGGCGCGCGCGCCGGCGCGGTGCTGGCCGGCGCCGGTCTGCAGGCCAATCCGCCCGCCGACGAGGTGCTGCGGATGATGACCGACATGAACACGATCTCGAACCGGCTGGAGTCGGTGCGCCATCGCCTGGCCAACCGCCACCCGGTGACCGGTCTGCCGACGCGTGAGCCGCTGCTGGCGGCGATGGCCAAGGACATTGGCCGGGAGTCGCGCAGCGCCGGCCTGCTCGGCGTGGTCCGCTTCGCCCAGTTCGACCGCCACGCCGCCGTCGACCGCCCGGGGGCGGAGACCACGCTGCGCGCCTTCGCCCACCGTCTGGACCAGGCGCTCGGCGGCGCGCGGCCGCTGGCGCAGGTCGACCGCGACTGCTTCGCCATCTGGTTCTGCGACGGCTCGGGTCCCAAGGGCGCGGCCGAGGCGCTGAAGTCGCTGGCGGCCCATCTCGGCGAACCGATCGGCGACGGCGACCTCAAGGTGACCCCCGACGTGCGCATCGGCGCGGCGATTTCGCCCAACGACGGGGACGATCCGGCGACGCTGCTGGCCTGCGCGACCGCCGCGCTCACCAAGTCCAACCGCATGTCGCCCGGGCGCCTCGCCTTCTTCTCCGACGAGAGCTCGGCCGACGCCGAGGCGCGCTTCTCGATGGAGCAGGCGCTGCGCCAGGCCATCGTCCGCCGCGAGCTGGCGCTGTTCTACCAGCCGGTGATCGACCTCACCGCCGGCCGCGTGGTCGGCGCCGAGGCGCTGCTGCGCTGGCGCCACCCCGAGCTCGGCTCGATCCCGCCGGCGCAGTTCCTGCCGGTGCTGGAACAGACCGGCTTCATCGACGAGGTCGGCCGCTGGGTGCTCGACACCGCCTGCCGCGACGCGCGCGAGTTCGAGAGCCTGGGGTTGCCCGGCTTCCGCGTCGGCGTGAACCTCTCCGAGCGGCAATTCCGCGACCCCAGCCTGGCGCCGATGGTCGCCGCGGCGCTGCAGCGCCACGGGCTCAAGCCGCAGCGCCTCGAGCTGGAGCTGACCGAGGCGTCGATGATGGAAGACCTGCAGCGCACCCGCGAGACCTTCGATGCGCTGGCCAGCATCGGCGTCGGCGTGGCGATCGACGACTTCGGCGCCGGCGCCTCCAGTCTCGGCGACCTGAAGTCGCTGACCTTCTCCAAGCTGAAGATCGACCGCGCCTTCGTCACCGACGTCGCCTCGCGCCACGACGGGCAGGCGATCTGCGCGGCGCTGATCGAGCTCGGCCGCCGCCTCGACCTGGCCGTGCTGGCCGAGGGCGTGGAGACCCGCGAGGAGGTGGAGGCGCTGCGCGTGCTGGGTTGCCAGCTGTTCCAGGGCTTCTTCTTCTCGCGCCCGCTGCCGGTCGACAAGTTCGTGCGCAAGGTTTCGGACGCCGACTGGCTCGCCCTGGTCTCCGCCCCCGCGCCGCGCCAGATGATCGAGGCCGAGGAACTGCTGGCCAGCTAGTCGTTCGCGCCGAGGTCGGTGAGCTTCCAGGCCCCGGCGTTCTTCGAGAACCCGTAGATGATCTCGCCGCAGAAGGCCGAGTAGTTGACACCGCCCTGTGGGTCGACGTCGCGCACCGGCTTGGCCTTGACCAGGCAGCGCCGCGCGGCGGCGCCCAGGTGGTCGGCGTGGAACTTGGCGAACGAGGCGCCGTCGTCGCCAAGGCCGGGTCCGAGCGCGGTCATAGCCGCCAGCGCCGGCTTGTCGTCCTTGGCCGCGGCGGCGACGAACTTGGGCCAGAACACGCCGAAGCCATCGGCGGGCGCCGCCAGGGCCGGCGCCGCGGCTATGACGGCCAGCGCCGCAACCACTCCAAGCCTGATATGCATCGCCCCCTCGCGCCTTCGCTTCAGCATGCCGAAGTTAGCGCAACCGTGGCAGTTTGACCCGTCGTTAAATCCCGCCGGCTAGGGTGGGGCATGAGTAGTCCCCTGCCGAACGGCATCCCGCACGAGCAGCTCGCGGCGCTGAGCCACGAATTCCGCACGCCGCTGAACGGCGTAATCGGCATGGCGCGTCTGCTGGAATCGACCCGCCTGACCGAGGAGCAGCGCGCCTATGTGGCGGCGCTGACCGAGAGCGGCGAGCACCTGCTGGGCCTGGTCAACGATGTGCTGGACTACGCCCGCCTCGGCGCCGGCGCAGTGGAGTTGAACCGGGGCCAGGTGTCGCCGGAAGACCTGCTGCGCCAGGTCTGCGAGCTGTTGAGCCCCAAGGCGCACGAGAAGGGCGTCGAAATCGGCTGGGCGGCGGGCGCGGATCTTGGGACGGTGAGCGCCGACGAAGGTCGCCTGCGGCAGATCCTGCTGAACCTCGCCGGCAATGCGGTGAAGTTCGTCGACACCGGCGGCGTGCTGGTGCTGGCGGAAAAGACGACCCTGGGCGCGCTGCGGTTCACGGTGTCCGACACCGGACCGGGCGTGCCGCAGGCCGAGCGGGCGCGGATCTTCGAAGCCTTCGCCCAGGGCGCGAGCGGACGGCACGCGCACCAGGTGGGCGCGGGGCTGGGCCTCGCCATCGCCAAACGTCTGGCGGACGCCATGGGCGGACGCCTCGGCGTCGGTGGGATCCCGGGCGCCGGCGCCGACTTCTGGTTCGAGGCCGAGTTCAAGCCGGCGGCGCCGCAGGCCGCCACGGCCTCGCTCGAGGGGCGCACCGTCGCGGTCGCCTCATCCAGCGCCATCGTGCGCGAGGCCGCCTCGCGCCAGGTGGAAGCCAGCGGCGGGCAGGCGGTTCGGGCAGAAAGCGTCGAAGAGGCCGTGGCGCTCACCGACAAGGGCGATGCGATCCTGGTCGACCATGCGCTGGCCAGCGCCACGGGCGCACTGACACCGCCGCGGGGCCGGGCGACGGTAATCCTGCTGAAGCCCGAGGAGCGCGAGCGGATCGCGCCTTACCGCGAGGCCGGCTTCAGCGGCTATCTGATCAAGCCGCTGCGGCGCGCGTCGCTGGTCGAGCGCGTGATGCTGGCCGGCAAGTCCCAGGCGCCCGACGACCGCATCGCCCGCCGCGCCCGCCGCACGCCATCCGCCGACGGCGTGCGTGTGCTGCTGGCCGAGGACAATCCGATCAACGCCATGCTCGCGCGCACCCTGTTGCGACGCGAGGGCGCAGAGGTGGAGCACGTCGGGGGTGGCGAGGGCGCACTCGAGGCGCTGGCTACGGGCGCCTACGACATCGTACTGATGGACGTGCGCATGCCGGGTCTCGGCGGTCTGGCGGCGACACGGATACTGCGGGCGCGCGGGGTCAACACCCCCGTGGTCGCGCTCACCGCCAACGCCTTCGAGGACGATCGGCGGGCCTGCCTCGAGGCCGGCATGGACGACTTCCTGGTCAAGCCGCTGAGCCCGGAGGCGCTGCGCGCGGCGCTGGCGCGCTGGACCGGCCACGGCTGGACGCGTGAGACGGCGCGCGTCAAGGTCGCCTCCTAGAGGATTCGGTTTTCTCTCCCGCCGGCCTCAGTTCCCTGAAGGGAGGGAGCCGGCATGACCGCCACCACCGCCGAGGGCCCGCCGCGCAAGCGCCGGATGTGGGACGTGTTCGCCGCGCTCGGCCGCCCCCGCGTCGGCCTGATGCTGGTCATGGGGATCTCGTCCGGCCTGCCGTTCATGCTGATCGGCAACACGCTCGGCTTCTGGCTGGCGGACGACAACATCAAGCTGGCGACCATCGGCGCGCTGTCGTGGGTCGGGCTCACCTATTCGATCAAGTTCGTCTGGGGCGCGATGGTCGACCGCATCCCACTGCCGCTGATCGGCCAGCTTGGCCGGCGGCGCAGCTGGATGTTGATCAGCCAGATCGTCGCCGGCGCCGGGCTGATCGGCATGGGGCTGGTGGATCCGAAGGCCCAGCTTGGCTGGATGGTCGCCTGCGCGATCGTCGCCGCGGTCGGGGCCGCGACCCAGGACACGGCGATGGACGCCTGGCGGATCGAGACGGCGGCGGACGCCGACGAACTCGGCCTGCTCACCTCAGCCTACAGCCTAGGCTACCGCTTCGCCCTGATCCTGACCGAGGCGGTGATCCTGATGATCGCCAAGCGCCTCGGCTGGCCGATCACCTACGTGATCTACGGCGCCGGCATGGCGGTGGGGATCGTCGCGGTGCTGCTGGCCAAGGAGCCGGCCAACGCCGATGCGGTGATGGAGGCGAAAGCGCACGACGCGGCGCGCCATCCGGCTCAGGCAGTCTACGACGCGGTGATCGGCCCGCTGATCACCTTCTTCCGCACCCACGGCTGGGCGATGGCGGCGCTGATGCTGTCGACCATCACCTTCTACCACCTGTGCGACTACATGCGCGGGCCGATGAGCAATCCCTACTACAAGGCCCTCGCCATCGATAAGGACACGATTGGCTGGACGCGCCTGTTCATCGGCACGCCGTGGGGATTCCTGGGCATCGCCGCCGGCGGCTTCTGTTCGCTGCGGCTGGGCAACATGCGCACGCTGATCATGGGCGCGGTGCTGCAGCCGATTGGCATTGGCGCCTTCGCCCTGCTGGGCTGGCACGGCGGCGACTACCCGCTGCTTGCCGTCGGGCCGGTGAGCGTCAGCGCCTTCCAGGCGATCATGGCGTTCGACTCGGTGGCGATCGGCTTTTCGGGCGTGGCGCTGGTGGCCTACATGTCGACCCTGACCAGCCTGGGCTACACGGCGACGCAGTACGCCCTGCTGACCTCGGCGCTGGCCTGGACCGGCAAGTTCCTCAAGGGCTTCTCCGGCGCGATCGTCGAGTCGTTGCAGCACGGCCGAAGCCTGCTGGACGCCTATGCGCTGTTCTACCTGCTGGCGGCGGCGCTGGGCCTGCCGGCGATCCTGCTCTGCCTGGTGCTGGCGCGGGCGCAGCCGAGGCGGGCTTAGACCTACCGCGCGACGCAGACCACCGGGGCGATGCGCAGCGAGCGCCGCAGATCGTCGGCTGCGAGACCGTAGTTGTCAGGGGTGATCGGCATCCCGACGCCGGGCATGCGGTGCGCGCGCGCCGCGGTGAGCGCCGAGATCATCGCCTCGGGCGTGGTGGTGTAGAGGCGGCCGCGGCGGGGCGACTCGGCCACCGCGACGCCGACGACACGGCCGCGGCCATCCAGCGCCGGCGCGCCGGACATGCCGCGTAGCGCGCCGCGCAGGCCCTCGGTGCGGCCCACCTCGGCCCAGATCAGCACCGGCACGTCGCGGTGGCCGCGGCCGCGCAGGTAGAGCATGCCGCGGCCCAGCAGCCGGCTCGCGACTTCGCCCGGTCGTCCGCGCGGGTAGCCGGCCTCGTAGCCAAGCTCGCCGCGGCGCAGCGGGCCGGTCGCGAGCGGCAGGGGCGGGGCGCCGTCGGCGGTGATCAGCACCGCCGCCTCGCCGCGCGGCGCGAGCCGCACCTTGGCTTCCACGCCCTCGGTCTCGTTGACCATGATCGCCGCGCGGGCGCAGTGCTCGACCACGTGCCGCGCCGTGAGCCACACGCCGCTGTCGGCCACGGAGAACGCGGTGCCGGCGGCGTCGCCCCGCCGCGGGCGCACCTTCACCACCACCGCCGGGTCGATCGGCGAGGCCTGCGAGAGCACCGCGCCTTCGCTGGTCGGCAGCGGCGGCGGCGGGCGCGGAGCGTCGACGTGGCTGCGATGGCCGAGCGCGGCGCCCAACAACGTCAATACGGACGATGGGTAAAGCAGCCAGCCGGGAAGGCGCGGTGTCGTCATGCAACCAGCAACGCTTTCAGCCGCTAACGGCTGCCGAGAGGATAGCAGCGACGGCCAGCTTCGCCGCGACCAGAAGCGCGGCGGCCGCCACTTCGCCCTGTTTGATCCGTTGCGGCAGGCCGCGCAGCAACAGGTCGACCACCCAGAACAGCGCCAGCTGCACGATGATGGTGGTCGCGCCCCAGAGCGCGATCTCCAGCACCGAGGTCGAGGCGGCGAGCGCGAAGGCGAGCGGCAGCGCGATCCCGACCAGCACCCCGCCGAACGAGAGCGCGGCGGCGGCGTTGCCTTCGCGGATCAGCTGGATCTCGCGGTGCGGCGTCACCAGCGCATAGATCGCCGCGCCGGCGATCAGGATCGCCAGCGCGACGCCGACATGCAGCAACGTCAGCGGAAAGCCGCTGGCCCAGGCGTCGAGTTCGGGGGAGTCGAAGGGCATTATTCGGCGGTCGCGGCCGGGATCGCGGCTTGGCGGCGGCGTGCGCTCGCCCGCAGCTTTTCGCTCTCGGACTTCAGCTGGCCGCAGGCGGCGAGGATGTCGCGGCCGCGGGGCTTGCGCACCGGTGAGGCGTAGCCGGCGCGCTTGAGGATGGCGGCGAAGGCCTCGATCGTCCGAGCATCGGAGCACTCGAACGGCGCGCCGGGCCAGGGATTGAACGGGATCAGGTTGATCTTGGCCGGGATGCCGGCGATCAGTTTGACCAGCGCCTTGGCGTCGGCCGGCGTGTCGTTGACGCCCTTCAGCATCACATACTCGAAGGTGACCCGCTTGGCGTTCGACAGGCCCGGATAGGCGCGGATCGCCGCCATCAGTTCGGCGATCGGATAGCGGCGGTTGATCGGCACCAGCTGATCGCGCAGTTCGTCGCGGGTCGCGTGCAGCGAAATCGCCAGCATGGCCCCGGTGGTCTCGCCCAGCGCCTTCAGCTCGGGAACCACGCCGGAGGTGGAAACGGTGATCCGTCGCCGCGAGATGGCGATGCCCTCGTTGTCGGAGATGATGTCGAGCGCGACGGCGACGCTATCCAGATTGTAGAGCGGCTCGCCCATGCCCATGAACACGATGTTGGTCAGCTTGCGCTCGGCCAGCGAGGTCGGCCACTCGCCGAGGTCGTCGCGGGCGACCTGCACCTGGGCCACGATCTCGGCCGCGGTCAGGTTGCGCACCAGGCCCTGCGTGCCGGTGTGGCAGAAGCTGCAGTTCAGCGTGCAGCCGACCTGGCTGGAGACGCACAGGGCGCCGGAATGGGCGACGTCGGGGATGAACACCGTCTCGACCTCGACGCCCGGCGCGAACCGGATCAGCCACTTGATCGTGCCGTCGGCGCTCAGCTGGCGCGAGGTGATCTCAGGGCGGGCCAGGCTGAAGCACTCGGCCATCGCGCGCCGCGTCTCCTTGGCGATGTCGGTCATCGCCGCGAAGTCGGTGACGCCGTAGTGGTGGATCCAGCGCCAGGCCTGGCCGGCGCGCATCTTCGCCTTCTCGGGCGCGGCGACGCCGGCGCCCTCCAGCGCCTGGCGCAGCTCGGCGCGTGTCATGCCGGTCAGATTCGGCAGGACGACCGCTTTCTGCGGCGCGCGGGAAAGGTCGAGGGTCGCGGACAAGCGCGGGCTCATATCAGACCTGGGCCGCGAGGTGAAATCAGAGCCCTTTCAGCCAGGCGACCAACCGCTGGTTCACCTCGGCCGGCCGCTCCTGCTGGGTCCAGTGGCCGCAACCAGGCAGGATGTCCGAGCCGCGCAGATCGGCCAGCGCGCTTTGCATGAAGGCCAGCGGGTTGGCGCTGCGCCCAAGCATCGAGAGCACCAGGTCGCGCTCGCCGCCGATGAACAGCGCCGGTTGCGCCAGTTTGCGGTCCTTGAACGGCTGCAGCCAGGCGAAGTCGGCGTCGTGGTTGCGATAGCGGTTGATCGGCCCGCGAAAGCCCGAGCGTTCGAACTCACCGACGAAGTAGTCGAGGTCGGCATCGGTCAGCCAAGCCGGGAACGGCTTGGGATCGGGCAGTCCCAGCAGCAGCGGATCGCCGACCACCTTGTCGTTCGGCCAGGTCCCGTCGGGCGCATCGCCGCTGATGGCGTAGTAGAACCGGCGCAGCGCGCCTCGCACGTCGGCTTCCATCTCCGCCTCGGCCACGCCTTCGGCCTGGAAGTAGTGCTGGTAGAAAAACCGCCCGCGCGCGGTGAAAAGCTCCTGGTAGATCTCGCTGAACGATCGCGCCGGCACGCCGCTGTAGGGCACCGAGAGCGCCGCGACCGCGCGCACCAGGTCCGGCCGCGTCAGCGCGCTGTTCCAGACGATCGGCGCGCCCCAGTCGTGGCCGACGATCACCGCCGGCGCGTCGGGGCTCAGCGCCCGGATGGCGCCGGCGACGTCGGCGACCATGTGCTGCATAGCGTAGTCGGCCACCGCCGGCGGCTTGTCGGAGCCGCCGTAGCCGCGCACGTCGATGGCGGCGGCGGTGAACCCGGCCTCGGCGATCGGCTGCAGCTGGTGTCGCCACGAGTACCAGGACTCCGGAAAGCCGTGCACCATCAGCACCAGCGGCCCGGTCCCCTCGACGGCGACGCGCAGCTTCAGCTCGCCAACGTCGATCATGCGGAAGTCCGGCATCGCGGCGGCTCCTCGTGTTTCTGCGGCTAGCTGCATAGCCCAAACCTTTCCCCCGTGAAGCGGGGGAAACGTCGCGAGCGCGCAGCGGAGCGACAATGGGGGCTCTTTCCGGAGAGGACGCCCCCATCGGCGACGCGTGCTTCGCACGGCGCGCCGCTTTCCCCCGGAGGGGGAAGGGTTATGGTTGGATCAAACAGCGCTAGCGGGAGAACGCACCATGGAAATCAAGGACAAGATCGTCGTCGTCACCGGGGCGGCGAGTGGGATTGGGCGGGCGCTGGCGCAGCGGTTCGCCAAGGACGGCGCCAAGAAGGTGATCTGCTCGGACATCAACGCCGACGGGGTGAAGGCGGTGGCCGCCGAGATCGGCGGTCGGGCGTTCGTGACCAACGTCGGCAAGGAAGCCGACATCCAGAGCATGATCGAGACGGTGGAAGCCGAGGAGGGGCCGATCGACTTGTTCTGCTCCAACGCCGGCATCGGCTACGGCGGCGGCGCCGAGGTCAGCGACGAGCGCTGGCAGCGGATCTGGGAGATCAACTTGATGGCCCACGTCTGGGCCGCGCGGCACCTGGTGCCGCGGATGGCGGCGCGCGGCGGCGGCTACCTGCTCAACACCGCCTCGGCGGCCGGGCTGCTCTCGCAGGTCGGCTCGGCCCCCTATGCGGTGACCAAGCACGCGGCGGTGGCGCTGGCCGAGTGGCTGTCGATCACCCACGGCGACCAGGGTATCAAGGTCTCGGTGCTGTGCCCGCAGGCGGTGCGCACGGCGATGACCGCCGGCAACCCCGACGGCGTCGCCTCGGTCGACGGCATGCTGGAGCCGGAAGATGCGGCCGAGGCCTGCGTCCGGGCGATCGAGGCCGAGACCTTCCTCGTGCTGCCTCACCCGCAGGTGCTCGACTACATGCGCCGCAAGACCGACAACTACGACCGCTGGCTGGGCGGCATGCGCAAGCTGAACCGAAAGTTCAGCGGGCGAGCGCTGTAGCTTTAGTCCTCCCCCTGCGGTGGAGGATTAGAACACGGCCGTCGTGATCGTCCCGTCCGGCGCCAGCGCTGCGCGCTTCATGCCCTGGCTGCGGAACGGCATGGCGATCTCGCCGGTGGAGCTGAGCGCTATCAGGCCGCCCCAGCCGCCCAGCGCCACCATGTCCGCCAGCGCCGCGTCGGCCGCTTCGGCAAGGCCCTGTCCGGCGAGGCTGATACGGAAGGCGATCTGGGCCGCGGTGGCGGTGCGCAGGAAGTATTCGCCGACGCCGGTGCAGGAGATGGCGACGCGGCTGTCGGCCCAGACGCCGGCGCCGACGATCGGGCTGTCGCCGACGCGGCCGGCGAGCTTGCCGTTGGTGCCGCCGGTCGAGGTCGCGGCGGCCAGCGCCCCGGTCTCGTCGAGGGCGACGCAGCCGACGGTGCCCGTGGAGGGGCCGGTAGACGCTGAGCGCGTTTCCGTCGAGCGCGCCGGCGTGAACCATTCTGGCCCGGCGGGCTCCAGCCCCTGCGCCGCCGCGAACGCCGCCGCGCCCTCGCCGGCCAGCAGCACGTGCGGCGTCGCCTCCATCACCGCCCGCGCGGCGCGAATCGGCGAGGCGAAGCCCTGCAGCGCCGCCACGGCGCCGGCGCGCCGGGTCGGTCCGTCCATCAGGCTGGCGTCGAGCTCGAACTTGCCGGCGCTGTTGGCAGAGGCGCCGCGGCCGGCGACATAGAGCCCCGACGCCTCCAGCGCCGCCACCGTTTCCACCGCCACGTCCATCGCCGAGGCGCCGGCGCTCAAGCGATCGCGGCCGGCCTCGATCAGACCGCGCATGTGGGCGAGCTCAGCGGCGTAGTCGCGGCCGGACATCGCGCCCGCGCCGCCGTGGATCAGCAGGCTCAAACATTTGTTCGTCACGATAACTCCTCGGACTTCCTTGCATCGATGCCTTCCGATAGCGTCCGCGGCCTGAAAGAAAAGGCGGGAGACGACGAATGAAGGCGCTGCTCAGCAAGACCGTCGGCGGACCCGACACCCTGGTGCTGGAAGACGTGCCGAGCCCCAGGCCCCGGCCGGGCTTCGCGGTGGTCTCGGTCAAGGCGATCGGGGTCAATTACCCCGACGTGCTGATCATCGAGGACAAGTACCAGTTCAAGCCGGCCCGGCCGTTCGCGCCGGGCAGCGAGATCAGCGGCGTAGTCAAGGAAGTCGGCGAAGGCGTCACCCACGTGAAGCCCGGCGACCGGGTGCTGGGCAACACCGGCTGGGGCGGGATGGCCGAGGAGCTGTCGCTCGAAGGCTCGCGCCTGATCAAGATCCCCGACGCGATGCCGTTCGACGAGGCGGCGGCGTTCATCATGACCTATGGCACCTCGTACTACGCGCTGAAGGACCGCGGCCGGATGAAGCCCGGCGACAGCCTGCTGGTGCTGGGCGCCGCCGGCGGCGTCGGCCTGGCGGCGGTCGAGCTCGGCAAGGCGATGGGCGCCCACGTGATCGCCGCGGCCTCCTCGCAGGAGAAGGTCGACCTGGCGCTCGCGCACGGCGCCGAGTCCGGCGTGGTCTACCCGCTCGGCCCGTTCGACCGCGATGGCCAGAAGGCGCTGGCCGACCAGTTCAAGCAGGCCGTGGGGCCGAACGGCGTCGACCTGGTCTACGACGGCGTCGGCGGCGATTACGCCGAGGCGGCGGTCCGCTCGATGGCCTGGGAAGGCCGCTTCCTGGTGGTCGGCTTCCCGGCCGGCATCCCGCGGGTGCCGTTCAATCTCGCCCTGCTGAAGGGCTGCGATATTGTGGGCGTGTTCTGGGGCAGCGCGGTCTCGCGCGATCCGGTCGCCCACCAGCAGAACGTCAAGGAACTGCTCGAGCTCTACGCCGCCGGCAAGATCAAGCCGCACGTGTCCGAGCACTACCCGCTGGCCAGGGCCGCCGAAGCCATCAGCCACCTCGCCAGCCGCAAGGCCATGGGCAAGGTGGTGGTGATGGTGGACTGAGTTTTTCTTGGCGAGAGCGTAACCCCTCATCCTCCCAACCGCTTCGCGGTCGGGCCCCTCCTTCTCCCTCCGGGAGAAGTGTAAGTAACGGATGCTACTGAACTTTTACCTCTCCCGAAGGGAGAGGGAGGGGCCCGCGCCGCAGGCGTGGGAAGGTGAAGGGTTACGGCGCCCGCAGCTAAGGAGCGAAGCATGGCTGGACGTCTGGAAAACAAGGTCGCCCTGATCACCGGCGGGGCGTCGGGGATTGGACTGGGAACGGTGGAGCTGTTCCTGGCGGAGGGCGCCCGGATCGTCTGCGCCGACCTGCAGGACGAGAAGGGCAAGGTGCTGGAGCAGCGCTTTCCCGGACGCCTGACCTACGTGCGCTGCGACGTCACCCAGGAGGCCGACATCGCCGCGGCCTGCGCGGCGGCCAAGTCATCGTTCGGCGGCCTCGACGTGCTGTTCAACAACGCTGGTACGGGCGGCCATCTGGGCGGCGTCGCCGAGATGAGTACCGAAGGCTGGGACGCGACGTTCGCCCTCCTGGTGCGCGGCCCGGCGCTCGGGATGCACTACGCCCTGCCGCTGATGCTGGCGCGCGGCGGCGGCTCGATCATCAACACCGCCTCGATCGCCGGGCTCGAGGCCGGTTGGGGGCCGCTGGCCTATTCCACCGCCAAGGGCGCGGTGATCCACATGAGCCGGTGCGCGGCCGCCGAGCTCTCGCCGCAGGGCATCCGGGTTAACGCCGTCTGCCCGGGCCTGATCGCCACCTCGATCTTCGGCACCGCATTCGGCCTGCCGCGCGCGGCCGCCGACCAGATGGTCGCCCGGATCGTGGAGAACGCGGCAAGCGCCCAACCGGTGAAGAAACCCGGCCTGCCCGAGGACATCGCCCGCGCCGCGCTCTATCTCGCCAGCGACGACTCGGCCTTCGTCACCGGAACCCACATCGTCGTCGACGGCGGCATCACCGTCGGCTCCCGCCACGCCTGGGACGCCGCCGCCGGCTCGCCCTTCGCCGACATCCTCGGCATCTCGCCCGACGAACTGCCGGCGGGGGCTGTGCCGCGGGGCTGATCTCCGACCTTCCGCGAAGCGGGGCCAAGAAAAGAAGTTGTCCACGAACAACACGAACACACACGAACTCGGCGTTCGAACCTGCACCGTCCCGTTCGTGTCCGTTCGTGTTGTTCGTGGACAAAACTTTGCTGACTCGCCGTCGCTCAACCGCTTGCAGAAAAGCCTGGGTCCCCGCTGCGCGGGGAAGAGCTGATCAGGCGTGACGTCGCGACACCGTTCCGGTGAAGGCCGCTTTATGAGACAATACCGTCATGGCCGTCGCCGCCCGCGTTGATCCGAAGAGCTACTTCACCCCCGAGGAGTGGGCGCCGCTGGCGCGGCGGTCGTCGTGGGTCGGGCCGGCGCTCGTCGTGCACTGCTGGGCGGTGATCGGGCTGTGCTGGGCGGGCGTCATCGTCGCTTCGCACTATCTCGGCTGGTTCTGGCCGCTGACGCTGCTGATCACCACCCCGATCATCGGCGGGCGCCAGCTCGGCCTCGGCATCCTGCAGCACGACGCCGCCCACGGCGCCCTGCACCCCGACCCGAAGGTCGGCGACTTCATCTCCGACGTGTTCTGCCTCAGCGGCGTCGAGCGCTATCGCAAGTACCACCTGCAGCACCACAAGTTCGCCCAGCAGGCCGAAGACCCGGATCTCGGCCTCTCGGCGCCGTTCCCGATCACACCCGCCTCGCTGCGGCGCAAAGTCTTCCGCGACCTGACCGGCCAGACCTGGTTCAAGCAGCGCTTCGGCGATTTCGGCAAGAAGCTGAAGGCGCGCAAGGCCGGCGAGCCGGCGCTGCCGATCGTCTGGGCCGAGATCGTCAAGCAGCGGCGCTGGCTGCTGACCAACGGCGCGGTGATCCTGCTGACCAGCCTCGCCGGCTACTGGTGGGCCTGGTTCGCGCTGTGGCTGCTGCCCCGGGCGACCTGGCAGATGATGATCACCCGCTTTCGCAACATCGCCGAGCACGCGCTGGTGGCCAAGAACGAGCCCGACCCGCTGCGCCACGCCCGCTCGACCCACGCCAACTGGCTCGAGCGCATCCTGATCGCGCCTTACTGGGTCAACTATCACTGCGAGCACCACATGTTCATGCATGTGCCGTGCTGGCAGCTGCCGCGCGTGCAGCGGCTGATGTGCGAGAAGGGCGTGCTGGACAAGATGCTGACCGCGCCCGGTTACTGGACCGTACTGAAAGCGGCGGCGTCGGCGCCGGTCGACCGGGGCGAGACCCAGGTCGCCTCGGCCGGAGCGTGATCGGCGCCGACCTCGCCGCCCGCCGCGCCTTCATCCTCGCCAACACCCGCCTGCAGTCGCCGCCGCACACGCCCGAGCTGCGGCTGCATCTGGCCGACGAGGTCACGCCGATCTGGCGGCTGACCGAGGAAGAGCTCGGCGAGCTCGGCCTGCCGCCGCCGTTCTGGGCCTTCGCCTGGGCCGGCGGCCAGGCGCTGGCGCGCTACCTGCTCGACCATCCGGCCGAGGTGGCGGGGAAGCGGGTGGTCGATTTCGCCACCGGTTCGGGACTCGTCGGCATCGCGGCGATGAAGGCGGGCGCTGCACAGGTCCTGGCGGCCGACATCGATCCGTTCTGCGCCGCCGCGGTGGCGCTTAACGCGAAGGCCAATAGCGTGGCCGTCGCCTTCACCGACGCCAACCTGCTGGATGCCGCCCCGCCCGCCGCCGACCTGATCCTCGCCGCCGACATCTGCTATGAGCAGCCGCTGGCCGAGCGGGTGATGGCCTGGCTTGCGGCGGCGCGTGCGGCGGGCACGCGGGTGCTGATCGGCGATCCGGGCCGCAGCTACTTCCCCAAGTCCGGGCTGGTCCAGCTTGCCGAATACCGCGTGCCGACCTCGCGCGAACTGGAGGACGCCGAGATCAAGCGCACCTCGGTCTGGGCTTTGCCGTAGCGGCGAGAAAGAATGAACCACGGAAAACACGGAAAGCACGGAAATCTAGGTTGTCATCCCGGAGAGCCGCGAAGCGGACTCGTCCGGGACCCCCCGACGTGGGGTTCCGGCAGGAGATCCCGGACAACTCGCTGCGCTCGTTTCCGGGATGACACAGCAAGGAGACCTCAGAGCGTCCGTGTTTTCCGTGTTTTCCGTGGCTCTGTTTCTTCGCTTCCCTCGCTATAACGCAGGCATGACCGACCTATCCCAGATCCACAGCGGCGACCGCGTCACCGGGGCGCCGTTCGCCACCCGCTCGGCGGTGTGGGGAGCGAACGGCGCGGCGGCGACCGCGCATCCGCTGGCCAGCCTGATCTCCATCGACGCGCTGCGCGCCGGCGGCTCGGCGGTCGATGCGGTGATCGCGGCCAACGCCGCGCTGGGCTTCCTGGAGCCGATCGCCTGCGGCATCGGCGGCGACGCGTTCGCGCTGCTGTGGGACCCGAAGGCGAAGGCGGTGGTGGGCCTGAACGGCTCCGGCCGCTCGCCGGCGTCGCTGAGCCTCGAGACGCACCGCGCGCGGGCCAGAGACGGGCTGATCCGCAGCCACGGCGTGGCCTCGGTGTCGACGCCAGGCGCGGTGGACGCCTGGTGGATGCTGCACCAGCGCTACGGCAAGCTGAAGTGGGCGGAGCTGTTCGCCCCGACCATCGCGCTGGCCGAGGCGGGGACGCCGGTGGCGCAGACCGTCGCCTTCTACCTGGCCACCTCGAAGCGCAACTTCACCAGCGGCCGGCTGGCGATCGAGGAGACCGAGAATTTCCTCAAGGTCTGGGCGCCGGAGGGCCGAACGCCGGCGGAGGGCGAGATCTTCGCCAACCCGGGCCTCGCCCGCACGCTGCGGCTGATCGCCGAGGGCGGCCGCGAGGGCTTCTACGAGGGCGAGGTCGCGCAGACCATCGAGCGCTATTTCCAGCGTATCGGTGGGTGGCTTTCCAAGGCCGATCTGGCCGCGCACCGGGGCGAGTGGGTGACGCCGGCCACGATCAGCTACCGCGGCGCCGACATCTGGGGCCTGCCGCCCAATGGCCAGGGCCTGGCGACCCTGCAGATGCTCAACATGCTGGAGCGCTTCGATCTCGCCGGCATGGGGTTCCTGACCACCGCCAGCCTGCACCACCAGGTCGAGGCCAAGCGGCTCGCGTTCGAGGACCGCGCCCGCTACTACGCCGACCCGGCGTTCGCCAAGATCCCGATCGAGTGGCTGATCTCCAAGGACTACGCCGCCCAGCGCGCCGCGATGATCCGTCCCGACCGCATCCTCACCCCCGCCCACGCCGGCGAAGCGCCGGGCCAGGGCGACACCACCTACCTCTGCGCCGCGGACGCCGACGGCATGATGGTCTCGCTGATCCAGTCCAACTTCAACGGCATGGGCTCGGGGCTAATTCCCGATGGGCTCGGCTTCATGTTCCAGAACCGCGGCAAGAGCTTCACGTTGCGGGACGGCCATCCCAACGTCTACGCGCCCAGCAAGCGGCCGTTCCACACCATCATCCCGGGCTTCGCGACCCGGGGCGGCGAGCCGTGGCTGGCGTTCGGGGTGATGGGCGGCAACATGCAGCCGCAAGGCCAGACCCAGATCATCACCGACCTGGTGGATTATGGCCTTGGCCTGCAGGAAGCGGGCGACGCGCCGCGCTGGCTGCACGAAGGCTCGCCGGAGCCCACCGGCGAGGCGGGCGTCGCCGAACACGGCATCCTGTCGCTGGAGAGCGCCATGCCGCGGGACACTGTGAGTGGGCTGGCGGCGCTGGGCTGGGACCTGTCGCGCTCGCCCGGCGGCTTCGGCGGCTACCAGGCGATCGAGCGGCTGCCGGGGCGCTATGCGGCCGCCAGCGAAATGCGCAAGGATGGGGCGGCCCTGGCCTACTAGAGTCGGGCCTACTGAAGGAGCGCGCCATGACGCTCGATGAGATGCGCGAGATCGCCCTCAGCTTCCCGGGCTGCACCGAAGGGATGTCGTACGGGCGGCCCTCGTTCCTGGTGAACAAGAAGTTCTTCACCCGCCTGCGCCGCGAAGACGACAGCCTGGTGCTGCTCGAGGTCTCCTTCGACGAGCGCGAGATGTTGATCGAGGCGGAGCCTGAGACGTTCCACTTCACCGCCCACTACAAGGACTACCCCTCGGTGCTGGCGCGCATCGCGAGCCTGCACCCCGGTTCGTTCCGCAACTTTCTCGAACGGAGGTGGCGCAAGATCGCCCCGAAGAAGGCGGTGAAGGAACGGGACGCGACCGCCGCCCAGCTCTAAGCCAGCGACCGAGCGCGCCGCAGGCAAGAAGACTTAACGCAGAGGACGCGGAGGAGACGCGGAGTTCGCAGAGAAGCCCGACTCCGCGTCCTCTGCGCCTTCTCTGCGTTCTCCGCGTTCAAACTTTAGGGCGCCTGCGGCGCGCACCGCTCTTGCCAGCCAGGCGTCAGAACTCGTCGTTGATCATCGCGCTGAACTGTTCGAGCACTTCCTTGGCCTGTTCCTCAGGGGTCAGGTCGCCCAGCAGCTCGTCGGGGGCGGGCGGCGCGATGGGGTCGGCAACCGTGAGGCGGGCGACGACGGCGCCGCCCTGGGCCAGCACCAATTCCTCGCCCTCGGCCAGCGAGGCGAGGGTCTGGGCGATGCGGGGGGGCAGGTCGTCGAGGTCGATCTGCTTCAAGCGGCGCGGGCCTTCAGCAGGTCGCGGATCTCGGTGAGCAGCGTCTCGGTCGGCGACGGCGCGGGCGGCTCGGCGGGCGTCTTGGCCTCCTCGCGGCGCATGGCGTTCATCAGCTTGATCATCAGGAACACCACGAACGCCACGATCAGGAACTGGATGATGGTGTTCAGGAAGGCGCCGTAGAGGATCGCGACCTCAGCCTTCTTGGCCGAGGCGTCCGCCGCTTTCAGGACGATCTTCAGCTGCGCAAAATCAACGCCGGCGGTGACCAGCCCGATGACCGGCATGATCACCTGATCGACCAGGCTGGTGATGATCTTGCCGAACGCCGCGCCGATGATCACGCCGACGGCGAGGTCGACGACGTTGCCGCGGGCGATGAACTCCCGGAATTCGCGCAACATGGTGACAGGCCCCTCGACAGCCGTGGTGAGCTTTTGCATCGGCTCGATCATGCCGCACCTTCTGATTTGATTAAGGCGCGTCGAGCGCGGGAAGGTTAGTCCCCGTTCAACCGCACGCGCAACTCCTTGCCCGCCTTGAAGAAAGGCACGCTCTTGGCCCTCACCTTGACCGCCTCGCCGGTGCGGGGGTTACGCCCCGCCCTGGCTGGGCGGCCGCGGACCGAGAAGGCGCCGAAGCCGCGCAACTCTACGCGGCCGCCGCCCTCGAGCGCCTCGATCATCTGCTCGAGAATGACGCCGACGACGCGTTCGATGTCCTTCTGGGTCAGGTGCGGGTTCTCGCTCGCCAAAGCGGCGATCAACTCGGACTTGATCATCCAGCGCCCCCTCCTGGCCTTTGGGCACCTTTGCCCAATCGAGGCGGCGTCTTCAAGGGCCGCTTGAAGACGCCGGATGATTCATCGCGACCGCGGCTACTCCTTGGACGCCTTCTCGCGCAAGGCGGCGCCCAGGATGTCGCCAAGCGAGGCGCCGCTATCCGATGAGCCGTACTGCTCGATGGCCTCCTTCTCCTCGGCCGCTTCGAGGGCCTTGACGGAGAGGGAGATGCGGCGCGCGGCCTTGTCGATGTTGGTGATCTGCGCATCCAGCCGGTCGCCGACCGCGAAGCGTTCCGGGCGTTGCTCGGAGCGGTCGCGCGAGAGATCGGACTTGCGGATGAAGGCGGTGACCGGGGCTTCGTCGTCGCCGAACTTCACCTCGATGCCGCCCGAGGTCAGCTCGGTGACGGTGACGGTGACGGTCTGGCCCTTGCGGTAGACGTCGCCGGCCAGCGGATCGCCCGCCAGCTGCTTGATGCCCAGCGAGATGCGTTCCTTCTCGACGTCGACGTCGAGCACCCGGGCGCGGACCATCTCGCCCTTCTTGTACTTCAGGATCGCCTCTTCGCCCGGCATGTTCCAGTCGATGTCGGAGAGGTGGACCATCCCGTCGATGTCGTTGTCGAGGCCGAGGAACAGACCGAATTCGGTGGCGTTCTTGACCTCGCCTTCGACCGCGGTGCCGATCGGGTGCTTCTCGAGGAACTCTTCCCACGGGTTCTGCATCGCCTGCTTGAGGCCGAGGCTGACGCGGCGCTTGGAGGCGTCGACGTCGAGCACCACCACCTCAACCTCCTGCGAGGTGGAGACGATCTTGCCGGGGTGAACGTTCTTCTTGGTCCAGCTCATCTCGGAGACGTGGACCAGGCCCTCGACGCCGGCTTCCAGCTCCACGAAGGCGCCGTAGTCGGTGATGTTGGTGATGCGGCCCTTGAACTTGGCGCCCACCGGGTACTTGGCCTCGACGCCGTCCCACGGGTCGGACTGCAGCTGCTTCATGCCCAGGCTGATGCGCTGGGTGTCGGGATTGATCTTGACGATCTGCACCTTGACCGTGTCGCCGACCGCCAGCACCTGGCTGGGGTGCGACACGCGCTTCCAGCTCATGTCGGTGACGTGCAGCAGGCCGTCGATGCCGCCCAGGTCGACGAACGCGCCGTAGTCGGTGATGTTCTTGACCACGCCTTCGCGCACTTCGCCCTCGGCCAGCTGGCTGACCAGCTCGGTGCGCTGCTCGGCGCGCGCTTCCTCGAGGATGGCGCGGCGCGAGACCACGATGTTGCCGCGCGGGCGGTCCATCTTCAGGATCGCGAACGGCTGCTCGCGGCCCATCAGCGGGCCGACGTCGCGCACTGGGCGGATGTCGACCTGGCTGCCGGGCAGGAAGGCCGAGGCGCCGCCGAGGTCGACGGTGAAGCCGCCCTTCACGCGGCCGACGATGGAGCCCATTACCGGCTCGTTCTTGGCGTAGACGCCTTCCAGGCGGGTCCAGGCTTCCTCGCGGCGGGCCTTCTCACGGCTGATCACCGCCTCGCCGAGCGCGTTCTCGACCCGCTCGAGGAACACCTCGACCGTGTCGCCGACCTTCAGCGTCGCCTTGCCGTCGTCATCGACCCCGAACTCCTTCACCGGAATGCGGCCCTCGGTCTTCAGCCCGACGTCGATGATCGCGAAATCCTTCTCGATCGCCGCGACGATGCCGTGGACCACGGTGCCTTCCTGGAAATCGCCACGCCCGAGGCTCTCGTCGAGGAGAGCCGCGAAGTCGTCGCGGGTGGGGTTCATGCTGAGGTCGTCTGCCATGTGGTCTTTAGTCTCTGATGTCTTGGTCTGGTTGACCGGGCGGCGGCGGCACGCGTCAGCGCGGCCGGGCGCTGGCCCGGAATGGTGTCGTTGAGGTCTTTGCGTGATGGACGTCCCGGAGGGCGTCTAGGTGGTTCCCGCGGCGTTCGAGGCTGAGGTGCGGTTGGATTAGCCGGGGAGGGCCTCCTGAGAGTCCCACCTGGCGCGCGCCGCCTCGACGATGCGGC
>DATNIH010000127.1:0-8085 GCA_035604515.1 Caulobacteraceae bacterium | reverse complement strand
TGTAGACCGCGAACGGCAGCACGAAGTTGAACGCGAGCTCGCCGGCGATCTTCAGGCCGTTCGCCCGGACGTAGGCAACGATCCGGCTCAGTCTCGTGTCATCGACGCTCATCATCATCACCACGTCTTCTCTCCTCTGGCCTGGCACTCGAATCCGGCGTCGGCGAAGATCACCTGGCCGGTCATCAGCTTGTTCTCAGGGCCCACGCACCAGGCCAGCAAGGCGGCCATGGCCTCGGGCGGTCCGGGATAGGCGCAGCGCAACGGCGCCATCGCGCCCATCTGAGCCCGCAGATCGGGGTCCGACAGGAGGTAGGCCGCCGCCGGCGTGTCGATAATGCCCGGCGCGACCACATTCAGGGGAATGCCGGCGCCAGCCCATTGCGGGGTTACCGCCGCGCGCCGGCCCCAGCGGGTCAAGGCTTGTTTGGCGCTGCCGTAGAGGTCCAGCGCGGACTTGCCGGCGGTGATCGCGTGGCTCCCTGCGGCGATTGCGGCGGCCTCGTCGCCGGCCAGACAGGCGTCGACCAGCGTCGGATCGGTCGGTCCAAGCGAGCTGATCGAGGACACCACGACGGCGCGAGGCGCGTCGCTGGCCCCCAGCAGCGGCCGCAGCCCCTCCAGCGTCGCCACGGCGCCAAAGTAGTTCAGCGCCAGCATGGTCTCGGCCGGGCCGCCGCCGGCGTTGGCCACCACCCCGTCGAGCCGGCCGCCGCTGAGCCGCGCCACGCCCTCGACCAGCGCCGCGCGCCCCTCGGCCGTCGCCAGGTCCGCCACCACGTCGGCGTCCCTCAGGTCGCAGCCGATCACGCGGCCGCCGCGCCCGCGCAGGTATCGCGCCGTCGCCGCGCCGATGCCGGACGCCGCGCCGGTGACGGCGTAGGTGCGGTCCGCGTGGTGTTCCACTTTGTGCCTCCAAGCCGAACCGTACCGTTCGGTACGGCTTGATAGCGCCGCGCTTTGCGTTATGCAAGGGGCTTCTGACGCCGAAGGGCAGGGCATGACTTGATGAGCGAGGTTGCCGAGAGGTCGGCCAAAGACGTGCGGCGCAACGAGATCCTCGAGGCGGCGTTCGAGGAGTTCTCCCGGCATGGCTACGCGGGCGCCAGCATGGCGGCCATCGCCCGCCGCGCCCACGCCTCCAAGGAAACGCTCTACGCTTGGTTCGAGAACAAGGAGACCCTGTTCAACACCCTGCTGGCCTCACGCCTCGACGGGATCGCCAGCCGCGTGACCGCCGTCGCCGCGCGCGACCCGTCGCCCGCCGCCGTGCTGCCCGCCATCGCCGAGGACGTGATCCGCCTCGAGCTGGCCACCGCGCCGCTGGGGCAGGCGATGGGCGCCGGCGAGTCGAGCGAGAAGGCGCTGCAGCTGGTCGGGCAGACAATCGGCGAATGGCGCGCCCGTTTCGTTGGCTACATCCTGGAGTGCCGCGCCAACGGGGCCATCGCCTTCGACGACGATCCATTCGAGATCGTCTCGCTGTTCGTGGCCATGGCGCAAGGCGAGTGGGGCCTGCGGCTCGCGACCGGCATGCTGGACCAGGTCACCGACGCGATGATCGCCGCCCACGCCCAGCGCGTCACGCGCCTGTTCCTCAAGGGCCTCGCGCCGGAGACACCGCCCCGATAAGCTCGGACCGCGCGATCTTCTCGGAGCCCATCATGCAGGACCTGTGGCGGCTGTCGGCGGGCGAGCTGGCCAGGCGCATTGCCGCTAAGCAGGTGTCCTCGGCTGAGGTGGTCGAGGCGCACCTGGCGCGCATCGAGGCGGTCAATCCGAAGGTCAACGCGGTGGTCCGGGTCCTGGCCGACGAGGCGCGGGCGGGCGCGGCGGAGGCGGACCGGCGAGTGGCCGCGGGCGGGCCGCTCGGGCCGCTGCACGGCGTGCCGTGCACGGTGAAGGAAAACATCGACATGGCCGGCCTGCCGACCACCCAGGGCGTGCCGGCGCTGGCCAGCGCGGTCGCGCCGGCCGATGCGCCGGTGGTCGAGCGGATGCGCGCCGCCGGCGCCATCCCGATCGCCCGCACTAACCTGCCCGACATGGGCCTGCGCGTGCACACCGACAGCTCGCTGCACGGCCTGACCCGCAATCCGTGGAACCTGGGCCGCACCGCCGCCGGCTCGAGCGGCGGAGAAGCGGTGGCGCTGGCCACCGGCATGAGCCCGATCGGCCTTGGCAACGACATCGGCGGCTCGCTGCGCAATCCCGCCAGCGCCTGCGGCATCGCCTCGATCAAGCCGACCACCGGTCGTGTCCCCGACGCTGGATACGTGCCGGGCGAAGACCGGCTGCTCGCATCGCAACTGATGATGTCGCAAGGCCCGATGGCGCGCTGCGTCGCCGATGTGCGGCTGGGCCTGCAGGTGTTGATGGGCGCCGATCCCCGCGATCCCTGGTCGTTTGATGCGCCGTTTGTCGGCAAGCCGCTGCCGCGGCCGATCCGCGTGGCGGTCGTGCCGGCGCCGCCTGGCGGCAGCGTCGATCCGACCGTGTCGGACGCCGTTCGCCGCGCCGCGGACGTGCTGGCGAACGCCGGCTACGCGGTGATCGAGGCCTGCCCGCCGCGCTACGAGGAGGCCGCCGAGGTGTGGGCGCGGTTCGTGCTCGGCGACTACGGATCGGTGCTGAGCCAGATCGGCCCGCTGATGGGCGCCGACGGGCTGGCGTTCTTCGAGGCCGTCGGCCGCGCGACGGCGCCGCTGTCGGACGCGGCCTCGATGTCGGCGTTGATGAGTCAGCGCGACGGCGTCGCGCGCGCCTGGTCGCTGTTCATGGCCGACCACCCGCTGATCCTGACCCCGACCTGGACCCAGCTGCCGTTCGAGCACGGCTACGACCTCGCTGACCCGACGGCGACCATCGACCTGATCCGGCCGGTAGTGGCGGCCAATCTGTTCGGCCTCCCATCGGCCTGCGTCCCGGCCGGCCGCGACGCCGACAGCGGCCTGCCGATCGGCGTGCTCGTCACCGGGCGGCGGCTGCGCGAGGACCTCTGCCTCGATGCGGCCGAGGCGATCGAGGCCCGGCTGGGCCTGCAGACGCCGATCGATCCGGCCGGCTGACGCCGCGGCGCTTTCGGGGCGCTGCCGTTGCGGCGCCTCCGATTGGATGCAATACCCGCCGTGAGGCCGCAGGGCCTCGGCTGGGAAGCCTGGGGCGAACGATGGCCGCGGCAGTCGAGAGGGCCTACCGCACGATTCGCGACGGCATCGTCAGCGGCGCCTATCGCCCCGGCGCCCACCTGACCGCCCAGGGCCTGGCCGCCACCAGCGGAATCAGCCGCACGCCGGTGCGCGAGGCGATGCGCCGGCTGCACGCCGAGGGGCTGATCCGCTTCATCCCCAACCGCGGCGCCTTCGTCACCCATCTCGACGAGCGCGACATCTTCAAGATCTACGACCTGCGCGTGGTGCTGGAAGGCTACGCCGCCGAAGCCGCGGCGAAGGAGGGCTCGGCCGAGCAGATCGAGGCGCTCGGGGCGCTGGCGCAGGAGATGGCGGCGGCGGTGGAGCAATCGCCGGCCCCGGCGATCGACCGCGTGGCCCAGCTCAACAACGAGTTCCACAAGCTGATCGTCACCGCGGCGGCCAATCCGCGGCTGGAGACGGCGCTGGCGTCGATCGTCGAGATGCCGCTCGTGCTGCGCACCTTCCGCCGTTACAGCCGAGACGAACTGCGGCGCAGCGCCAACCAGCACCTGGAGCTGGTGGAAGCGCTGCGGGCGCGCGACGGCCTTTGGGCCCGCAGCGTAATGTCCAGCCACATCCTCGCCGGCCGCAACACTCTGCTGCGCTCGCTGGCGCCGGAGGGGGAGTGAACCCTGCTCTTCCCCCCGTGAAGCGGGGGGAAGTGCCGCAGGCGAGGGAGCGCCAGCGACCGATGCGCGACGATGGGGCGACCGGCGGCGCAAGGCTGTCACCGGCTTCGGCGCGCGTCTCCCCTCCGTCGCGGCTCACCTTGCCGCGGCTCGCCATCGCGACACCTCCCCTCGCCTGAAGCGAGGGGAGGAGCACCGTCGCCCTTACACCACCCCGGCCTTCTCCAGCGCCGCCAGCTCATCCGCCCCGACGCCCAGCTCGCCGAACACCTCGGCATTGTCCTGGCCGACCGACTGGGAGGCCGGGCGGCGCACCGCGCCAGGCGTGCGGGACAGTTTCGGAAAGGCGTTCTGCATCGGCAGCTTGCCCCAGCGCGGATGGTCGAGTTCGACCAGCGCCTCGCGGGCCGCGAAATGCGGGTCGGCCAGCATGTCCGGCGCGCGGTAGATCTTCCCGGCCGGCACAGCGGCCTCGATCATCGCCGCCTCGACCTCGGCGACGGTCCGCTCGCGGGTCCAGGCTTCGATCAGCCCGTCCAGCTCGGCCTGCCGCTCGCCGCGCGCCAGGTGCGTCGCGTAGCGCGGATCGGCGGCCAGTTCAGGACGGCCCATCGCGGCGCAGAGGCGCTGGAACACCGAATCCTGGTTGGCGGCGATCAGATAGTCGCCGTCCCGGCAGCGGTAGACGTTGGAGGGCGCCACCCCTGGCAGGATCGAGCCGGAGCGCTCGCGGACATAGCCGGCGAGGGCGTAGTCCGGAACCAGGCTTTCCATCACGTGCAGCACGCTCTCGTAGAGCGATGAGTCGACCACCTGGCCCTCGCCGGTGGCTTCGCGGTGGCGCAGCGCCGCCAGCGCGCCGAGGCAGCCGAACGTCGCCGCCAGGCTGTCGCCGATCGAGACGCCCATGCGCGAGGGCGGCCGGTCGGCGTCGCCGACGATGTGGCGCCAGCCCCCCATGGCCTCGCCGATGCCGCCAAAGCCCGCCCGCGCGGCGTACGGCCCGGTCTGGCCGTAGCCGGACACCCGCACGACGATCAGGCCGCGGTTGGCCTCGTGCAGGCGCTCTGGCGATAGATTCCAGCCCTCCAGCGTGCCCGGCCGGAAGTTCTCGATCAGGATGTCGGCCTGGGCGATCAGCCGCCGCGCCAGGTCCTGACCCGCCGCTTGGCGCAGGTCGAGCGAGACGGTGCGTTTGTTGCGCGACAGGATCTCCCAGAACAGCGGGTAGCTGGGCTGGCCCCACTCGCGCATCGGATCGCCCTTGCCGGGGGCCTCGACCTTGACCACCTCGGCGCCGAGATCGCCCAGCAGCTGGCCGCAGAACGGCCCGGCGATCAGCTGGCCCATCTCCACGACGCGCAGGCCCTTCAGCGGCCCCCGGTTCTCTAAAGCGCTAGTCGACATCTTGCGGCCTAGTACTGACTTGCCCGAGCTTGGCGCAGTCTCCCCTCCCCCTTGCGGGGAGGGGTCGGGGGTTGGGGGTATCTGCGCAGGCGCCATGAGTTTGGCGTCCGGCCGCATCCGCCGGCCCGCATCGAGCTAGCACCCCCACCCCTTACCCCTTCCCGCAAGGGGGAGGGGAGATCACCTAAGCGCCGCGCCTCGGAATCAATCAGCATCAGCGTCCTAGAACTTGGCTCCCAAAGAGACGCCCCAGGTCAGCGGCGGCTGGAAGCTCTCCGGCGACGACAGCGGGCCGACGGTGAAGCGGTCGTAGAGCACGTGCTGGTCGGTCAGGTTCTTCACCCACAGCGCCAGGCGATACTTCTCGTCGGGCGTCGACAGGGCGACGGTGGCGTTGACGATGGTGTTGGCGTTGCGCAGCGTGAACCACGGCGCGACCACGTTGATCGGGGTCAGCGAGGTGTACATCGCCGAGGTGTAGGCGGCGTTGATATTGCCGGTGAACACGGCCCACGGCATTTCGTGGCGGTAGTTCAGCCCGATGCTCGCGCTCCAGTGCGGCACGTCGGGCAGCGGGATCTTCGAATAGTCGTTGGTGCCGCAGAAGTAGGGGTCCTCGCCCGGCGCGCACGCGCCGTTGAGGTTGGCGGTGAACTTGTCGAAGTGGCCGTCGAGGTAGCCGAGCGACGCGTCGGCCGACAGGCCCCCGCCGATGACGCCGTGCGCCTCCAGCTCGACGCCTTTGTAGGTCGCGGCGCCGGCGTTGGCGACCACGGTCTCGTCGAGGCCGGTGGAGGCGTTGAGCCGCTGCACCTCCTCCTGGATGTTGGCGTACTTGCTGATGAAGGCGTCGGCGTTCAGCACCAGGCGGCGGTCGAACCACTCGCTCTTGAGGCCGATCTCGTAGCTGTCGACGTGCTCGGCGTTGTAGGGCCCGGCGGTGGTCTGGCTGCCGGCGCGGCCGTTGAACCCGCCGCTGCGGTAGCCGCGCGAGTACTGGATGTAGCCCATCACGTCGGGCGTGAACTTGTAGCTGAGCACCGCCTTCGGCGAGAAATCGCTCCAGTTGGCGTTGTAGGCGAACGGGAGCGGGCCGAGTCCGGGCGGCGTGTTGAGGAAGCGCTTGTCCTCGTAACTGTAGCGGCCGCCAGCGGTCAGGGTCAGTTGGGGCGTGAAATGGATGTTAGCCTGACCGAACGCGGCATAGCTGTCCTCATCCTGGCTCGCGTACTGCGTGACCGAGAAGTTGCCGAACAGCGCCCCGCCTTCGACGTTCTGCAGGCTGTAGTGCTGGTGCAGGATGTAGACGCCGCCAACCCAGTCCACCTTGTGCTCGCCATCCGGCGAGGCGATGCGCAGCTCCTCGCTGATCTGGTTATGGTCCTGCGCGCGCGCCGAGGTGAAGAACGGACCAATCGCCCCGAAGAAGTTCACGTTGCCGGCGCCGCCGTACTCGTTGACGTTGTTGTCGTCGAACTCGCGGTAGCCGGTCACCGAGGTGAAGGTGCCGAAGTCGGTCTTGTAGTTCAGCGTCGCGGCGACCCCGGTGGTGTCGTAGTTGTAGTGCACCGGAATGGTCACGTTGACGTCGTAGGGCCCCAGCGTCGGGTCCATCGGAGAGCCGATCAGCGCCAGCAGGAAGTCCGGCGCCGGGGCCAGGGCGCCGACTGGCGGGGTGCCGTTCTTGTTGGGGAAGCCGCCATCGCGGTCGGTGTCATGGTCGAGCACCAGCGTCGCGTCGAACGGACCGGACGGGGTGTAGACCAGCGTCAGCCGCTCCGAGAGCGAGTTGATGCCGCCCAGCGTCTTGCCGTCGGCGACGTTGTGCAGGAAGCCGTCGTAGTTGAGGTCGAGCACCGACAGGCGCACCGCCAGCACGTCCTTGACGATCGGCGCATCCAGCGCCGCGCGCACTTCGAGCCGGCCGCGGTCGCCGCCGGTCAGCTCGATCTCGCCGTCCAGCGCGCCGGTTGGCTTCTTGGTGTTGATCGCGACGGTGCCGCCGATGGTGTTGCCGCCGTCCAGCGTTCCTTGCGGGCCGCGGCGCACCTCAATGGATGCAATGTCGAACAGGTCCTCTACCGCGCCGACGTTGCGGGCGAGGTAGACGCCGTTGACCTCGACGCCGACCGTCGGCTCGAAGGTTGACTCGACGTCGCCAAATCCGAGCCCGCGCACCGAGAACGACGACGCGTTGGGGAACGTCACCACCTGATCGAGCGTCACGTTGGGGATTTGGCCGCTGAGGTCGGTCAGACTGGTGACCGAGGCGCTCTTCAGCGTCTCGGCGTTGAACGCCGTGATCGCCAGCGGCACGTCCTGGACCTTTTCCTCGCGCTTCTCGGCGGTGACCATGACCTCGGTCACCTGCGTGGAATCGCCGGTCGCCGTATCGCTCGCCGCATGGGCGAGACCCGCCAGTCCGAGGCCGCCCATGGCCAGGATGGTCGAAGCCAATATCCGTTGTTTGATGGTCACCTGAGGCGTCCCCCTCTTGCTCGACGGACGCTTCTTGCGGCGCCCGATGTCCGACGGCGATTGCACGCAGTCGGCGCTGTTTGAAGAGTGGATTCTCTACAGGAGGTTAAGATTGCATGCAATATGGCTCGATATGACTAACCCTCGCCCCGCCAAGTGGGGAGAGGTCGGCCGGTCGCGACGCGAGCGGACGGGTGAGGGGACCTTGGCGCGGAGCGACAAGGTCGACGCCGACGGGCGTCGGACAGCGATCGCTCGGCGAGAGCCCCTCACCCGGACGAAGGCTGACGCCTTCGCTCGACCTCTCCGCGCTGCGCGGGGCGAGGGTTAAGAAGGGCGTTACGACCTATTCGGCCGGCGTCAGCGCCGGCTTCGCG
>DATNIH010000126.1:0-6669 GCA_035604515.1 Caulobacteraceae bacterium | reverse complement strand
CCGCCGTAGAAGCCGAAGAACCCGCAGGCCATGCCCGCATCGCCGCAGGCGTTGAAGTCGAACGGATAGAACGGCGCCGTCGGCGAGGCCTGGGCGGGGGTCAGGTACGGCACGCCAGGGGTGTTGGTGAGCGCGCTGTTGTGGCCGGTGATGTAGGTCTGATTGTTGATCAGGTTCTGCGTCACCCGGTTCCAGCCCGCCGTCTGCACATCGCCGGTCGAATGGTAGTAGCTGACGTCGGCGGCGAACTTCCAACCATCGGGCAGGTCGAACCGCGCCGAGACCTCGCCCATCTCGTGCACGGGATGGATGCCGTTGTAAAAGCTGTGGGAGTTGTCGTACTCGCCGTATGCGTAGATGCCGCCGTCGAGGATGCCGGCGCTGACGGGAAGGCCGATTTGGCCGGTGACGTTGTTCTTCTGGTAGCTGCCGGCGGTGTAGTCGACCTCAGCGGTCGGGGCCGTCAGATAGGCGCCCGAGTCGCTGGCCGACTTCGGAATGAAGTTCAGCAGGCCGCCGACGAAGCCGGGTCCGTAGATCGGGGAGGGCGGTCCGCGCACGATGTCGATGCGCGAGGCGTCGCCGACCGGGGTGGTGAAGGTGCCCCAGTTGGTGAGCAGCTTGAAGCCCTCGAAGTAGTTCTCCGCCAGGGTGCCCCGCACGTTGAGTGTGCCGGCGACGCCATAGAAGCTGGCCGTGAAGGTGCCCGGCGCCACCGTGGTCAGCTGGTCGATGGTCTGGATGCCATAGCGCTGGATGTTGGTGTCGGTGATCACCGAGGCGGCGCGCGGCGTCTCGATCAGCGGCTTGGAGAGGCCGAACACAGTCGTGCTGGGCCGGCGTTCCAGAAGGCCCACCTTGTCGGCGGTGACCACCACCTCTGAGACGGACGTCGTGGTCGTCTTCGGCGCCGGGTCTGCCGCGTGCGCGGCGCCGGCGATCGCCAGACCCGAGACGCTTGCGAACAACAGTATTTGTTTGGACATGGCCGCCCCCGCTTCACCAGCCGACGCCCCAAGGCGTGTGCTGAAATCCCCTGACTTGTCGTCCTGGCAGAGACCGTCCCGGCGCCGCGGCGCCTCGTCAAACCGATCTCTGAAATTTCACAGAAAATGTGACCGATGACAACTGACCGTTCACACCGCCGCGTGCGGCGCCCATTCTCGCGTCAAGCGCGGCGGAGTGGGCGCGTCGGCTCATGTCAGTCCACGGACTTAGCCGCGCCGTGGCGACCGGCGTTGACGCGGTTGCCGAAGAAGGCGCCAAGCACCTCCAGCATCGCGTCGTGCGCCGCCTCGACGTCGCCGCCGGCGATGCATTCGGCCAGCGCCCGATGGCGCCTGACCTCCTCGATCCGTTCGTCGGCGGTGTCCTCGGTCATGGAGTAGGCCCAGAACCGCGAGGCCTTGTGCTGCAGCGGAATGACGATCTTGGCCAAGGTCAGGTTGCGCGTCGCCAGCGCCAGCGCGGCGTGGAACCGCTGGTCCATTCCGATCAGGGCGCGTGAATCGGCGGCGCGCGCGGCGTCCTCGGCGCCGACGAACGCCTGGCGCAGCGCGGCGACATCGGCCGGCGTCGCGTTCTGGGCGGCGAGCTCGGCGCAGTGCGGCTCGATCAGACGCAGCGCATCGAACGCCTGGCGCACATCCAGCAGATCCAGCGGCGCCACGGTGGTCCCAGCGCGCGGGCGGCGCACCACCAAGCCCTCGAGCGCCAGCCGGCCAAGCGCGTCGCGTACGCCGGCCAAACCAGCGTCGTAGCGGCGGACGAGCGCCTGCTCGTCCAGCCGGCTGCCGGGCGACAGCTCGCCCAGGATCACGTCGAGCAGGATCTGTTCGTAGACCTTGGCCTTCTGCAGCTCGGGCGCCCAGCCGACCAGGCTGCCGGACGCTTCGATGCTGCTGAACCCGGCCTCGTGGCCCGTTCGATACTGCTCCACCACCGGTCGCCTCCGCATTCACGCGCTCTGAAATTTCAGTGTGCAGAGCCATTTGTTGATGCGAATGCGACTTTGTACGCGATTGCGACCGTCCGCAAGCCACCGCATCGCAGAAAGCGTTGAAATGTCAGGACTACCCGTAGGGAAGCGGCGAGCGCCGGCGGCTATTCGGAGGTGTAGCCGGCGGGGATCTTCGGCTCGGGGCCGGCCTTGCCCCAGAGGATGATCTCATTGCCCCAGGGGTCGGCGAAGGCGTGATTGAAGCCGTTGAATGTCGCCCAATAGTGGTTGCGCCAGAGAATCTTGGCGCCGCGCGCGACCGCCCGGTCCAAGATGGCGTCCACCGGCTCGTCGTCGCTGACCAGGATCCAGACCCGGGGCTTGCGCCCGCCTTCGCTCAGCGAGCGCGGTTCGACGCCGGCGGGCTCCGGATGGGGGCGGGCGTTGTCGGCCTTGAAGATGCCGAGGTGCAGGTTGCCGATCTCGCTCTCGCTCCCATCGCCCTTGAGGAAGTTCCCTCCGGGGACCATGCGATGATAGACGCCCAGCGGCCGGTCGTCGTCGCGCCAGCCGAACACCTCGGAATAGAACTTCCCGGCCGCCGCCGGATCGTCCGAGGCGAGGTCGACGAAGATCAGGGTGTGGGGATAGGCCATCGTCGTTCCCTCTTCTCAGGCCGCGTATTCGGCGCGCTTGGGCGTGAAGACGTCGAGGTTTAGCACCGGCTCGTCGCCGACGACCTCGCCCCAGTGCCGCGCGTTCGGCGGCACCACCAGCAATCCGCCGGGACCTAGACGGGTGACGGTGTCCTCGATGTGGAAATCGATCACGCCGGCGATGATGTAGACGATCTGCTCATGCGGGTGATCGTGCGGCCGGGGTTCATGCCCGGGCTGCAGCCGGTTCAGCGAGACCGTGGCGCCCTCGCCGGAGAACGCCTTGCGCTCGACCCCGGCCCGCACCGGCTCCCAGGGCGTCTGGCTCCAATCGATCGCGTGGATATCCATCTGCTCAGCTCCTTTAAGCGACCGCGCGGCGCTTGCCAGGCGCGCACCTCCCCTTCCCCTTGCGGGAAGGGGTCAGGGGTTGGGGCGCCAGCTCAGCGATGGCCGTTGAGGCGCCTTCACGGGCCGCACCGAGCTCGCACCCCCACCCCCTGCCCCCTCCCCGCAGGGGGGAGGGGATTAGGGCTTGCCTGCCATCAACCTGAAAACCGCGCACGTTGCTAAGCCCTACCGAACCCGCCGCCGCCCGGCGTTTCCAGCAGCACGTGATCGCCGGCCTTCATGGTCATCTTGCCGGCCTGGCTCACCGGCTGCCCGTTGACCAGGAACCGGCCCGCCGCGCCGGGCTCGCCGCCGTCGAAGCCGTCCGGCCCGCGGTCGAGCCGGCTGGGCACGGCGTTGAGCAGCCACGGCTGGTCGGTGCGCATGTGGAAGGCAATCACCTGGCCGTCGCCGCCGGCCGATCTGCCCTTGCCGCCGGAACCGCGCCGCAGCTCGCGCCGGTCGAACACGATCGGCAGCGAAGCTTCCAGGATCTCGACCGGCACCGCCGCGACGCCGGTGGGATAGCAGGTGGCGCTGGGGCCGGGCTTGGTCGCCCGCGCGCCCATGCCGCCCGAGTAGTTGAACATCGACGAGGTGAAGGCCTCGCCATCGGCGCGCTTGCCCTGGATCTGCATGGTCCAGACCGCGCCTGAGCCTTCGGCGAGCACCCTCTCCGGCATCACCTGGTGCAGCGCCTTCAGGATCGGCATCGGCACGAACATGCCGACCACGTGGCGGGCGTTCAGCGGCGAGGGGTAGGCGGCGTTGACGATCGAGCCCTTGGGCGCCGCGACCTTGATCGGCGCCAGCGAGCCGTAGTTGTTCGGCTGCTCGGGATTGAGGCAGCTGCGCACGGCGAAGGTGGCGTAGGCGTGGGTGTAGTTCATCACCACGTTGATGCCGAGCGGGCTGGCGCCGGAGCTGCCAGCGAAGTCGATCAGCACCTCGCCGGCCTGGTTGTCGACGTGCACCGCCGCCTTCAGCTCGATCATGTCGCCGCCGGGCACGTCGAAGGTGCAGTCGCCGTGCCAGACGCCGGCCGGCAGGGCGCGGATCGCCCGGCGCGTGGCCGCCTCCGAGCGGGCGATGATCTCGTCGGCCACGTGCTCGATGTCCTGCAGGTCGTGGCGCCGGCAGAGCGTGATCAGCCGCTCGCCGCAGGAGCGGCCGCCGGACACCTGCGCCGCCAGGTCGCCGAACACATTGTCCGGTGTGCGCACATTGCGGCCAATGATGGCGTGCAACAGCTGATTGGGCTCGCCAGCCTCGTAGAGCTTCGAGGGCGGGATCCACAGGCCCTCTTCGTGGATGTCGCGCGCGCCGGCGCCGATGCCGTAGCCGCCGATGTCGGTGTGGTGGATGGTCGAGCCGATGTAGCCGATCAGCCGCTCGTTCCAGTGGATCGGGCACAGCACGGTGATGTCGAAGAAGTGGCCGGCCGACATCCATGGGTCGTTGGTAATCACCACGTCGCCGGGGACCAGCTTGCCGTCGAACAACCGGTGCAGCGACTCGCCCGCTGCGGCGAGCGAGTTGATGTGGCCCGGCGTGCCGGTGTTGGCCTGCGCGACCATGCGGCCGCGGGCGTCGAACAGGCCGCTGGCGAGGTCGCCGGCCTCGCGCACGATCGGGCTGAAAGCGATACGCTGCAGCGCCTTGGCCTGCTCGCTGACGATGCCGATCAGGTTGGACCAGAGGATCTCCAGCTCGATGCCGTCCATGCTCAATCCTCCTGCCTGGCCACAACGCACCCAAGCTCGTCGACCACCGCGCCCCAGCCGGGCGGGATCACCAGCGTCGTCTCGCGCTCCTCGACGATCGCCGGCCCGGCGATCTGCTGGCCTGTTCCCAGCGCCGAGCGATCATAGACCTTCGCCGGGCCGGCGGCCGCCCACAGCGCGACCTCTCGTTGGCCCTTCGATGCGCCGGGGGTTCGGTTCAGGCTCGGCGGCGGGCCGAAGGCGATCTCGGGGCCCTGCACCGTCATCCGCCAGCTGACGATCTCGATCGGCACGTGCGACGGTGTCACGCCATAGAGCGCCCGATAGGCGGCCTCGAACGCGGACCGGATCGCCTCCGGGTCGCGCCGTTGACGCGGATCGTGGTCGAACGTCACGGTGACCTCGTTCTGCTGGCCGTGGTAGCGCAGGTCGGCGCCGACGCCGAGCCGCACCGTCTCGGGCGCGCACCCGGCCTCCGCCAGCGAAGCCAGACCCTCGGCCGTCATCTCATCCAGCAGCCGGTCGACCTCGGTCCAGTCCAGCGCGTCCAGGCGGTCAAGCGCGCTGCGCACCAGGTCGAGGCGCACCGGCGTCACCAGCGTGCCGACCGCCGAGAGCACGCTGGCCTGCGGCGGGAAGATCACCGCCGAACTCTGCAGCAGTTCGCCGACGGCGCAGGCGTGCACCGGCCCCGCGCCGCCAAACGCCAGCAGCGCCAGGCCGCGGTGATCGACGCCGCGATCGGTGGCGTGCGCCCGCGCCGCGCCGGCCATGGCTTCGGCGACGATGCGGTAGACGCCGCCCGCGGCCTCGGCGAGTCCGCAGCCGAGCGCATCGGCCAGGCCGGCGATGGCCCGTTCGGCGGCGGGGCGGTCCAGCGCCATGTCGCCGCCGAGGAAGTTGTCGCCGTCGAGCAGACCCAGCACCAGGTCGGCGTCGGTGACGGTCGGATCGGTCCCGCCGCGGCCGTAGCAGGCTGGGCCTGGCTCCGAGCCGGCGCTGCGCGGCCCGACCTTCAAGAGGCCGAGATCATCGACGTGGGCGATGCTGCCACCGCCGGCGCCGATCTCGATCATGTCGATCGACGGCACGGTCACCGGCATGCCGCTGCCCTCGCAGAAGCGGTACTTGCGATCGACCTCGAACGCGCCGGTCACCATCGGCTTGCCGTCCTCGATCAGGCAGGCCTTGGCGGTGGTGCCGCCCATGTCGAACGACATCATTCGCGCCAGGCCGAGCCGCCGCGCGTAGTGCGCCGCGGCCAGCGCCCCGGCGGCCGGACCGCTCTCGATCATGCGCACCGGATTGCGGCTGGCGGTCTCGGCCCCGATCACCCCGCCCGAACTCAGCATGATCAGCGGCCGGTTCGGTGCGCCGATCTCGGCCAGGCGCTTGGCCATGCCGTGCAGATAGGGCTGGGCGATCGGCGCGGCGTAGGCGTTGATCGCCGTGGTCGAGGCGCGCGGGTATTCGCGGATCTGCGGCGCCACCGACGACGAGAGCGAGAGGTGCAGACCGGGCAGGGCGGCTCGCAGCGCCGCGCCGACCGCCTGCTCGTTCACCGGGTTGCGGAAGCCGTTGATCAGGCACACCGCGGCCGAGACCACGCCGCGCGCCTTCAGCGCCGCCGCAAGTGTCGCGGCTTCGGCCGCATCAACGCCCTTGAGCACCGTCCCGTCCGCCAGCACCCGCTCGTCGAGCTCGAAGGTCAGCTCGCGAGGGATCAGCGGCGGGGCGAACTCGATCTGCGGATCGTACATCTCGTAGCGGTGCTCGTTGCGGATCGCGAGCACATCGGCGAAGCCCTTGGTGGTGATCAGCGCCGTCGCCTTCCCACGCCGCTCGATCAGCGCGTTGGTGACGACGGTGGTGGCATGGACCACGACGCCGGTCAGCGACTGCGGCTCGACGTTGGCCTTGTCTAGCGCAAGATCGACGGCGCGGAAGAAGCCCTCCAGCA
>DATNIH010000125.1:0-4971 GCA_035604515.1 Caulobacteraceae bacterium | reverse complement strand
CTTGAAAGACGCTCTTGGCCAGGTCGAGGCCGACAGTGGTAATCTGCATGGCGGATGGCTCCCATCGCTCGTGGTTAGCGTGACAGCTTCCACATTGGCGCTTCGACGCCGGGAGCGGGAGCCATCCACCCCATCTGCTCTCGACCCAAAGCGGAAGTTGTCCCGAGACACGTTTTGTGCAGAGGCTTGACGGCCCGTCCGAACCTCCCCGATCCCCGAGGCCGGATCGGCAGAAGGCCCAGCGCCGTGGATGGCTCCTTCCGCTGGGCCTTCATGCTATGCAGCAAATGCCCGCCCGCTCATCTTCGGATCGTCCGTTCCGGGTAATGACCGGATCTCCGCTGTCGACCTAATGGGGACGTCGACGGACCCCAGCGTTTTTAGATCCGAGCTTGGCCGGGGAAGTGTCACACACCAGCGTTATCGGCTTCCTCGCGTCTGTTCGGGGGGTGCCGATGAACCATCGAAACACAAGCCATGATCATGTGCCTGGGGCCTGCGTGCACCGCCAGCCAGCGGGCGTATTGCAGGTCGGTCCGGGTCAGACGCACAAACGCGACGCAACGCGCGAACTCCTGTTGGCCACAGCGCGGACCGAGTTTCTGCGCTACGGCTTTCAGGGAACTGACGTCACGCGGATCGCGCGGCGCGCGGGCGTCTCACCGAACACTTTCTATCGCTTCTTCAAGGACCAGTTTGACGTCTTCGTCTCCGTCTACGTCGACTGGGCGGCTGGGGAGCGGCGCGCGTTCGCACGACTGATGGCGCAGGCGGCACCTGCGGCCGAGATTCTCAACGAATGGATCGAGCGCCATCGCCGGAACAGGTGCTTCCGCCGCAGTGCGCGGCGTCTGGGTTACGAGGACGCGCTCGTGCGACGTGCCGTTGCGCAAGCCAGACTTGATATGCTCGCGGGGCTCAAAGCGTGGATGGGGGGTAGTTGCGCTGATGACGCCGGTCTCGCAGTCGATCTGCTTCAGATTGAACAGCTGGCCGAGAGCTTGGCTGAAGCCGAACTGGCTGACATGGGCCTGGATGACTCGACTGCACGCGAGCGCATGGCGGCGATCTTCATGCGCTGGCGCATCCGCCCCGCTCCGCCTGTTGACGTCACCTTCGACGAAGGCGCAGCAGTCAGCGCCTGAACCTGGCGGCCGCCAGCGTCTGCGCGAGCGGCTGGCGATCCCCCGACAGGCACGGTGACCTACCATGGATAACCCACGCCGCACGCCGAGCCCATCGGCAAGAGGTTGGCCGCTTTCCTCAAGGTTCTCGGTCCCGGCCTGATCACCGGCGCCGCTGACGACGACCCCTCGGGCATCGCCACCTATTCGCAAACGGGCGCCCAGTTCGGTTTCGGCCAGATCTGGACCGCGCTCTACCAGATCCCGCTGCTCATCGCGATCCAGGAAGCCTGCGCGCGCATCGGGATCGTCACGGGCAAGGGTCTCGCCGGGGTCATCAAGGAGCATTATTCGCGCACCGTTCTGATCGGCGTGGTGCTTCTGGTCGTCATCGCCAACACCATCAACATCGGGGCCGACATCGGCGCGGTCGCGGCCTCCGCCCAGCTCGTCTTCAAGGCGCCCTACGCCCTCTACTGCGTCCTCACAGCCATGCTGGTCATCGCTCTTGAAGTGTTCATGAACTACAAGACCTATGCCCGGGGCCTGAAGTGGATGACGCTGGCGCTGCTGGCCTATCCTGCGACAGCGCTGATCATACACGAGCCGTGGAAGCAGATCATCTACGCGACCTTGATTCCGCACGTAGAGTTCACCGTCGCGTTCCTGTTCATCATCACCGGCGTCTTCGGCACCTCGATTTCACCCTACATGTTCTTCTGGCAGGCTTCGCAGGAAATCGAGGAAGAGGTCGAGCAGGGTCTGGTATCCGCCGATGGAAGCAGGCACCGCGTTTCCCGCCGGTTTCTGAGGGGCATGGAAGCCGACACCAACTTCGGCATGATCGCCTCCGAGGTGGTGCAGTGGTTCATTATCATGACGACCGCCACCGTCCTCTTCAGCCATGGCGTCAACAACATCGCCACCGCTGCCGACGCCGCCAGGGCGCTCGAACCCCTCGTCCGATCGTTCCCGAATTCGGGCCAGATCGCCAAGGACCTGTTCGCGGTCGGCGTTGTCGGGCTGGGCCTGCTGGCGATCCCGGTGCTGGCCGGCTCGGCGGCCTACGCCTTCGCGGAGGCGTTGAACTGGAAGGAGGGCTTGTCGCGAAAGCTCGCCGCCGCCCCCGGATTCTATGGCGTCATCATCCTTTCCGTGCTCGTCGGGCTCTCCTTCAACTTCCTCGGCATCGATCCGATCAAGGCGCTGGTGTTCACCGCGGTCTTCAACGGCATCGCCGCCGTGCCCCTGATCTTTCTCATCGGCCTGATCAACGGCAATGCGAAGATCATGGGCCGCTGGCGAGGAGGGGTGCTCTCGCGCACCTTCATCTGGACCACCTTCGTGGTCATGGGCCTGGCCGCCGGCGCGCTGATCTACACCACCATCATGCCCAAGTAGCGCTGAGGGATGGACGGGCACTCCTATAACCGCTCGCCGCTCGTCGTCCGCTATCTGGCAGCGCGCCGGCGTCCGCCTTCGACCCCAAGCGGCCATTGGAAACGCCTGCTGATGTCGCCGTCCGCCTAGCGGAACAAAATTACCGCCGTCATGACGAGCGCTCCGATCCACGCGGTTTCGGCGACCATGAGAGCCACCGGCCGCCAGCCGACGGCCAGCAAGGCCTTGAACGAGGTCTTCATTCCCAGCGCCGCGATGGCCGTGACTAGACACCACCGCGATATGTCGTTGGCGATGTCGGTGACGGGCTTTGCCAGAAAGCCGAAGCTGTTCAGCGCCACCAAGGCGGCGAAGCCCAGAAGGAACAGCGGAATCGGCGGAGCCGACCCGCCGCGCACCGCTCCCGCTCCGCGCTGGGCGATGAAGGCGATGACGAACACCACAGGCAAGAGCGTGGTGACCCTCAGCAGCTTCACATAGGTCGCGATGTCGCCGGTCTGCGGCGAGATGGTGTAGCCGGCCCCGACCACCTGCGCGACGTCATGGATTGTCCCGCCCAGGAAGATGCCCGACTGGGCGTGGGTCAGGCCAATTCCGGTCGCGATGAGGGGATAGACGATCATCGCCGCGGTGGAGAGCGCGGTGATGGACACAACGGTCAGGATGGTGTCGCGCTCGCTGTCCTTGTCGCGCGGCAGCACCGAGGCGATGGCCAGCGCCGCCGAAGCGCCGCAGATCGCTACCGCGCCGCCAGACAACACCCCAAACGTGCGACTCTGGCCTAGGAGCTTGGCGACCAGGAAGCCAAAGGTGATGGTGGTCAGAACGGCGACGATCACCGTCGCGATCGGCATGAGCCCGAGGCTCAGGATCTGGGCGGCGGTGATCCGGGCGCCCAGAAGCGCCACGCCTAGGCGCAGCACCGCCTTCGACGAGAACTCGATCCCGGCCACGCAGCGGCCTTCCTCGTGCAGGAAGTGGAAGGCCATGCCGAACAGCAGGGCGAACAGCATGACCGGCGCCGTGTAGTGTTGCGAGAGCCAGGTCGAGGCGACGGCGATGGTCGCGGCCACCAGAAAGCCGGGGTAGACCTGCTGGGTGAGCGCTACGCCGGGCCAGGCCTCGAGGCCTGGCCGCGCCGGCTGCGCCACGCGGGCCGGCAGCCCCTCCATGCCCTCCCAAGAATGAAAGAGATCGTGCGCGACCTGGATGTCGGTCTCGGTATCAGTGGGCATGGGATTCCTATGCCGCCGGCTGTTCGCCGACGACCGACACCCTATATCCCGACCGATCCAGGTGCACGGCGGTCAGCATCTCTAAGAACGACCGCATCAGCCGCCGCTGCGAGCACCTGTTCGGAGGCACGGAGCGCCCACTTTACTCTCACGGCGCGCCACCCATTGCCGCGCTCAGTCGGTAGGCGGCAACGACGCGCGCGGCACTGGCGTCCAGGGACGCGATGCGCGAGTCCAGATCGGCGCGTTCGGCGTCGAGCAGGTCGAGCGTCGGCCGCTCGCCGACCCGCACCTCCTCGCGCACATCGGCCAGCGCCGCATCGGCGGCCTTCGCCTGGTCGGACGAGGCGGCGGCCTGGGCATCGGCCGACTGGCGCGCGGTCCAGGCATCGATCACGCCCTCGTCGACCGCCGCCCGCGCCTGGTCCAGCGCCGCTTCCGCCGCGCGTTCGTTCGCCCGCGCCTCGTCGATCTTCCCGGAGACGGCCCCCCCTGAGAAGACTGTCCAGCGGCCCTCGACCCCGACGCTGAAGCCATCAGCGCGGTAGCCGGGCAGGAACTGGTCGCGGATCGACGACGCCTGCGCCTCGACCGCGACGCTCGGAAAGCGGTCGGCCTCGGCCCGGCGGACACCGTCCTTGGCGGCGCTGACCTGGGATTCGGCGGCCGCGATGGCCGGGTTGTCCGCTTCGGCCGCGGCGACTGCGTCCTGCATCTGCGCCGGGCCGGCCGGTGGCGGGCCGAGCGGCGCGAGATCGGAAGGCTCGTCACCCACCAACATGCGATAGTGCGCCGCCGCGACCGCGAGCACGCCCTGGGCGCGGGCGTATCCCGCTTTCGCCTCGGCGAGCGCCGACTTCGCCTGGTCGACAGCGGTGCGCGCGACCTCGCCGCTCTCAAACTGCTGCTGGGCCTGGGCGGCGGCGAGCGTCGGCTCCTCAACCTGGGACTGGCCGAGCGCCAGCGCCTGCTGGCTTGTCAGCACGCCGACATAGGCCTCGGCGACCTCGGCGATCAGGGTGAGGCGCACGGAATCGGTCGACGACCGCGACGCCTGGTCCAGCGCCTTCGCCTGGTCGATCGACGCGTTGATCCCGCCGCCTGCGAAGACCGGCTGCTGCACGGTAAGTTGCGCGGAGCGGGGCGTGAGGCTGCGCTCGCCGAAGCCGAAGAAGCCGCCGAAGTCGGTCGATCCGCTGGCGATGCCCGCA
>DATNIH010000124.1:0-21698 GCA_035604515.1 Caulobacteraceae bacterium | reverse complement strand
CTTGAAAGACGCTCTTGGCCAGGTCGAGGCCGACAGTGGTAATCTGCATGGCGGATGGCTCCCATCGCTCGTGGTTAGCGTGACAGCTTCCACATTGGCGCTTCGACGCCGGGAGCGGGAGCCATCCACCCCATCTGCTCTGGGTCGAAAGCGGACACTCGGTGCTCTCCCGGAAGCGGACATCGGCGCGCGGCTTCGGCGAAGTGCGCTGTGAGCGCTCAGGCCGGTTGCGCCACGTTTAGGCCGAGAAGTCTCTCTGCGTTGCCGTGACAGACCTTTGCGCGGGTCGACTCGCTGATAGGCGCAGATTCGATGAACGCGGCGGCGACGCTGCAATCCTCGTAAGGGTAGTCGACGGAGAACAGCACGCTGTCCTCGCCGAGGGCGGACAGCGCGCAGATCAGTGCGGGGTGTGCGCAGACGCCCGTGGTGGTGACCACGATATTGCGCTTGATCACCTCGGACGGGAGCCGGGCTGGCTCCCGGCCTTGGCCCAATCTCGCCTGGATGCGCGTGCGGCTGTCGAGGCGCCACAGGAGGTAAGGCAACGTCTCGCCCATATGGCCAAGGATGACCTTCACGTCCGGATAGCGGTCGAACACGCCGCCGAACACCATGCGCAGCGCATGTGACGCTGTCTCGACCGTCCAGCTCCACGTCGCGCCCAGCAGTTCCGGGTGGCCCTGGTAGATGTGCGGCCGGTCGTAAGGATCGCGGGGATGCAAATAGATGGGCACGCCCAACTCCTGCACCCGCTCCCAGAACGGATCATACATCGCCTCGTCGAGGTAGCGGCCGTTGGTGTGGCCGTTGATCATCGCGCCCTTGAAACCCAATTGCATGACGCAACGCGTGAGCTCGTCGGCGGCGGCGTTCGCGTCTTGCAGCGGCAGGTGGGCGAACCCAGCGTAGCGGGTCGGATGATCGGCGATGACGTACGCAAGACCGTCGTTCGCTTCAAAGGCCCGCTTGATGGCAAGCTGGGTGTCCGGCTCAGCCTGGACGCCGGGGCTGGTCACCGACAGGACGGCGAGATCGATCCCCGCCTTGTCCATCGCCTCCAGCCGCATCGCTCCGAACTCCAGCAGGCGCGGCTCGAACGCACCGAACCCCTGCCGGTTCATGCTGGAGCCGGGCCCGTGGGCGTACGCCGAGAGCAGCGGCGTGGTGAAGTGTTCTTCGAGGCGATCTTCCTCATCGCACACGCATGTCCATGGGCCGCGTAACTAGGCCCCGGGAGCGGGGGCAAATGCCATGATCGAGATCAATCCGAAGGCCTGCCACGATCGAGACCAATCCGAAGGTCCGTCCTGGGTCGGAAACGGATTCTGCGTCCGAAGGCCCAAGTGCAGTCGATGGAAGTCTGTTCACGCCCCTAGACCTGAGCCTGGCGGGCGGACCGCCGGCTCGTGATGGCTGATCGACCGGTTACGGGGAATGCCGTCGTAAACAGCACTAAAGCATAGCGCGCTAGTCGCAGTCGCTTACCCAGACCCAACGGTTCAGGTAGTCGTCCCACTGCCAGTAAGAGGGGCACCCGCCGTAGTAGTATCCGTACCCAGGCCAGCCATAGTAGCCATAATACCCAGGCCCGCCACGGTAGCCATAGCTACCCCGGTAGGCGCCACGATAGCCGTAGTTCCCCGGCCCGCCACGGTAGCCGTAGCTACCCCGGTAGGCGCCACGATAGCCACCGCGGTAGCCGCTTGGCGCCCCGCTATGAGAACTGCCGTGAGGCACGGCCGCAACCGGCGTTGGGCTGAACGCCACAGGCGCGACCAGGAGAGATGCGCTCGCTAACGCTAACAATATCGTCTTCATCTCACTCTCCATGTCAGGCCAGAGGCCGCGATAGTGGCCACCGGCCATGGCTAGCAAGGATAGAGGTGATCCGAGAGCGCGCGTTGATAGGGGTCAATCTCGCCCGATTTCATCGCGACAGATGGCTGATCGTCCTCGCCGGCGCCGTTGCCCGTCCGCTCGATGCACCCACGGACCTCGGACATGGCCAGGAAGCGGACTCTCGCCTTCAGCCATGGCTCTGCTCCGCACAAAGGAAGACTGTCCCGGGTGCGGCGCGCTCGGAACAGTCTCGCCCAGAACCGGCGCTTTGACAGCGGCGGCCGACGTGCTTCAACCCTCCCATGGCCGACGTCCAACCACCGGTCGAGGCCCCGGCGGCCGCGCCGGAGCGGGCGATCCGTGTGCACGCGCTGCTGCTCGGCGAGCGCCTTAGCCGCGCAGCCGTCGACGTCGACGGCGCGGTCACTACGGCGCCGCTGTCCTTCAAGGTTGGCGACGACGGCTTTGTCGTGCTGTTCCGCTACGGCGTTGCGGTGTTGTTCGGCCTCGACGAGGCGGCGGAAGCCGAGGCCCTCGCCGGACTGGCCGCGCGCATGGCCGGGCCCGTCGAAGCCCAGGAGGACGAGACCGCGCAGGTTTTGGTTCGGCCGGACGAGGAGGAGCACATCACCTCGATGGGGGCGATCCAGCTTCGGACCGCCACGCCGGACCACCTGCTGATCGTGGCGGATGCGCTCGCCAAGAGCGTGGCGCTGGCGCGCGACGAGCGGCACGTGGCGGCGGTGTTCGACGCCATCGAGCCGTTCGCCGCCAGGCTGGCCGATCGCGGCCGTTCGCCAGGCGGCCGCGGCGCCATCCTGCGGATGATCGGCCGCGCGCTGCTGGTGCAGCATCGCGTCTCCGGCCGCGTGGCCGTGCGCGAGAAGCCGGACATCCTCTGGGACCGCCGCGACCTAGAACGGCTCTATGGGCGGCTGGAGGATGACTACGAGCTGATCGAGCGCGCCGAGACGCTGGACCGCAAGCTTGCCTTCATCTCCAACGCCGCGTCGGCGCTGATCGACCTTAAGGACGCTGATCGGTCGCTCCGCCTGGAGGTCATCATCATCCTGCTCATCCTGGCCGAGGTCGCCCTCGCCATGATCCCGCTCCTGCGCTACTGGCGCTGAGGCCGTCAAAACACGCCCGGTGGCGAGCCGCGTGATGGTCCGCTTTGGGTCGGAAGCGGACGATGGGGCCTTGCCGTCGCGGCGCCAGCGCGATTTCCATTTGCTCTGAAGATGTCTCATGCATGCCGCATCACGTTCGCATCGCGTGGGATAAGTGGCTTCGGCCGTTTCACGCCATCGCCGCTCATCTTGGCATGGACCAAGCAGTAGCAGGCCTTGACCGTCGGTGCACCGCATATGGCCATGTCCATCTGACCCGGTTCATCGACCGGACCGGTCGGCCATGCGCATTGGCCCCAGGCGCGATCAAAGAACCGGATGGACTCGCGCTTGACGCCAGCAGCCATGTCGGGGATGCCGCGCCGCCACGGCGAGGCATTGTCAGAGCAAAATCTATACGCGCGTTCGGCCTCCTGGCGCGAGCTCGGCGCCCGCTGTTTTTGCTCAGGAATCGGCAACGTGATCCGCCCGATTTAACGCCGAAAAATTGCTATACTCAGTTGCTCTGACAACACCCGCTCGTTTCATGCGGATTGGTCGATCCGCGCGCCCCAGGCGGTCGTAAGTTCAGGTCTTAGATTCGGCTATGTCCCGAAGAGTGGTCTCCGCGGCGGCGACAGTTCTCGACGCTGCTTCTTTAGCTGAAGCTCAAGCTCCCCTCGATCACCTCGAAATTCAGGGTCCAACAGCGTACGCTCGAGTTCCATTACATTCTGCTTGGCAAGCCATTCGATCTTGGGGTCCATTTCGGCCACCCGGGCTACTTCTTCCTTTCGAGCTCTGGCTTCGTCCGCTAGCAGTCGCCTCAATCGATTTCGGGCCCAAGCCACCGCGGCGACACCAAGTCACGCCGTCGGTCCTTTGGCAAACCAACCTATCGTGTGTTGCCATCGCTTGCGCATCCGGAAAGCGCGCCGCTTACAAGAAGCGGATCAAGGCGTAAGTTTCGCCGCCATGGCCTTTGTCGAGCCCGGAAAGTGGTACCTCGTAGTCACTTGCCATCACTGTCGTCAGGGGATTCCTTTATTGGAGGATCCAAATCAGGGCGATGATGACCCCTTGGAGTATAAGAGGAAGCGGGAGACGGTGGAGTGCCCGCTTTGCCGCCGGACTTATGTGTACAAAGTGAGTGAAGTCAGAAGGACGCAAGGGCGGGACCATGGTCTCCTGAACTAACAACAGGCGAGCCGATGCAACGCAGACTTAATGCCCAGGAGCGCACAATATCCCCACTACTGCCGGCGCAGTGGATGTCCGCTATGGGTCGAGAGCGGACGTTGGCACCCGGCCGCAAACCGGAAGCAGCAAGCGGACCATTTGAAGGTCCGGGTAGTGTCTCAGTTTGAATTCTGACGCTATTGACAAGCATGGCGTCCACAAGTGGCGGCAGGGTATTGTCAGAGCAACTGAGTATAGTGGTTTTTCAGCGGCAAATCGCGCAGATCCCGTCGGAAATTCTCTAGCAAAATCAGAGAGTGCCTAGCTCGTGCGAGGGCGCAAAGCGCCAGTATAGAATTTGCTCTGACAATGCCCTTGGCCATTCTGCTGATCGAGCGAGGCGGCAGCCCTTACAAAGGCATGTGGGCCCTGCCGGGCGGTTTTGTTGGGCCGGACGAAGATCTCGATGCCTGCGCGAAGCGCGAGCTCCACGAAGAGACCGCCGTCGACGCCCCATTTCTGCTCCACTTCGCTAACTTTAGCGCTCCTGATCGCGACCCCCGCGAGCGAGTCATCTCAGTGGCCTATCTTGCCCTCTTACGGTCCGATCTGGTCGTCCCGAACGCCGGATCAGATGCGGCTGCGGTTCGGTGGTTTGGAACCGATGAGCTCCCACCGCTGGCATTCGATCACGCTAGGATCATCGAAGCAGCAGTAGGATCGCTTCGGGCGCGTCTGGATGATGGCGAGATGATCTTCCGGTTGTTGCCTGAGCGGTTCACGCTCAGCGAGCTGCAGGCGGCCTACGAGGCGGTAGCCGGCAAGAGAACTGACAAGCGCAACTTCAGGAACAAGATGAGCGGGCTGAGGCTCGTGCGGGAGACCGGCGAGATGACTCGCGGCCCTCACCGGCCGGCGAGGATCTTCGTCAGGGCCTGACGACTTCAGAATCGAAGCGAGATCTGCGGCAGGCCCGCCTTCGATTGAACCCACGCTCCGATTGTCCGCTCCTAATAGATTTTCGCGACGATCTGAATAATTGGCTCCAGATAAGGACTGCGGCCCCATCGGTTGAGCGCTGGAGGGCTTCTTCCGTGGCCAGCCAGTGGCCGAGAGCGTTCTCAAGGTCTTGTTTGATAAGGTCGCCGTCCCAACGTGCGCCGGCCCGACGGCGCCAGGAGATTGGTCAGATCATGAGCGTAACCCGCTTTAGCCATGTCACCATCAATTGCGCAGACCTTGACGCGTCCCTGGAATTCTACAGGGACATACTTGAGATGAGCATTTCCGATCGGAAAATGCCGTCAGGCTTTCCGCGCGCCGCGATCGGTTGCTTTGTGAACGGGGAATGGTGCCTCCACTTCTTCCAGGCGACCGCGGAGCAGAAGGCCCAGTTCGAAACCCTGCCGGTACGTCGAACCGGCGTTTTGATGCACGTGTCCCTCCGGGCCGATGGCTATGTCGCGACCAAAGTGCGGTTGGAGGCTCGAGGCGTTAAGGTTCGCGAGTTCACCGTTGGCGACAGGCACCTGGTGCAGTTTCTGGATCCGGACGGCCTCGAGATCGAGCTGACTTTTTCTCCTGCCGAGTTGCCGAACGGGCCTGTTCCGTGGGTCGCGGCATAGGCACCAGCTACGTCGCCATCGTGCAGGGCGGCGGCCATATTTCGCAGACGCCGATTGTCCGCTTTCTAGCGTGCAGTCAGCGTCCGCTTCCGACCGTCGGCGGACAAAGGCCGATCATCGGCCCTCCTGTCCGCCCGCGCATCCTACTCGGATTTAGTCGGATGCGCCTGCCGGCTCGAGGCCGAGCAGAGTGAACAGCGCGTCCAGCGCGGGGCCGACATCGGCGGACGGCTGGACCGCTCGCCGCAGTTCGCACCCGACGATGACCGCGACGATGAGTTCGGCCAGAGCCTCCGGCGCCACCCCGCGCGCGGCGGCTGAGGACCCTACGTAGTCGCCGAGCGCCTCAACCCAACGGGATCGCACCCGCAAGAAGACATCGCGCATTTGTCGATCGCCAATAGCTTCATTCCAACTGCGCACGTCCAGCTGGAAGGTCTTTGCAGCGCCTGGCCTCTCCAGTTCCTTCAGAAGCGCCCGAAGTTGCGCGACCGATGGCGCCTCACGGTCCGCGCCGATGGCGCGCTTGATGGCCAGCATCCGGCCGCCGTCCGCGAGCGCCTCGATGATCGCGGTCTTGCTCTTGAAGTAGCTGTAGACGGCCCCAGCGCTCAGACCGGCGGCAGCGCAGATGTCGAGAATGGTTGTCTGTTGGAAGCCCTTTCGGGCGAAGCAGGTCATGGCCGCCGTTAGTATCTGGCGGCGGCGCTCGTCCTTCCGGGCGTCTGAGATCTTCGGCATGCATGACGGATACCCGTTCGCTTTTATTGGTCAAGGAGAGGCGAACGCGCCCTTTCCGAAGGAGGCGACGGCGAAGAGAAACCGTGGACAGTTGACGGTCATAAACTGAACGGGTATCCGTTTTATTTCCGGCCCTCGGGAAGTCCTCGGTCGGATACTCCAAGGGAGCGCGCTCATGGCCGAAGCGGTGTTGCGACCCATTTCCACGCGCCGGCGTGTGGGCGTGTTCTATCTGCTCGCCACGCTGCTCGCGTGGGCCGGCTGGATCCCCTACGCGGCCCAACAGGCCTGGGGTCTGGGGTGGCGCATCCCGGTCGAGGTTCCTGTTCTTGCTCAGTACAGCCCCACCATCGCCGCGCTGGCGCTCATCACCATGGACGGCGGGATCGCAGGACTGGGGCGTTTCTTGGGGACGGCCCTTGAATGGCGCGTGGGCCCTCGATGGTACGCCGTAGCATTGTTCACTGCGCCTACGATGGGCGCGGCGCTGATCGGTCTGCACGCGCTGTTGGGGACGCCGCCGCCTTCGCTCTTGGCTCTTCGGGACTGGCCGGACCACGTCGCCAACTTTGTACAGTCCTCCATCCAACTCGGACCGAATACGTCCGTCGGTCCCCTGGGAGCCCTCAAAGGGTGGGCTGCATCGGGCGCGTTGCAAGCCACCCTCGTCATCCTCGGCCTCGCCATCGCCAACGGTGGAATCTCGGAGGAAGCTGGTTGGCGGGGTTATGCCCTACCGGGCCTCCTGCCAGGACGCCGAGCGCTGGTGGCCGCGCTCTGGCTCGGCGTCATGTGGGGCTTGTGGCATACCGGCCCGAACTTCTGGCTCGGCGTCTTCCAGTCCAGGTGGAGCGTGCTGAGCATCCCAATCGAGTACTGCCTGGGGACCCTGCCCCTGTCTGTGCTGATCTGCTGGGTGTTCATCAACGCCCGGCGCAGCCTGCTGCCGGGCATTCTTTTCCATGGGTCTTACAACGCCACCTTCTTCTTCCTCACAGCGCTCTGGACGCCAGGCAAGCCGGTCGTGTCGCTGCTGGAGTGGGTCGGGGCGACCATAGTCGCGGCGCTGCTGGCGATATTCATTGGCCGGCGCACGTTGTTCGCTAGAGTCCCACGGAACGAGCAACCCTAACAACGAGTGGGTCGCGGTCAGTCAGAGACGCACGCGCCGAAACTCGCCCCTGTCCGTCAATGGACCGCTCGCGGACAAGCTCGCCTGGTTGCTGCGTCGCGTCCGGCCGCCATCGGTTGGCGGACACGGTGATCGTGAGCGACCCGCTGACGTTCAATTTCCCGCGTGGCCACTACCCCGAGCCCCAGGGCCTGCCAGGGAACCCGGCTTTCAGGTTTTCAACACAATCGGTCGAGCGCAGACGAAAGGGGCCGGCCCGATAGCGGACCTGCCGGACGATGGTTTAGCTTAGCCGAGGTCGACGAGGGCCGAGCGCGGGGGCGAGACCGATGGATGAGACCGAAGCGCATTGTCAGAATTTATACTAGCGTTTGGCGCGCCCGAGCGAGCCAAACGCCTACTGTTTTTGCTCAGGAATCGCCAACGTGAGTCACCCGATTTGAAGCCCCAAAACGGCTATACTCAGTTGCTCTGACAATACCGTCGAACACTATGGGCTTTGGGCGGCCGTCGATTGCCGGACAACAATCATCGCCGCCATACTGAAAGCGGACTTGGCCCTGTTGGACATCCGCCGTGCTTGGCCGATGCAGGCGTGATCGGTGAGGGAACCTCAAGCTGTGAGCACGACCGGAATGGTCTGGTGACGGCCGGCTGAAAGGACGCATCTGCGTCATTGCCGGCGCCGGCGGTGCGAATCGCCGCCTTGAGCTTCTAGGCGGACGTCAGGACTTTACGCATGAAGGTGCGTTGCTGGCCCGGCGGGTAGTCTTCCAGCACGCCGAAGGTCTCGTAGCCGAGCGCCAAGTAGAAGTCGCGGGCCTGGAACGTGTCGAGCCACACGGCGTGGCAGCCGGCCTCGCGGGCGTGGCGCTCGGCCGCCGCCATCAGGGCGCGCCCGACGCCGCGCCCGCGCAGGGCGTCGCTCACCCACACCGCCTCGATGAACAGCCAGCCCCACGACATGGTCCCCATTACGCCGGCTTGCAGCGTCCCGTTGGCGCCGCGCGACAGATAGGCGAACCGGGTGGACGCGTAGGGAAAGGCGCGCGAGTTGAAATCATTGATCTCGCGCGCTAACGCGGCGCGGGTCTCCGGCGCCGGCGAGGGATCGTATTCGAGCGGCAACGAGGCGTTGGGGAGGGCGGGCATGATGGACCGAAACTTCGCGAACGCCGTCGCCGGTTGAGCGTCGGCGCCGCCAGCATGTCGCCTCTCGCCGCCAGCGTCGAGGCTGCGCCGACGCGCCGCGCGGCGCTCGCGCTGGCGGCAGCCGCGGTCGCCGTCCCCGCCTGGGCTGGTTTGCCCGGGATCGTCACGCCGGTCATGCGGCTCGCCGGGATGGTGAGCGCGCCGCCCCGCGTCGCCATCACCTTCGACGCCTGCCCCGGCAGCTTCGACTGGCGCATCGCCGCCGCCCTTCTCGAGGGTGGTGTGCCGGCGACGATCTTCGTCAGCGGCGTCTGGATGCGCCAAAACCCAAAGGGGCTGGCGTTCCTGCTGGCCCATCCCGACCTCTTCAGCCTGCAAAACCACGGCGCGCGGCACCTCGCCTGCGTGCTCGACGAGCGGCGCATCTGGGGGCTGACGCCCGCGGTCGATCTCGCGGGCGTCGAGACCGAAGTCGAGGACGGCGCGCGTGCGGTCGCCGAGGTCACTGGCCAGCGCCCCGCCTGGTTCCGCGGCGCAGGAGCCATCTACAGCCCGCCCGCCCTGGACCTGATCCGCCGATTGGGCTTCGGCGTCGCCGGCTTCAGCCTGAACGGCGACGTGGGGACGACCCTTCCGGCTGCTGCGGTAGCGGCGCGCATCGGCGCGGCGCGCGCCGGCGACGTGGTGATCTCGCACATCAACCAGCCCCACCGCGCGTCGGGCAAGGGGGTGGCGAAGGGCGTCCTGGCCCTAAGGCGGCAGGGCGTGCGCTTCGTTCGCCTCGACGCGCTGAAGCCCGTCGACATGATCTACAGCTAACAGCCCGCGCGCTCCAGCTTGGCCAGCTGCGAGGCGCCATCCTGCGGGCGCCCCCAAGCACGCGAGGGGACGGCGCGCCCCGCGATGGTCCGCTACGCGCCAAGAACCGACATTAGCGCCGCCTCAGGAAATGGACGTTCGCCAGGGCCAGGAAAAGGACAGGGCCGTTTCACCCTCGGACTCTCCGACCGCGTTGAAGCGCCGTTCGACGATCAGGCCTCGCCCAGCATGATCGACGGCTGCCACCGTACTGCATCGGGTCCCGTAGATGGGATTGCGGATGAAGATCGCAGACAGCAGTGGTTCTTGCGTCACGTCAGACGGAGCGACCGGCGGACTGCTCGCCACAGGCGGGGTATCGTCCCGCAAGCCGTCCAGAAGGGCCTCGGGATGCCCAGCGCCGGCTGCGATCCATTCCGATAGGAACGCCTTGAGGCGCAGGGTCTTAGGCCAAGGCTCGTCCAAGGCGCCATTGGACAGCCCATAGATGCCCGGCGACAGGATGCGGCGCTCCGGTTCAGGCCTGTTGCACCAGAACGCGACTTGGCCGTCCCGCAACACGATCAGATTGAGCGGATTGAAATTCGCCAGGTCGACATCGGAGGGATCAGCGTATCGTCCCTCTCCCGACAGCAGGTCCCTCAAGAGGACGCCGCGAGAGGGCCGGCCCTCCTTCGGCCGCCCGAATCCGCGAAGGTTAGTGACCACCCCAAACCGCCCCCGCTCGGACACTCCCAGCCAGGCGCCGCCTGACTGGAGATCCTTGCCGGCGAGCAGATCGTTCGGCTTTTCCCATCGTTGCAGCGGCGCGGCGGAACGAGCGTGCAGCTCATCGCGGTTTCCGGCCACGACCAAGCGCCAATGCGGATGCGCATCCCACGCCAATACCAAGACGCACATGGTTTTCTCCGACCACCCACGACCATCGCCCAAGGACTGCCTCGCGGCTACCCTTGCCTGCCGATCATGAGTGGACGACGAAGACTGCGAACACCGCCACCGATAGAATTTGAAGGACGATAATCACCGTGAGGTTCGCGCGCAGCCAATCGCCACCATCGGGATGGAAGGTCAGTCGGTCCGTTGCGGGCGCGAGCCCGCCAGGATCGCGCGAACCTGGGCCCTCAGCCTCTCGCTGAGCCGGTCCGGATGCCAGCCGTCGAACACGGCATGCGGAATCATGCCCAGCGCGCAGTCCCACAGCATCTGGCTCAGCAGAGGAATATCCGCGTCGCGCGAGATCTCACCTCGGTCGACCGCCGTCTCTAGAGCTCGCGAAATGTGGTCGCTAATCGGCCAGTGTGCGAGCAGCCTTCGGATGTCGGCGCCCAGTTCGGTCGACCAGGCGGCGCTGATGGCGACCTGGACGAATGGAAAATTCTCGGCGCGACTGCGATAGCCGCTCTCAAACATCGCCAAGAGCACGTCTTCCGTCTTCGCGTCGGGGTCCTCGAGGCGCTCGCGCAGAGTCTCGCCGACAACCTCATAGGCCGCCATGCGGTCCTCAAGGACGAGCGCGGCGAAGAGGTCGGACTTGCCCAAGAAACTGGCGAACACTGAGCCCGTCGACACGCCGCATTCGGCGGCGATGTCGCGAATGGTGGTCCGTTCGTAGCCCACCGACGAGAACATCCGCCTCGCGGCAGCCATAACTTTCTGGCGTGTCCGGTTCTTCGCCTCAGCGCGACGACGACCCGAACGCACGCTTGGCGGCGCGGAAACCAAATTCGACATTCAAGCCGCCCCTCGCCGCCTGAGTCATGCGGGAATCAAGATGTTTCGCCTGGTGCTCAAACTGAACTCGATTGCTCCTGCCATTCTGTCAAGCGGACGTCGCAAGGCACACCTCAGCGCCAGACCCCCCCAATGTGCGCTTTCTGGCTCAATGCCGGCGTTCGCTTTCGACCGGATACTGGACGCGCGACGATGTCAGCGTGCCGGTAGTCGGCGCGGATGTCCGCTTTCCGGCCCAGTAGGCAGCGTCCGCTTTCGGCCCAAGCGGCCGTTGGCACGCCAGGAACTGGCCCTTGCGATGGCGCCATCGCATCGATCGGCGCGGCTAGGCGACCACAGCTGCGGCCTGGCCCGTGGCTCTCGCCCGCTCGGCAGCGTACCAAGATCTCAAGCCTTCATCGTCCCAGGTTCCGGCCGCCGCGTCGGCTTGAGCGAGAGCACGCTCGCTGGCCTCCGTGTCTCCCGCAAGCATAAACGCCTGCGCCCGCGTCAGTTGGAGAAAGGCTTCATCAATCGGCTCGCCGCCGTTCTCGGCGATGATGGCCAGCGCGCGCTCGACGTGCTTGAGCGCTGTGTTCGGATCGTCGAGTGCATTGGCGACCATGGCCTTCAGATAGAGCGCCCGCTCATCGTTCATCCAATCGCCGCATTTGAGCCAGTACTCGTGCGCCGTATCTGCCGCCAGACGCATCAGCGCCGTCTCAGCTGGGCTGCGCGATGCCGCCTCAAGGAGGTCGGAGGCTAGGTTATTGCTGGCCACGGCGATCGCGCGCGCCGGCGCCCCGTCGCCCAGCGCCTGCGCCAGGCCGAGAGCACCTTCGTAGATGGCCGCTGCTTCGCGGGGACGGCGGCTGCCGATGAGGGCTGACGCTAGCATGAACCGCGCCTCGGCTAGCGGTCCGCGAAAGTCGTTGCTGGTCGCCGCCAGGAAGGCGAGTTCGGCTTCCGCCGCGCCGACGCCGTCGCCGGCCAACAGCCGCGCGATCGAAAGGTGCGCCCAGGCCTTGGCGGTCGAGGCGTCGGGGGCTCGGCCGTCGAGCACCCGATCGCCCAGCTGCACGGCCCGCGGCCAATCCCCGAGATGCTCGCCGATAGTGTGGGTCGAGAAGCGAAGGAACTGCACTAGGTGCGCGGGGCTCGACCTTGCCTCGTCCGCCGCCGCCTCCAGCTCGCCCGCAAACCGCTCGCTCTCGCTGTCGTGGTAGGCGAAGCCATCGTTCAAGAGAGCATCGAGCATGGCGGCTCCTCCGTCCGTGTTGGCGGCATCTGCGCGCGACCACCGAGGTCGCGGCGGCAACCCTAGCTAGGCTGAGAAGTCGGGGGCAAGGGAACGGTGGCCGAACGGCCTGCAGTGATGGTCCGCTTTCGGGCGGTGAGTGAGGGTCCGCCAACGACCCTTAGCGGACATCCGCGGGTGGCCGCCTTATGGTCGGGGCGGCTCTGGTGCGCTAAAATTTGGCCGATTTACCTGTTGAGGCAGACACGGCTCGGAGAGCGAGGCGGAGGGTGGATTGTGAAGATCAAATCGAGTGTCGCACGAGGTCGGCCGCCGGCGCGCGCTCGGTCCGGCGCTTGGGTTCGAAGCTGCGGGGCCGTTCCGGCTAGGCGCGGCCCTCCGGTCCAGACAATTCCGACCAAATCAGCGCGAGCGCCTGGCAGATGGCGCGAGAGGTTTCCAAATCGATCGGCTTGCGTGAACCGATGAGCGGCAGCTGAGCCGTCCGTCCTTCGCAATGCACGGTGACGGACGCCTGACCACGGCCGCGATGATCTGCACGATCGTCGAAGCGGCATCCTCGTTCGGCGAGCCCCTTCCGGAAAGTTCCACTGTCGCTGCCCTAGCAGTTCGGCCGGCCGCAACGGCGGGCGCGGCGATTCGAGAGGTTAGGTCGCCCCCAGCTCGTAGAGCCCCCTGTCGAGGTGGCTCTGCAGATCGATGTCGTCGGCGAGAATGCCGGCGATGCTCTCGTCCCCAAGCCTTGCAGCCTCGGCCAAGCCGCGCTGAAAGTCTGCCTTGGCTAGATCGCCTTGGCCGATCCGCATCAAGGCGAAGAGCTCCGATCGCGCGGCGGGTCGCAGACCGCTGATCGCACCACGAAGCGCGGCCACGGCCCGATCATCGGCAGGCAGGATGTCAAATCCGCCCGCTCCGATCCGATCGTGCTCTCCCTTGGCGGGATGAGGTTCGTTAACAGCCTCGCCGGAAACGCCATGAAGCATCGCGTCGCGCGCGTTGCGCGCTGCTCCTGCAAGCTGGGAGATGCGACGCACCTCAACCGACGTCAATTGGCCCAGCATGACGCCTCCTTCTGCAACGACGCGGAACCTTCGGCCGTCAAACGCCAATTCGCCTTGAGGCGGATCAAGAGCGGATTCTAGCCGTGGGACTGTCTCAGTTCTCCGCGTGCGCCGAGGAGCAGCAAACGACACGGGAGTTGATCACGATCAATGGCTGGAGCGGCGCTTGGCCTAAGGTAAGGCGTTTCCATCGCGTTCAGCGACGTGGTGAGCAATGGCGTGGCGATCTTGACGGGAGGATGCGACATCAAGGTCCTGACGATCTCATTCATCGCAGTCGCTCTCGCCGCGTGTGGGGGGCGTCAGCCAAGCGGCGGGGCTCAAGCTCCGCCGTCAGCGGCTAGCGAAGCCGCTGCACCAACGCCAGCTGCCTCTTCGCCCGTAAGTATAGATAAACTGTCAGTGGCGTTACCTACTGGAGAGAGAGGGTTCAGCATCCGTATAACTTCACGTGTTGACTCGATAAACGTAAACAAGGTTGTATTGAACAAAGGCAATTGCACAACGACGACAAAATTCCCTGCAACCGCCAAGTTAGGAACTTATATTACGGTGGCGACGAACCGGGGATGCAACCCGACGGAGGTGGAGTTGGAGACTGATCAGGGGTCTTACGCAGCCAGCTTCAGCGAATAGATCCGACCCATCGTCCGCTTTCGCGGTAGCCGACGTCGGCGCTTGCAGGGAGATTATTCATGGCGCATTCGATCTCAGGCGACACGCTCCGCCAGGCTCAGCGACGTATCGACGCGCCTTCTACCGAAGGCGGACTTCGCACGCAGCCGTCGGATCACCTGCTCGCAATGTTGATTGGCGCGATCGCGTTTGCGATCGCCCTTGTCCTCCTCACTGCGCCCTCCGCGGAGTGAGCCGCGTCGCGTAGGGGCGCTCCGTCCGGCTGAGCCTCAGCGGGCGGACGCCGAGCCCGCCGCGTCTGTTGCGCAAGATCAATGCCGGCCTGGTGCCGCTCGGGCAGGTTGGCGCAACGATTGGCTGAGTGGAGGAGCGTGGTATGGTGCACAGAAGCGAGTTGGTCCGCGGCCATCGCGACAGGGCAGGAGCATTCGGCGGGATGCTGAAGCTCGATGTGCCTTTCTTCATGCTCGTCGGGTCCCTGGTCGTCGGGGTCGTCGCCGGCTTTCTCGACGCGCAGAGCCACTACCTGGCCGACCCCTCGAGCTTTTTTGGCATCTGGTTTGCGGCCGGAATCTCGGTCGCTGCGATAGCGCTGCTGCCCTTGCTCCTTATCGGGTCATGTTGGAACGCAATGGTCTCGAGGCTTCTCGGTGGACGTTGGGACTGAAGGCGCGGCCGGGCTCGTCAGCTAATCGGCGCTTTGCGGGCTTGGGCCTCCCCCCTGATCGGCAGAGCCCCGTCAGCTGACACGCACGCCAGCGCTACGAGCGGCGTCCTGCGCGGGACTTGTGATTGATCGAGGTCAAGGCGAGCTAACAAGCCTCGCCGCAAATCCGACAGGCTTGGAAGGCGTGAAGCCATCGATCTCGTGGCCAGGTTTCAATCAGTTGCCGATATGGGAAGGAGGGGCCGCACGAGCAGCCCACTTCATTCGCGAGTGGCGCAAACATCGCGGTTTGACCCGTCAGGAGCTCGCGAACAAAATTTCGAGAGGCGTCATGTGGATGACATCGGACGGTTTCGCAGATAGCAGCTCCATCCCGCGCCGCTACGCCTGCGATGCGGAGAACCTGTCTCCCCCTCTCGCATGGGGTGCGATCCCCGCCGGCGCGCGGAGCTTGGCGATCATCTGTGAGGACCCCGACGCCCCAGGCGGGACCTTCCGCCATTGGGCTGCCTACGACATTCCAACTGACCAGCGTTCCCTTGGAGAAGGCGCCTCCGGGGAGGGAGGCCTGGCGCAGGGAGTTAACGATTTCCACGAGCTTGGCTACGGAGGCCCCTGCCCGCCGCACGGCGACGGACCGCATCGCTATGTGTTCCGGCTTCTTGCGCTCTCGCAGCGGCACTTGGCTCTGCCTCCCCATCCCTCCTGCCGGGAGGTGGAACGCGCCGCACACGCCGTCTCGCTGCACGAGGCAGTCTTGGTGGGACTTTATGCTCGCTAGGAAGGCTGGTCGGTGTGACGGCCCGGCGGGGCGTTCGCGCAGACGATCCACTAGCCTCCCGCCGGCTGCCTAGGTGATTGGACGACCGGCGACGCCGCGACTCCCGCCGCTCGGCGGACCACGCAAGTCGCTCACCCAGGCTTCGCATCCGCTGTCTCCTCCGGCCGCAACGCCAACGTCCTGATCAGGACTCAGGCGCGGCCCTCGGAATCGTCGTCGCCGGGGAAGTCTTCGCCGCTGGCCAGGAGGTCGTAGACGGAAGCCGCCGCGCCCTCGAGCGGCGAGCGCTGTTTGCCCATCACTTCGTTCCCGCCGGTCAGCCAGGCGACGGCGATTTCGAGATCGGGCAAGGTCACGCCGCTGGCCAGGATGGCGTCGACTTTCCAGCCGAGGATGTCGCCGCACAAACGGCGGACATCGTCGGAGCGCAGGTCCCGGCTGTAGGGGTCGTGTTCCATGGAAATCACATTCGGTGGTTCGGGGCGGCTTGGCGTTGATCTCGCTCAAGATAGAGCGCCTTCGAACCGCTCGCTGCGAACCGCGTCCCGAGTTCTGCGCCCTCCCGATTGAGGCGGGCGGCGAGCCAGTTCACATCGCTTTCGCTCGGCCTCTCGAGGCGAAGTCGTCGGACCCGGAAGGGCAGGATGCGGAGCGCGGCCAAGCGGCCGTCAGCCGCGCAAACCTCTGCCAGATAGGCTGCCACCAAATCGCCGCGGTAGGCGGCGTACCCGCTGATCCCTTCGTAGTCGTTCAAAAGATCGCCACAGCCGTACAGAATGAGGCGCGCGTCGAACACCTCGACGCCTTTCGGGTGATGCGAGGAGTGGCCATGAACGATCGAGACTCCGGCGCGCCGGATCAGGTTTTGCGCGAAGCTGCGTTGCGCCGGCTCGATCCCATAGCCCCAGTTCGAGCCCCAGTGGATCGAGACGACCGCGATGTCGGCGGGGCGACGCACGGCCGCCAGATCGCGCGCGATCGCGTCCACCGTTTGATCGGCGAGCGTCACCAGATTGACCCCGGACCGATGCTCCCGGGCCGCCCAGCTCTGCGGGACGCCGCTGTCCGCTACGACGCAGGAGACCAGCAGCACGCGCGGCCCCGCCTTTGCGGCCAGGATCGCGGGCGCCCTGGCGGCTGCTCGGTCAGCGCCGGCGCCGGCGGTCCCGATGCCCGCTCGCGCCAGGGCCTCGAGGGTGTCGACAAGGCCTTGGCGTCCCCAGTCGAGAACGTGGTTGTTGGCGAGCGCGCAGGCGTCGAAGCCGGCGGCTTCGAGGCAGCCGACGTTCTCGGGGCTCATCCGGTAGTTGATCCCTTTGTCGAGCCAGGCGTCGCTGCGCGTGACCGCGGTTTCGAGGTTGGCGATCGCAAGGTCCGGGGTGACCTCTCGCCAGGCCGGCAGGGCCTCGCCCCAGGGGTAATCGAACCCGGCGCGCCGCGGGATCGGGCCATTCGCCCGCTCGGCCAGGCGCACGTAGTCCTCAGCCGACCCGATCCACCGCTCGTGCAGCTCGGGAGGGCACGGGTTGGGCAGGATCTGGTCGATCCCCCGCCCGGTCATGACGTCGCCCACGAGCAGGATCCGAACGGTCTCGGCCACGGCCGCCCGCCTATCCTTTGATGCAGACGAGCGGGGCGAGGTGGGCGACGCGGGCCTTGTAGCGGCCGAAGATCAGGCGCTCGACGGCAATGGCCGTCACCACGGCGTTTAGCCAATCAAGCAGCAGGATCTCGAGGTCGGGCGCCTCGCAGGCGAGCTCAATCGCCTGTGAGGGCTGCACACGGCCCGGGTCGGTGATCACGGCGGTCAGGGCCATGGCCGCATTGGCGAAGGCCTCCGCCGGGGTGGCTCCAAAGCCGCGTACGCCAATGTCCGAGCCGTGGGGAAATGTCTCCCAGCCCCGCGGGACGCGCGGCTGGCTCGACGCCGGCGTCTCCGCCGTCATGCCGATCGCTACGTTGGACGTCTGTTCGAGCGCCTGTCCCGTCTCGTCGCGCTTCATGAGCAACAGCATGCGCCTCGCGACAGAGTGGCGGGCTGACCCAGATCAAATCGTGCCTAGTCTTGGCCCGTGCCGCGCGGCAAGCGGCGTCGTTGATAAAGGTCAATGAACCAACGCGCCGAGCGCGGGAAGCTCCCATACTGGGCGTCCCCTTCCGCCGAGACGCCGCTTGGAGCCTCTGCATGCCGCACAAGCAAATCCTGTTTCACGCAGCGGCTCGGGAGAAAATCTTGAGCGGCGCCAGCCAGCTGGCAGACGCGGTCCGCGTGACGCTGGGGCCGAAGTCGAAGTCCGTGCTCATCCAGAAGAGCTGGGGCGCGCCGATCGTCTGCAACGACGGCGTCACCATTGCCAAAGAGGTCGACCTCAAGGACCCCGAGGAGAACCTCGGCGCCCAAGTCCTACGCCAGGCGGCCGAGAAGACGGGTGAGGTCGTCGGCGACGGCACCAGCACCTCGACCATCCTGGCCCACGCCATTTTCGCCGACGGAGTGAGGAACGTGGTCGCAGGCGCGAGCGCGGTCGACCTGAAGCGCGGGCTCGATCGGGGCCTGACCGCCGCTGTTGCCGCGCTCCGCGCCCTCTCCCAGCCCGTGCGGACAAGCAAGGAGAAGGCGCAGATCGCCGCCATATCGGCCCACAACGACGCCGCTATTGGCGCGCTGGTCGCCGAGGCGATGGACAAGGTCGGCAACGACGGGGTGATCTCGGTACAGGAAGCGAAGACCACCGAGACGACACTGGAGGTGGTTGAGGGTCTTCAGTTCGACCGTGGCTACCTGTCGCCGTACTTCGTCACCGATCCGGAGCGCATGGAGGCGGTGCTCGAGGAGGCCTACGTCCTGCTCTCCGACCGGAAGATCGGGGTGTTGCAAGATCTCGTGCCGCTGCTCGAGGCCGTGATGAAGTCGGGTCGACCGATCTTAGTTGTCGCCGAGGACGTCGAGGGCGAGGCGCTGGCCACGATGATCCTCAACCAGATCCGGCGCGTGATCACCTGTTGCGCGGTCAAAGCGCCCGGTTTCGGCGACCGCCGCAAGGCGATGCTGGAGGACATCGCCATCATGACCGGCGGCCAGCCCATCTCGGATGAGTTGGGCGTCAAGCTCGACAAGGTCACGCTCGACGAGCTCGGCCGCGCCGCGCGCGTCGTGGTCGACAAGGACACAACGACGATCATAGGCGGTCTGGGCGACAAGGCGCGCATTCGGGGCGGATCGCGCAGATCAAGAAGGAGATCGAGAAGACGACCAGCGACTATGACAAGGAGAAGCTTCAGGAGCGGCTGGCGAAGCTGTCAGGCGGCGTGGCGGTGGTGAAGGTCGGCGCGCCGACCGAAGCGGAAATGAAATCGAAGAAGGAGGCGCTGGACGACGCCATCAGCTCGACCAAGGCCGCCGTGGCCGAGGGCCTCGTGCCGGGCGGCGGGCTCGCCCTCCTGCGCTGCACCGAGGCGGTCGAGGCTGCGGAAGAAGCCTGCGAGGGCGATGAGCGCACGGGCGTGCAGATCCTCAAGCGGGCGCTTCAGGCGCCGGCGCGGCAGATCGCCGAGAACTCTGCGGTTGATGGCGGCGTGGTCGTGGCTCGGATGATGGAGGGCAAGGGCGCCTACGGCTTCGACGCGGCCAAGAACACCTACGTCGACTTGATCGAGGCCGGCATCATCGACCCGGCCAAGGTCGTGCGCGTGGCGCTCGAGAACGCCGTCTCGGTGGCGAGCCTCATGCTGCTGACCGAGGCGACGATGACCGAGATTCCCGAGCCACCGAAGTCGCGGTCACAGGTCGAGGCGGAATTGGCCTGAGCGTGCCTTGGCGCGACAACGGCCGCGGCGGCGGTCGCTAAGGCGGCGGGCTTCATCGACCGCTTGGGCGATCGATATTGATCCAAGTCATATTCGTGGGGCGAGCTTCGTGGCCAGCGTTGCGGGCCGATCTGGTTCCCCCCCGGAAATAGCGCTGGATTGGCAGAAGGTCCGGTGGCGCGCCACCGGGCCTTCCCTTCAGCAAACGGTGGTTTGGCGGACACGACATTTCAAACGCCCGGTGCTCCACGAGCGCTACAGTGAGTTCGTCCGCTCCCGAGGAGGACTGTCAGTGCAATGCCGATGCGAGCAACGGCGCCGGTCCGTGGTGAGTGTGCACGGCGAGCCCCTGACGCGCGTCGGGCGCCGTTGGGCGTTGTCCAGGCCGCCACGATCGCTGCAATTGTTCTAGCCTTCGCGTCGCTCATCCTACCGCGGCGTCGACGGCATGGGACTCTTCTGGTCGATGCGCCCAGATGATGAACCGAAGAGCGCCGATCACATCAGTTTCGGAGTCGATATTTCCAGGCCTATCGAGACCGTGATCGACGTCGCCGACGCGGGCGGTGTGATCGCCACCGCCTCGGTTGAGCGCCGCTTCGTGGGGGCGGACGTTCGGAGTATCGCGATACGCGACGGAGTCGTCGGCACGCTTTACGAGCCTCGCGGGGGAGCGCCGCACCCCGGCGTGCTCGTCATCGGCGGGTCCGATGGCGGGCCCGGCGAGCCGGGTCTGGCAATGTTACTGGCGTCCCACGGATTTGCAGCCCTTTCGCTCTCCTATTTCGGCGAGCCCGGGCTGCCGGCGACGCTCGAACTCGTGCCCATGGAAACGTTTCAACGGGCGTTGTCGTGGATGAGGCGTGAGCCGGGCATCGACTCTCGTTTCATCGCGATTTACGCCGAGTCACGCGGAACAGAGCCCGGCCTTTTCACCGCGGCGCGGGATGCACGCGTCAGCGCCGTGGTCGCCCGCTCGCCCAGTTTCGTCCTCTGGGGCGGGGTGACCGCCAGTCACTTGCCGGGAAGGCCCGCGTGGACCCTGCGCGGCAAGCCGCTGCCCGACATCCCAAACACGCTCTACCCTGACTTCGTCGCCACCTACCTCTGGGATTGGGCGACACGGACGCCGGTGCGGCAGACCCCGCTCTTCCTTGAGGATCTGACCCACTTTGGCGACACAGCGAAGGTCGGGATACCTGTCGAACGGATTCACGGGCCGGTGATGCTCCTGTCCGGAGAGGACGACCAAATCTGGCCGTCTGCAATGATGGCCGATCGGATCATCGGCCGTCTTCATCGGTTCGGTCACCCTTACGCCGACCAATCGCTGAAGTACGCCGCCGTGGGTCACCCCATACCGTACGTGTATCTCCCCACGCGCGGCCGTTGGTCTGACTCGCCGCTCGCGGTTGGTGGAACGCCCGAGGGCATGGCGAAGGCCCAGGCTGACGCGTGGCCAAGGATCCTGAAGTTTCTGTCCGACGCAGCGGCCCGGGTGAGGTAGCCGCCTGAATCGGCGCGTGCTCAAAAGGCCGCGATCAGCCAATGTCGAGATCGCGGCGCGAGGCTGATATCAAATCCAATGTTCCATGAAATTCCGCAGGCGATCCTGGCTCGGATGCGCGAGCTGGAGGAGATCGACGCGCGCGACAGGGAAGACGGCACGACCCGCATGGAGCGGCTGCGACAGATTCCGGCCGAGGTAGGCCGGTTTGTCGCCGTACTGGCGGCGACGGCGCCGGATGGTCGCTGCATTGAGATTGGAACGAGCGCCGGATATTCCACGCTGTGGCTAGCCTTGGCCTGCCGCGCCACCGGCCGGAAGGTCACGACATTCGAGATCCTTGACGACAAGGTCGAGCTTGCGAGGGCGACCTTCGCCCAGGCCGGAGTCACGGACGTCGTCGAACTGGTCCATGGCGACGCCTTGGACCACCTGACGGAATTGAGCGAGATAGGCTTCTGCTTTCTCGACGCGGAGAAGGAGATCTACGACCGTTGCTACGACGCGGTCGTCCCGCGCCTGGTGCGGGGAGGCCTGCTCGTGGCCGACAACGCGATCAATCATGAGGCAACGCTCAGGCCCATGCTGGACCGCGCCCTGAGGGACGGGCGGGTCGATGCGCTCATAGTCCCCATCGCCAAGGGTGAGTTGGTCTGCAGAAGAACCTAA
>DATNIH010000123.1:0-2359 GCA_035604515.1 Caulobacteraceae bacterium | reverse complement strand
GGAGCCGATCTACGTCGCCTACCACGACGAGGAATGGGGCGTGCCGGAGTACGATCCCCGGGCGCTGTGGGAAAAGCTGGTGCTGGACGGCTTCCAGGCGGGCCTTGCCTGGATCACCATCCTGAAGAAGCGCGAAGCGTTCCGCGCCGCGTTCGCCGACTTCGATCCCGAGGTCGTCGCCCGCTACGGCGAAGCCGACCGGGCGCGGCTGATGGCCGACGCCGGCATCGTGCGCTCCAACGCCAAGATCGACGCCGCCATCGCCGGGGCGAAGATCTACCTCGACATGCGCGAGGCGGGCGAGGACTTCACCCAGTTCCTCTGGGCCTTCGTCGGCGGCGCGCCGATCCAGAACCGCTGGACTGGCATCGGCCAGGTGCCGGCGCAGCCTCCCGAGGCCGTGGAGATGGCCAAAGGGCTGAAGGCCAAGGGGTTCAAGTTCACCGGGCCGGTGATCGTCTACGCCTTCATGCAGGCGGTCGGCATGGTCAACGACCATGTCACCAGCTGCCCGCGCCACGCGGCCGTGGCCAAGCTGGCGAGGCCGCTGTGATGCCGCACATGCGGCTCGAGAAGGCTTGTCCCACCCCCGTGTGTGGCGTCGACGAGGCCGGGCGCGGGCCCTGGGCGGGTCCGGTTTGCGCGGGAGCGGTGATCCTGAAGCCGCGCGCGATCCCCAAGGGCGTCGACGACTCGAAGAAGCTCTCCCATCGCAAGCGCGAGGCGCTCGAAGTCGAGATCAAGCAGAGGGCCGTGGCCTGGGGCGTCGGCTTCGCCTCGGTCGAGGAGATCGCCCAGCTCAACATCCTGCAGGCCACCGGCCTGGCCATGCGCCGCGCGATCGAGGCGATGACCACGGCGCCGCTCTACGCCCTGGTCGACGGCAACTACCGCTTCAACCTGCCGTGCGAGGTGAAGACGGTGGTCGGCGGCGATGCGATCTCAGCCTCGATCGCCGCCGCCTCGATCCTGGCCAAGACCGCCCGCGACCGGCTGATGGCGCAGATGGACGAGACCTATCCCGGCTACGGTTTCGCCGGTCACAAGGGCTACCGCGCGCCGATCCACGCCGAGGCGCTGCTGCGGCTGGGACCCTGCCCGATCCACCGCATGACCTGGGGGCCGGTGAGGCTGGCGCTGATGGGCAAGGACCCGATGCTGGCGTTCGACGACGCCATGCAGGGCGAGCTGGCTCTGGGCGCAGATTGACCTGATCAATCAAGCTTGACCCGCCAGAGCCGTCTGGGGCCGTTCGGGCCATGACCGATCCCCTCGAACGCATGTTCCGCAGCCAGGCAGAGATCTGCGCCGCGTTCGGCTCGCCGTTCTACGCGGCGCTGGCCGGCCTTGTAGTCGGCGACCTCGGCGAGCTGAGCCGGATCTTCGCGCCTTGGCAGGGCCAGACGATCGAGGTGCTGATGGGCGCGGCGGTCTCACTGCGGTTCCTCGGCGCGCTGCACGACCTGGCGCTCTCGGGCGATGACCTCGCCGTGTCGGCCGCTTTCCCGCCGGTGAGCGACGCGGCGGCGGCCTGGGACGCGGCCCGGGCGGCGATCGAGCGCGATCCGGCGCGGTTCGAGGCGTTCATGGCCCACGAGCCGCAGACCAACGAGGTGCGGCGCTCGGCCTGCCTGCTGCCGGGCTTCCTCACCATCGCCGCCGAGACCGGCCTGCCGCTGGCCTGCCTGGAGCTGGGCGCCAGCGCCGGCCTCAACCAGCTCTGGAACCGATACGCCTACGACTACGGCGAGGCGGGCCGATGGGGCGATGCGTCCTCGCCGCTGACGCTCGACAGCGCCTGGAGCGGCCCGGCGCCGCTGTGGAACGCCGCCGTCAGCGTCGCCCACACCAGCGCCTGCGATCGGAAGCCGATCGACCTGACCGACCCGCTGCAGCGCCGCCGGCTGAAGGCCTATCTGTGGCCCGACCAGACCGAGCGCATCGAACGCTTCGATGCCGCCGTCTCGATGGCGCTGGCGGCCGGAACCCGCGTCGAGAGCGCCGACGCCGCCGACTGGACCCTGGCCCGCGCCGCGCCGCGCGAGGGCGTCGCCACCGTCGTCTTCCACTCGATCTTCTGGCAGTACCTGCCGGCCGAGACCAAGGCCGCCCTGCGCGCCGCGCTGGAGACCCATGGCGCGGCCGCGACGACGAGCGCGCCGCTCGCCTGGCTGCGGATGGAGCCGATCGAGGGCCAGGCCTTCCCGATCGAACTGCGCCTGACCCTCTGGCCCGGCGGCGAAGACCGCCGCCTCGCCACCGTCCACGCCCACGGCGCGAACGTTAGCTGGGAAGGCTAGCGAGAAGGGATAACCGCGGAGATCGCAGAGATACGCGGAGGGCGGCTGCGCCGCCAAGA
>DATNIH010000122.1:0-4196 GCA_035604515.1 Caulobacteraceae bacterium | reverse complement strand
CCGGCGTGTCGGTCACGCCGATCCGCGGGCTCCCGCTCTTCGCGGCTGGCGACGACCTGGCCGGTGCCCTCGCCACGGCGATTGTCAGCAACGGACTCGCGCCTCAGGACGGCGATGTGGTCGTGGTGGCGCAAAAGGTAGTCTCCAAGGTCGAGGGCCGCACGGTCGGCGTCGCTGACGTGGCAGTGTCCGAGGCGGGTCGCTCGCTTGCGGTCGAGAGTGGCAAGCCGGAGGCGCTAGCTGAGCTGATTGCTGGCGAGTCGGCCGAGATCATGCGGGTGCGGCCAGGCCTCGTGATCGCGCGGCACCGGCTTGGCCACGTTGCGGCCAACGCAGGGATCGACGCATCCAACGTTCGTGATTCTACCGAAGGTGAGGCTGTCCTGCTGTGGCCTGAAGACCCTGACGCGAGCGCGCGGGCTCTTCGGGCAGCGCTTGAGGCCCGTTTTGGCGTGCGCCTGGCGGTGATCGTCAACGACAGCTTGGGGCGCGCGTGGCGTCTGGGCACAACCGGGACGGCCATAGGCGTCGCAGGCATGAAGCCTCTGCGCGATCGTCGAGGCGAGCACGACCTCTTCGGGCGCACACTGCAGACGACGCTCGTCGGCGTCGCCGACGAGCTCAGCGCCGCGGCCTCGCTGGTCATTGGCGAGGCTGCGGAGGGTGTGCCGGCCGCGCTGATCCGCGGCGCCATCTATGACCCAGCTGAGAGCGGCGCCGCTATTGGCCTCGTCCGACCACTCGAGCAGGACTTCTTCCGGTGAGCCAGGCGGCTGGCCCCGGGCGCGTGCTGGCGCTCTGCGGTGGCGTCGGTGGAGCAAAGCTGGCCTTTGGCCTGGCGGCCGCTCTGCCCGAGGATGAGTTGACCGTTGTCGTCAACACGGGCGATGATTTCCAGCACCTCGGCCTCGAGATCTCACCCGACATCGACACCGTGACTTATACCCTGGCGGGCCTCGCCGATCGGGAGCGGGGCTGGGGATCGGCCGGCGACACCTGGAACTTTCTCGGCGCTTTGGCCCGCCTAGGCGGCGAGGACTGGTTCCAGATCGGTGACCGCGACCTCGCTCTCCATGTCGAACGCACCCGCCGGCTGAAAGCGGGTGAGAGCTTGAGCGAGGTGACGGCCGACCTCGCGCGCCGCCTCACCGTAAAGCACTCGATCGTTCCGATGTCGGACCAACCCGTTCGCACGTGGCTGGACACGGAGATCGGTCCCTTGCCCTTTCAGCATTATTTCGTCCGTGAACATTGCTTGCCTGTTGTCCGCGGGGTGCGCTTCGAAGGAGTGACCGGGGCCCAGCCATCACCGGACTTCGCGCGCGACCTCGCCCGGCGCGATCTCGCCGCCATTGTCATCTGCCCGTCGAACCCCTACCTGAGCATCGATCCGATCCTGGCCGTCCCCGGGGTGGCCGAGGCGATCAGCGCCGCCGCCAGCCCACGCGTCGCGGTTTCGCCGTTGGTGGGTGGGCGGGCGGTCAAGGGACCGACGGCGAAACTCATGGCTGAACTCGGCGTGCCGGGGACCGTCACCGCCATCGCAGACCACTACGTCCGCCTGATCGACGCCATGGTCATCGACATCGCTGACGCCGATCAGGCGAGCTGCCTCGAAGCGCGGGGCCTCGCCGTCCACGTCACTCAGACGGTCATGACGACCGACCAAGACCGCGTACGCCTTGCGACCGAGACGCTCGACTTCGCTCGTTCTCTCAGGACCTTGGCCCAACCCGCGGCGTCGCTATGATCAGCCTAGTGGTCGCCGCGCGGGGCGGACCGCGATCGAAGTCCCGCTGCGCCGATGCGCTCGACGGCGTCCAGCGAACAGCACTGACCGAGGCGATGTTGCGCGACATGTTGGCGGCGGCCGGCCGCGCGCCGGGCGTCTCTGAGGTCGTCGTCGTGACGCCCACTGAAGCGCTGGCCCACCTCGCGGCGACGGCGGGCGCGCGTGTGATTCGCCAGGGTCGACGTGGCTTGAACGCAGCCTTCAACCAGGCGCTCGACGAACTGGCCGGACAGACGCCGGACGGCACCGTGGCGCTGCTGCCCGGTGACCTGCCGCTGCTCGACCCGGACGACCTGAGCCGTGCCGTCGCTCTCGCGGCGACACACGATGTGGTGCTTACCCCGGCACTGGACCGCGGTACCGGCGCGATCCTCATCAGGCCGCAGGCGCGCTTCGCGCTTGCGTTCGGCCAGAGCAGCTTCACCCGGCACGAGCGGGCGGCGCGCCAGCGCGGACTGTCGGTGGCCGTCTTCGCCTGCGACTCGCTGGGGCTGGACGTCGACACGCCCGATGACCTCCACGCCGTTCTCCGTCGAGGTCCCGCGACCTACACGGCCGACTTCCTGAGGCAGGTCCTGGCTCCGGAACCGCCAGCGGTTTGCGCGGCTGAGTAGGTCACGAGACTGGCGGCTTCTCCCGACGAGGAAAAGCCCGCAGGAAGGCCTCGGCCAGGCGCAGCAGCCTGGAGTCGTCGCCGGGCCAACCCACAAACTGGAGCCCGACCGGCAGGCCGTTGACGAACCCGGCCGGGACCGAGATGGCGGGAAAGCCGAGCCAATTGAACATATGGGTGTGGCTCGTGTAGTGCGGCGTGAACGTCTTGTGCGGGAGGGCCACCGGCCCCGCGCCGCCCCACCATGCCGCCCAATCCTCCATCCTCGCCGGCAGCAGCTGGGCGGTGGGGCTAACCAACAGGTCGCAGGTCCGGAAGAGCTCGCGGAACCGAGTCCAGTTGCGTTGTCGCAGATCCATTGCGCTGGCCCAGGCCTCGCGGCTGGGCGGCGGCATCGCGGCGCCCATCGGCGGGCGGAAGAGGTGGGCGGTAGCCAGAAAGCCGGGGAAGAAGTCCTCCCAGGCCACGTCGGCCCGCTCCACAAGCGCGCCCAGCGATGTCAGCCCTTGGGCGGCGTCGCGCACGAACTCGATGATGCGGGCGCTCTCCTCGAAGGCGTACATGGATGCGAAGCCGAAGTCATCGGTCCAGGCAAGACGCAGGCCCTCGGCGCCGTCGCCCAGGCCGCCGAGCAGGTCGGGCGGATCACCCTGCAGCACATCGAAATCGCGGCCGTCCGGGCCGGCGATGGCCTGCAGCGTAAGCGCGGCGTCGCGTACGTCTCGCGCCAGCGGCCCGACCGTCGTGGTGCGGTCAGCGCGCATCCGGATCGCATAGTTGAAGCTCGGCACGAGTCCGGACGTCGGGTGCATGCCCACAAGGCTGCAGTATGCCGACGGCAGTCGCGTGGAGCCGCCGCCGTCCGAGCCCAAGGCGATTGGCACGAGCCGCGCCGCGGCGGCGGCCGCCCCGCCCGAGCTCGACCAGCCGGGTACGCGGGACAGATCCCATGGATTGCGCGCCTCTGCCTCCCAGTTGTAGCGACCAGGCTCGGAGGCCCGGGTTCCCATCATCGCGTTGACGCCGACGATGATCGCTCCCGCCGCCCTGAGGCGCGTCACCGCCAGTTCGTCGGATCTCGCGATACGGTCGGGGGCGCCGATGAAGTTCGTCACCGGCATGCCGGCCACTGCGATGTGCTCCTTCACCGAGATCGGGACACCGTGCAGGGGACCCAGCGGCTCGCCTCGCAGCACAGCCCGCTCGGCGGCTCTCGCCTGCTCAATCGCCCCGGCGGGATCGACGTGCTTGAACGCCTTCAGCGTCGGCTGGAACGTCTCGATCCGCCCCAGAAAGTGTTCTGTCACCTCGACCGGCGAGACCTCTTTCGCGGCCACGAGGGCGGCGATCTTCCACGCTGGCATCCAGGTCAGTTCAGCGTCCAACACCACCTCCGCAGCACCCTGAAAAATCCTATAGCTGATTAGACCAGGTTGAATTTGCTGGCGAGCAGGGTACCAATTGGGCCCGCTGAGTGAAGAGGGTTCGGATGTCGTATCTTGCCGGCCAGATCGCCGCGGTGTTGGCGCTCGACGAGGCCCGTCCGGCGATCGAGTTCCGCGACGAGCTCCATTCGTGGGGTGACGTTCGCCTCCTGGCCTATGGCCTGGCGCGGCGGCTGGGCGACCTGGGCCTGGGCGCGGGGGCGCCGGTCGGCTGCCTGCTGCGCAACCGCCCGCCCCACTTCGCCGCCATCCTGGGCGTGATCGTCGGCGAGCGCTGCGTTGTCACTCTCAATCCGGTGATGCCGGACGAGCGGCTGGCGGAGGATATCCGCGCGCTGCGCCCGCC
>DATNIH010000121.1:0-18606 GCA_035604515.1 Caulobacteraceae bacterium | reverse complement strand
GGTGTCAGCCCCGCGCGTCAGCCTCGCGGCATTCGGCGTCCATGTCCTTGAAGTGCTCGACCGCCTCGGTTTCCACCGCCTTCGCGTCGGTCGCCGGCGGCGGCTGCGGGAACGGGGCGGTGGTGACGCGCGCGCCGCCTTCAAGCGTGCGGTGCACCGGGCATTTGTCGGCGATCTCCAGCAGGCGGGCGGTCTGCTCGGCGTCGAGCGGGCCCTCCAGCGCGATCTGGCGGGCGAAGGTGTCGGGCGGGACCTGGCCGGCGATCTTGTCGTGGCGCACGGCGACGCGGGTGCGCCGCAGCGGCCAGCCCTTGCGCTCGGCGTAGAGCCGCAGCGTCATCGAGGTGCAGGCGCCAAGGCCGGCCGAGACCAGCTCGTAGGGGCTGGGGCCGGAGCCCAGGCCGCCGACGTCCTCCGGCTCGTCGGCGAAGAAGCGGGTTCCGTGCACGCTGACCTGCACCTGGAACTTGCCTGCGCCGGTCTCCTCCACCAGCACCGCGCCGTCGGGCGTCTCGGCCGGGACGTCGGCGGCCATCGGCAGGTACCGGCTGGCCCAGGCGGCGATCACGGTGGCGGCGTAGTCGGCGTCCTCGCCGCGGGTGAGCAGGTGATCGGCCGCATCCAGCGAGATGAAACTCTTCGGGTGGCGGGCGGCGAGGAAGATCTTCGAGGCGTTGTCGATCCCCACCACCGCGTCGACCGGCGAGTGCAGCACCAGAAGCGCGCGATGGAGGTGCGCGACGCGCTCCGGCAGATCGTGCATCCGCGCGTCATTCACGAAGTCGCGCCGGATGGTGAAGGGACGCCCGCCGATCTTCACCTCGGCCGCGCCCTCGGCCTCGATCTTCGAGAGGCCATCGCCCAGCAGCTTCAGCACGTGGTCGACCTCGGCCGGCGCGCCGATGGTCGCCACCGCCTTGGCCGAGGCGATCTCCCCGGCCGCCGCCAGCACTGCGGCGCCGCCGAGGCTGTGGCCGATCAGCAGGGCAGGGGCGTGGCCGAGGGCTTCCATGTGCGCGGCGGCGGCGATCAGGTCCTGCACATTGGCCGAGAAGCCGCCGAGTTCGCCCTCGCTTTCGCCCAGCCCGGTGAAGTCGAAGCGCAGCACGCCCACGCCCAGCCCCGCCAGCGCGCGGCTGATCCGCACCGCGGCCTTGGCGGTCTTGTCACAGGTGAAGCAGTGGGCGAACAGCGCGTAGGCCCTGGCCGTCCCGTCCGGCCGGTCGAGCCGCGCGGCGAGCGTCTGACCCTGACCGTTCGCGAACTCGATCTTTTCGCTGCGCATGGGCTCTTCTCCGGCGGCTCCAGCCATCATAGCTTGGGCGCGACAACCGGAGGAACGGCAATGGCTTCCAAACTCGCCTCAGATCCGAGGATCGATCCGCGCCTCAAGGCCATGTTCGGCGGCTGGCCGGAGATGACCACCCCCGGCGACGCCAAGGACCGCGCACAACTGCTGGCCGAGGTGAACACTGAGGCGGCCAAGGCGGCTCAGGTGCAGCAGAAGGCGATGTTCGACGCCATCGACACCGAGGCCGTCGCCTCGTTCAAGGGCCTGATCATCAAGACCGCGACCTTCACCTCGCAGCCGGACGGCAATGCGATCAACGTCCAGTTCATCCGGCCGGAGAACGACGAGATCCTGCCGTGCGTATACTACATCCATGGCGGCGGCATGCAGAGCATGTCGGCGTTCGACGGCATGTATCGCGCCTGGGGCCGCATCATCGCCGCCCAGGGCGTCGCGGTGGCGATGGTCGACTTTCGCAACTGCCTGCAGGCGTCGTCGGCGCCCGAGGTGGCGCCCTATCCAGCCGGGCTCAACGACTGCGTCAGCGGGCTGAAGTGGGTGGCGGCCAACCACGCGGCGCTGGGCATCGATCCGGCCCGGATCGTCATCGCCGGCGAGAGCGGTGGCGGGAATCTGACCCTGGCCACCGGGCTGAAGTTGCTGCGCGACGGCGACATCGGCCTGATCAAGGGGCTCTATGCGCTTTGCCCCTACATCGCCGGCGCCTGGCCGGACGAACGCTACGTCTCCTCAACCGAGAACAACGGCATCCTGCTCGACCTGCACAGCAACCGCGGCGCGATGGCCTACGGCATCGAGGCGTTCGAGGCGAAGGACCCGCTGGCGTGGCCTGGGTTCGCGACCATCAAGGACGTCAAAGGCCTGCCGCCGGTGGTGATCAGCGTCAACGAGTGTGACCCGCTACGCGACGAGGGCATCGGCTTCTATCGGCTGCTGCTGCAGGCCGGCCAGCCGGCGCGCTGCCGCCAGGTGATGGGCACGACCCACGGCACCGAAGTCTTCGCGGTCGCCTGCCCGGAGATAAGCCGCGATACGGCCAGTGACCTGGCCAATTTCGCCCGGCGCTAGGATTCAGCCGGCGATCCTGGCCGGCCGAACGTAGCGATCGAGGGTGACGATGGCCCCTGACCAGGTCTTGTCGGTCACTGTTCCCGCCTGGACGAAGCCGTTACGCAAAGCGACGCCCCGCGAGGCGAGGTTATCGGCGGCGATGTCGGCTTCGACCGTCGCGATGCCGTCGATCTTCGCGGCCTCGGCGCACAACAGAGCGAGCCCGCGACTGGCGTAGCCGCGGCCTCGGAACGCTGGGTAGAGCCAGTAAGACACATGTGCGGTGTTGGGCCGCCGGCGCTGCATCTCGCACCCACCCATCAGGACGCCGCCGGCACTGTCGCGCATGGCGTAGGCGAACTGGGGACCGCCGGCCGCGCGCATGGCGATCCAACGGCGCATGGCGCCCCGCATCTGATCGAGCGTCGCCTTCTCGGTCCCGTCGAACCGGCGGATCATCTCATCATCCTCGCCGGCGTGGTGCGCCTCGGCGTCCTCGACCGTGTGGCTGTCGAGCCAGATGACGCCGTCGGTCAGGGTCGGCGGCAGGGGCGTCGGGAAGAATTCGTCGCTCATGCCGCGCCTTCTCATCCTGGGCGCCTGGAAAGTCCATCAAGGCTCAGCGCCCACGCCGCGAGATCGGACCCCACGTCAACGCCGCTTGGCGGTTGACGGGGGCCTTGCGACCTCGTTTTGGTAGATGGCGCGCTCGCCCCCAAGAGGCGGCCGCATCTTGAGAGGAAGCCATGGCCGCCAAGACATTTCCCGTGGAAGCAAGCCACATCCTGATGTTCGCCCGCTCGGTCGGCGACGACAACAGGGTCTATTCGGACCCCGAATACGCCAAGACCACCGAGGCTGGCGGCATCATCGCCCCGCCGACCTTTCCCCAGGCGAGCGCCCAGTTCGACCCCGACTACTTCCTGCGCCCGAAAGTCGGCCAGCCCTGGTTCGGCTCCGGCAAGAACCCGACCGGCATCGTGCGCGAACCCGGGGGGGGCGGCGGTGGCGGCGGGGGTGGGGGCGGCCTGCACGCCGAGCAGCACTTCGAATATCACCGCCACCTGAAGCCGGGCGACGTGCTCACCGCGACCAACCTGCCCGGCAAGACCTGGGAGAAGGAGGGCCGCCGCTCGGGCAAGCTGGTGTTCTCCGAGAACGTCACCGAGTACCGCGACCAGCACGGCGAGCTGGTGATCACCGCCCGCGGCGTCGGCGTCCGGACCGAGCGCCCGGTCGACCAGAAGACGGAGGCTTAGGTCATGGCTCTCAGCGCCAGCAAACTGAAGGTGGGCGACACTCACACCGCGCGCCTAGTCGACGACCTCAAGCGCACCCAGATCGTGCAGTACGCCGGTGCGTCCGGCGACTACAACCCGCTGCACACGGACGAGATCTTCACCACCAAGGTGGCCGGCTATCCCTCGGTGTTCGCCCACGGCATGCTGACCATGGGCATGACCGGCAAGATGCTGACCGACTATGTCGGCGACGCGCGGCTGACCAAATACGGCGTGCGCTTCACCAGCCAGGTCTGGCCGGGCGACACGCTCGACTCCACCGCGACGGTGAAGGAGATCACGGACGAGGGCGGCAAGAAGCTCGTGGAACTCGACGTCTCGACCAAGAACCAGAACGGCGTCGAAGTCCTCAGCGGCTACGCCCAGGCGCGGATCGATCCTTAGCCGGCGCGCGGGATGTATCCGGGGAACTGGGTAAGGCAGAAGGCGGACACGCCGGCGGTCATCATGGCCGGAAGCGGCGAGGCGATCAGTTACCGCGAGCTTGAGCTTCGCAGCAACCGGCTGGCGCACTACCTGCGTGGCCAGGGACTTGGCCGGCTGGATCACTATTCGATCTTCATGGAGAACCACGTCCGGTACGTGGAGTGCTGCGCCGCGGGCGAGCGGTCGGGGCTCTATTACACCTGCGTCAACTCTTACTTGCAGCCGGACGAAGTGGCCTACCTGCTGCAGAACAGCCAATCCAAGGTGCTGATCACCTCGCAGGCCAAGCTGGAGATCGCCCGCCAGGCGGTGGCCGCGACGCCGGCGATCACCCGCTGCCTGGTAGTCGACGGGCCGGGCGACGGCGGGCTGTTCGTCAACCTCGACGAGGCGGCCGCGGCGATGCCCGATACGCCGATCCCGGACGAATGTCTCGGCACGGCGATGCTCTATTCGTCCGGCACGACCGGACGGCCCAAGGGTATCATCCGCCCACTGCCGGAAAGCCCACCTAGCGAGAGCCTCTTCCTGTTCAGCTTCCTGATCGATCTCTGGCGCTACCGGGAAGGCATGGTCTACCTCTCGCCGGCGCCACTCTACCACTCCGCGCCGCAGGGAGCGGTGAACCTGACCATCCGCTGTGGCGGCACCGCGGTGATCATGGAGCACTTCGATCCGGAAGCGTACCTGGCGCTGGTCGAGCGGTACGAGGTGACCCACAGCCAGCTCGTGCCGACCATGTTCTCGCGCATGCTGAAGCTGCCGGAAGCGACACGCCGCCGCTACGATCTGTCATCCCTCGAAGTGGCGATCCACGCCGCGGCGCCGTGCCCGATCCAGGTCAAGCATCAGATGATCGACTGGTGGGGTCCGATCATCCTCGAGTACTACGGCGCAACGGAAGGCCTTGGCTTCACGGCCTGCGACAGCGCCGAGTGGCTCGCTCATCCAGGCACGGTCGGCAAGGTGGTGCTGGGCGAGTTGCACATCCTCGACGAGGAGATGAACCCGGCGCCGGCCGGCGAGCCGGGCACGATCTGGTTCAAGACCGCGACCCCGTTCGAGTACTTCCACGACCCCGATAAGACCAAGGAAGCCCGCTCGCCCGACGGGGCCATGAGCACCGTCGGCGACGTCGGCTATCTCGACGCCGACGGCTATCTGCACCTGACCGATCGGCGCACCTTCATGATCATCTCCGGCGGGGTGAACATCTACCCGCAGGAGTGCGAGAACCTGCTGATCACCCATCCCAAGGTCGCGGACGCGGCGGTGTTCGGGGTGCCGAACGAGGACCTCGGCGAGGAGGTCAAGGCGGTGGTGCAGCCGATGCCGGGCGTGGCCGCGGGGCCGGAACTCGAGGCCGAGCTGATCGGCTTCTGCCGCGAGCATATGGCCCACATGAAGTGCCCGCGCTCGGTCGACTTCGCCGACGAACTGCCTCGGCTGCCCACTGGCAAGCTTTACAAGCGCCTGCTGCGCGACGCCTACTGGGGCAACCGCAACACGCGGATCGTGTAGCCGGCCGCGGCTCTACGACAGGAAGCGCGTGCCGCCCATGCCGGACAGACTCGCGCTTGCATGCTGAGCGGGGGTGGGCGAGCCGGCCATCGCCGGCGCATCCATGACTTCCTTGAAGGCGACCCTGAACTTCGCCATCTCGTCAGGCGTGCCGACGGTGACGCGCACGGCGTTGGGCCAGACCGGCCAGATGCGGCCGATGTAGACCTTCCTGCTGCGCAGGGCGTCGATCACGCCATGGCCGTCGCGGCCGGTGTCGATCATGAAGCAGTTGCTGTGCGAGACGCCGATCGGCTTGTAGCCGGCCTGCTGCAGCCAGGCGATCGTCTCCCTGCGTGTGTCGGCGATCCACTTCTTGCGTGTGGGCACCAGGTCGGGGTCGTCGAGTGAGGCGACGGCCGCGGCGAGGGCCGTGACCGGCATCATGTTCTGCAGGTAGGGCTGCAGCTTCTCCAGCAGGTCGGGGCGGGCGATGGCCATGCCGCAGCGGATTCCGGCCATGCCGTACACCTTGGAGAAGGTTCGCAGCACGATCAGGTCCTTGCCGGCCACCACCTGGTCGAGCACGTCCTGCTCGTCCGACAGGTGGATGTAGGCTTCGTCGACCAGCAGGATCGACCCCGCCGGCTTGTTGGCCAGCGCCCAGAGGATGTCCTCCCTTGGCGTGATGGTGCCGGTCGGGTTGTTGGGATTGCAGATGTAGATCACGCCGGCGTTGGGGTCGGCGGCGACCATCGCCTTGACGTCATGGGCGGCGTCGGGAGTCAGGCGCACCTTGTGAATCGGGGCGCCCTTGAACTGCGCGGCGGCGAGCGGCGACTCGTACGAGGGATCGGCCGTGACCAGGCCACGGGACGGCGAGGTGAAGGCGAGCACGGTGTAGTGCAGCGGCTCGGACGAGCCGGCGTAGATCGCGATGTTCTCGGGCTTCAGGCCGTGCTGCGATGCGAACTTCTGGCTGAACTTGTCCATCAGGTCGAGTTTGTCGTAGCGACCACCAAGCGGGGCAATATCGGTGATCGCCTGCAGGGCGGCTTTCGATGGCCCAAGTGGGTTCTCGTTGGCGTTGATCAGCACCGCGTCAGGGGGGACGTCGGCGCCGAGCCGGCCATGCTGTAATCCCCAGGCGAGGTTCGCCTCGGTGACGATCGGCGCGGCCGCCGCGATCGCGGCGCCCCACATGAAGGCGCGGCGGCCGACGTTCGGCAGCTGTTCATCGGTGTCGGTCATGGGGTCCCCCGTTCGTCGGCGGCAAGTCGAAGCAGGCTCGCCGCTGAAGTGGCGCAGCCTGATTATTGGCAATTCCGGGGGGCCGGCAACCAGAACTCCTGCGGTGCGGCCGGTTTGCCGCGCGCCGCCTAAGGCGCGCGCACGGCCGCACTGTGCTGTTGGAGCGGCAGGTGCAGCCGATTCGCCGTCAGTTCGCTCGCGCCAGCGCCGGAGCGCCCTCAGGCGATCTCGAGCCCCTCCATCCCGCCGTCGCGCCAGGCTTTGACCAGGGCGAAGAATGCCACCGGGCCGGGACCGTATAGGCCGGCGAACAGGCCGTCGTCCGCGCCCGCGCGACCTTCGCCGTTGTAATAGCCGGGCGTGCACGCCTGGCGGAACTCGAGGTTCAGTCGCGCGGTATCGACGATGGTCTGCACCCACCCCGCTTCCGCCTCCGCAGTCGGCTCGACGGTGGTGGCTTGGCGCAGGTTCGCCTCGCCGACGATGTGGGCGATGTGGTGCGCCTGCTCGTCGAGCAGGTGCGGGAAGTTGGGCGTCAGGGTGTTCTGGTTGACGCCCATGTGGAAGCAATTGGGAAAGCCGTGGCTCATCTGACCATGCAGGGTGCGCGGTCCCCGGGCCCAGTACTGGCTCAGGGTGACGCCGTCCCGGCCGATCATCTCGTACCCGGCGCGCCGCGTGTAGGACGTGCCCACTTCGAAGCCGGTGGCGAAGATGATGCAGTCGACCTCGTAGTGGACGCCGGCCACAACCAGGCCGGTTTCATCCACCCGCTCGACGCCCTTGCCGGCGGTGTCGACCAGGGTGACGTTGTCGCGATTGAAGGTCGGCAGATAGTCGTCGTTGAACGTCGGCCGCTTGCAGAACTGGCGGTACCAGGGCTTCAGCGCCTCCGCGGCGTGGCGGTCGCGCACCAGGGCGTCGACCCGGCCACGAACCTGGTTCATCTTGCGAAAGTCGGCCAGTTCCATGGTCTGAGCCAGCTCTTCCATCGACATCGGCTTGTCGCCGCGCACGGCGGCGATGGACAGCAGGTTGCGGATGATGTCGGTCCAGCCGTCGCTGACCAGGTCCTCGTCCTGCGCGCCGCCGCTGACGAGGATGTTGAAGTTCTCCATCCGCCGCTTCTGCCAGCCAGGCTGGAGCGAGGCGGCCCAGTCGGGGTCGGTGGGCTTGTTGCCGCGTAGATCGACCGACGAAGGCGTGCGCTGAAACACGTAGAGCTGCTTGGCGGCCGCGCCCAGGTGCGGCACGCACTGGATCGCCGTCGCGCCAGTGCCGATGATGGCGATGCGCTTGTCGCCAAGCTTGTCGAGGTTCCCGTAGGAGCTGCCGCCGGTGTAGGCGTAGTCCCAGCGGCTGGTGTGGAACGAGTGGCCCTTGTAGGTCTCGATCCCGGGGATGCCCGGCAGCTTCGGCCGGTTCAGCGGCCCGTTCGACATCACGACATAGCGCGCCTTCATGGCGTCGTCGCGGTTGGTGGTGACGAGCCAGCGTTTCTCGTCCTCGAGCCAGCGGATCTCGCGGATCTCGGTCTGAAAGCAGGCGTCCTTGTAGAGGTCGAAGTGCTCGCCGATCCGCCGGCTGTGGTCGCGGATCTCCTGGGCGAAGCTGTACTTCTCCTTGGGGATGTAGCCGGTCTCTTCCAGCAGCGGCAGGTAGATGTAGCTCTCGATGTCGCACTGGGCGCCCGGATAACGGTTCCAGTACCAGGTGCCCCCGAAGTCGCCGCCCTTCTCGAGGATGCGGATCTTGTCGACGCCGGCTTCGCGCAGGCGGGCCGCGGCCAGCAGGCCGCCGAAACCGCCGCCGATCACCAGGGCGTCGACCGTGTCGGTCAGCGGGCCGCGGACGATTGGCGCCTCGATGTAGGGATCGTCGACGTAGTGGCGAAAGTCACCCTCGACCTCGACGTACTGCTCGTTGGCGTCGGCGCGCAGGCGCTTGTCGCGCTCCTGGCGATATTTCTCACGCAGGGCGTCGGGATCGAAGTCGAGCTCGGCGGTGTCGAGGGGCATTGATAGGCTCTCCGGCAGGGTTCGCCCGTCAACTGAACGTCATTCACTCGGCCGGCGCAAGCCGCCACAGCGGCGTTACGCGAGGTCCGGGGGCATCAAAATCAGATGAAATGCTCGGAAAGCTGCAGCCGCCGCAGCGACTGGGCCGCATACATCGCCCGCCAGATCAGCCGCACGAAGAACAGCATCGCCGCCAGCAGCACCCCGTTCTCGCTGGCGATCGTCCCCGCGTTGTCGCCGACCGCGAACACGTGGGCCATGGTCGCGATCAGCACCGAGATCACGAACACGCAGCAGGCCAGCAGGATCACCGCCGAGACCCAGCTGCGGGTGCGAAGCAGCGTCACCGCCGCGCCGACCTCGATTGCGGCGAAGGCGATCTGGCCGAGCACGATCCAGTTCTGGCCGAAATTCTCATAGAGGGGCCAGGCCAGCGTCAGCTCGCCCCGCACCGCCGAGAGGCCGAGCGCGCCGAGCGGCGCAAGACCCACCAGAAGCAGCGACCAGGCGGTCCAGCTCACCACCTCCTGCGCTTGCCGCTCGGTGGCGATCTGGCCCCACCAAAGGTGGGTGTCCTGACGAAAATCGATCTGGGTCCAGGGCACGGCTCACGCACCATTTTGCGACGCTGAGGGCCTTCGCCTGCAGCGATCGCGCCAACCGGTAAGGTTTCATTAACCAAAGACTATCGGGTGGAACCCGGCAAGGGTGCGTGGAAGGCCCCGAGGCGGTCGCCGGCTGCTAGTCGAACACGCGCCCTGCGACCGCGCCAGTGAGGGCGCGGTAGATCGCGGCGGGCGGTGTCATGGTCACCGGCCAGATCAGCGCCTGGCCGACGGCCGAGACGGTGAGATAGGCCAGGCGGGTCGGCGTCACCACCTCGGCCACTGAGCCCATGTCCGACTGAAAGGCCGGTCCGAGCGCGCCGATGCCGCCGCCGATGACGGCGATCGCAGCGGCGGCGATGGCGAAGGTCAGCACCACCACCACGATGCTGAGCGCGAAGGCGATGAAGTAGGTCCCCAGCAGCGGCCAGAAGCGCCCGCGGGTCAGCCGCCAAGCAGCCATCGGATCGATCTTGCGGGTGTCGAAGGTTAGCGGCGAGGCGAGCGAAAGGCGCACCGCGAGATAGACGAAGCCACAGATGATCGCCGGCAGCGCGATCGCCAGCGCCAGGGCCAGGGCCGCGCCGTCCGATCCTCCGCCGGCGAGGGCGACCACGACGACCACCACCATCATCACCACGAGCACGATGGCGTAGGCGATGATTCCGAGCCCGAGGAAGATGGCGAACAGGCCCAGCTGCCGCAGTTCGTCCGACGCCAGCCGCAGGTAGCCGAAGCGGCTCTCCTGCGGCCGCAGCACGGCGCGGTTCATCGCCGCGTAGAGCACGGCGTTGAGCACAAGGCCGCCAACCAGCAGCACCACGTAGGTCGGCGCCACCTGGCGGAACAGATCCAGCACCAGGGTCGGGTCTTGGCTGGGCGGTTGGAGGCCGAGGTTGGCCAGCTTGGTGAAGGCCGGCCCCGCCGAGTAGGCGACGAACAGACTGAGGGCGAGTGAGACCACGAACTGCAGCAACGCCCAAATGCCGACGGCCCATGGCCGCTCGGCCACCACCCGAAATCCGGTGAACGCCGCGTCAGACGCCGAAAATTCCGCCACCACGGCTCCTCACCCTGTCCTCGGCCGCCCGCCGAAGCGCCGCGAGCTTAGGACCGATTTCGGGAGTCGTGGCAAGACGGGCGAGGGGCGGTCAGCCGAACAGCTCCAGCTGGTTGCTTGCCTTGGCCGGGATTTTGAACTGAGTCAGGTCGAGGGACTGGCGCGCGCCGTCGAGGCCGTAGCGGCGGGTGGCGGCGGAGAAGCGGGCGCCGATCAGCTCGGCGATCGGGCCGTCGCCCTTCATCCGCTCGGCCCAGCGCATGTCGTAGTCGCGGCCGTGACGCATCTGGCGCACCAGACTCATCACCCGCGCCGCGCGATCGGGGCGGGCCGCCTCCAGCCATTCGCGGAACAGATCCTTGATCTCCAGCGGCAGGCGCAACACCACGTAGCCGGCCCGGCTCGCGCCCGCCTCGGCCGCCCGCTCCAGCACCGCCTCCAGCTCGTGGTCGTTGAGGCCCGGGATCACCGGGGCGAACATCACCGTGACCGGCGCCCCAGCGCCGGCGATGCCGCGGATCGCGGCGATACGCTTGTCCGGCGTCGCCGCCCTGGGTTCCATCGCCCGCGCCAGCGCCCGGTCGAGCGTGGTCACGGAGACAGCGACCCGGGCCAGCCGCGCCTGGCCCATCGGTCCGATGATGTCGGCGTCGCGCAGGATCAGCGCCGACTTGGTGATGATCGAGAACGGATGGGCGAACCGTTGCAGCGTCTCCAGCACGCCGCGCGTCACCCGCAGCCGCCGTTCCTGCGGCTGGTAGGGATCGGTGTTGCCGCCGATGTGGATCGCGCCGGGCTGGTAACTCGGCCTCGAGAGCTCCTTCGCCAGCAGTTGTCCGGCCTCTGGCTTGAAGAAGATGCGGCTCTCGAAATCCAGACCCGGCGAGAGGCCGACATAGGCGTGGCTCGGCCGGGCGTAGCAGTAGATGCAGCCGTGCTCGCAGCCGCGGTAGGGGTTGATCGAGCGGTCGAAGCCGACGTCGGGACTGGTGTTGCGAGCGATGATGGTCTTCGACCGCTCGGGCGTGACGTGGGTCTTCAGCTGCGCGGGCGCCTCGTCCTCGGCGGTCCAACCGTCGTCGAATGCCTCGCGCACAAGGCTCTCGAACCGGCCACTGGCATTGGACTGGGCGCCGCGACCGCGGGGCGCCGGACCGCTCGGAGAGGTAGTCGCCATCGGACCATAATGCCGGCGTGACCAGAACAAAACAAGAACTAGATCGTTCGGCGCTGGTGGCGATGACGCGGACTGCGGACCCGCCCTTGAGGGACAGCCGAATTGTTCTACACGACAGTTCAGCTTGCTCGGGGAACAGCCGATGGACGTGATCCTGCTCGGCACCGGTTCGCCGCTGCCCAACCCGCAGCGGGCGGGGCCGGCGACGCTGGTGCGCGCGGGCGGCGTGAACCTGCTGGCAGATTGCGGGCGCGGTGTCGTGATGCGGCTGGCGGCGGTGGGCGTCGGGCCGGCGGCGATCTCGGCGGTGCTGCTGACGCACATGCACTCCGACCACATCACCGACCTCAACGACATCATCACCAGCCATTGGGTGATGAACCTCGGCCCGACGCCGCTCAAGGTGTTCGGGCCGATCGGGGCGAAGGCCCTGGTCGAGGCGACGCTGGCGATGCTGGCGTTCGACGTCAAATACCGCCTCGACCACCATGCCGACCTCAACGCCGGGCCGGTCGTGGAGACGACCGAGCTCTCGCCGGGCGATGCGTTCGTGGTCGGCGACTGCGCAGTCAGCGCCCATCGCACCGACCACTCGCCGGTGTTCCCGACCCTGGGTTACCGCGTCGAACACGCCGGCGTCATCGTCGCTCTGGCGGGTGACACCGTGCCTTGCGCCGAACTCGACGAGATGTGCCGCGGCGCGGATGTCTATGTGCAGACCGTGATCCGCGACGATCTGGTCAGGCGCGTGCCTGCGCAGCGCCTGCAGGACATCCTCGACTACCACTCGACCGTCGAGCAGGCGGCGCAGACCGCGCAACGCGCCGGCGTGAGAACGTTGATGCTCACCCACTACGTGCCGCATATGGCGAGCGGCCAGGAGGAAGAGTGGCGCGCCATCGCCCGGTCGTATTTCGACGGCGAGATCGTGCTGGGCGACGATCTGACCAGCGTGTCGCGCTCAGCCAAGGCATGAGCAGCCGCCGCACCGGGAGATTTTGGGGTTGATCTCCGTCTTGATCACCGCGACCGACGACCCGATCGCGTTGACCCGGCTGCTTACCGCGCTGGTGCCGGCGGCCGCCGAAGGGCTGGTGCGCGAGGTGGCGGTGATCGGCGCGGCCGGTCCGGCTCACGCCATCGCCGACGACGCCGGGGCGGGACTTCATGACGACTTCGCCGACGCATTCCAGCACGCCAAGGGTCCCTGGATCGCCGGACTGCCGCTCGGACCAAACTTCGCGCCAGGCTGGATGGAGCTGGTGATGGCCCACTTGGGCAAAGACACCCAGCGGCCGGCGCGGCTCGTCTTGCGGCCCGCTGGGATTAGTCTGGCTCCAGGCCCCGAGGGTTGGCTGGTTCCCAAGGGCCTCACCGGCTCAGCCGGCGTGGTGGAGCAGGATCTCCAGCGCCTGGCCCGCCGTGGTGGCGGACGACTGCGCATTCTGGACCGGCGCTGACGGGCTCGCCGGCGCGGTCTCGTCCAGTCGCACATCCACCGTCGGCAGGTCCTGGGCGACGGCGTCCAGCGTGCGGGAGGGCTGACCGAACTGGCGGCGGTAGCTCCAGTAAGCAGCGACCACCTTGCGCACGTAAGCGCGGCTTTCCGAGAACGGGAAGCTCTCGATCACCATCAGACTGTCGGCGCCGGGCGGCAGCCCGTTCTCGGTGCGCGCCAGCGTCGTGGGCCCGCCGTTGTAAGCGGCGATGGTCCGCAGCAGATCATAGTGGCCGGCATTGCTCTCCAGCCAACGGATGTAGGCCTGGCCGAGCTGCAGGTTCTGGCCGGTGTCGAACAGGTGGATCGGATCGGCGGCCAGGTTCGGATCGCCGGCCATGCTGGCCGCCGAGGGCGGCATCAGCTGCATCAGGCCGACCGCGCCGACAGGCGAAACGGCGAGGCTGTTGAACCGGCTCTCCTGCCAGACGATCGCGTAGACCAGCGACTTGTCGATGGTGAACCCGCCGGCGGGCTGCAGCGCCGGGGTCGGATAGGCGGTGCGGGCGGACGAGACCGGGGCGGCGGCCCTCAGCACGATCTCGCCGGTCGGCGGCTTGTTCGGGCCCAGCTCGAACATCAGGTTCATCCACAGCCCGCGGGTCTCATCGTCGGTGGCCTCGGCGAAACCGGCGCGCATCTCGGCGCCGGCGTCGACCTGGCGGGCAAGCTGCATCAGCGCGACGGCGCGGTGGGCTCGGGGGTCGGTGCGGGCGAGACGGTCGAGTGCGGTCTCGCCCTGGACGGCGGGCGCCGAGGCGGGCGGCGGCGCGCCGCTGGTCGACGCATCGATCAGCCGGCCCATCGGGTCGTCGGCCAGCTCGAGCTTCCGGCGGGCGATCATGCCGTAGAAGGTGTCAGGCGCGGCGGCGGCGATCTTCAGCAGCGGCGTCACGTGATCCGGCATGCCGGCCTGGACCGCGGCTCGGGCCGCCCAAACGCCGCCGGCGGCGCGCACCGCGTCATCCTCGGCCGGGTTGGCCGCCAGGCGCTCGAACGAGATCAGCGCGTCGCCGTACTGGCCGAGACGATAGGCCGCCAATCCGGCGATCCACGCATCGCCGCCGCGGCGGGCCAGCTCCAGCGCCTGGCGCACGTTGCCGTCGAAATAGGCCTCGCGGGCGGCGTGGTATTCGTGCGACGGCGGCAGTCGCAGGTCGCTGTCGGGCGCCGAGGCGGCGGTGGCCGCCGGCTTCGGCGGCGCGGCGTCGGCAGGCTTCAGCCGCAATGCCAACTCATAGACCAGGCTCGCGCCGGGCAGGTCGGCGAACGAGTTCAGCCAGCGGTTCAGCTCGTCATAGCTGGCCGAGCGCGCCTTGGCGTGGGTCAGCTCGACGTACTGCACCTTTCCGGTGAGGCAGGGATCGGAGACCTGGGCGATCGCCTGGTCGGCGGCGGCGACATCGCCGCGCTCGGCGGCCTGGAACGCGGCGGCGTAGAGGGCGACGTCATGGGCGTCGAGGGCGGCGAGCGAGCCGGCGTTGGCCGGCAAGGCGGCGATGCCGAACAGGACGGCGGCGGCCACGCCCGTGGTCAGTCGTCTAGCCCCCATGCGGCTTCCTCGTCCCTTGCGTTACTTCGCCCAACGGACCCGGACGGACGTGTGTGCGTTCGCTGAATCGGGTCGCAAATCAAGAGTTTCGCGTAGCAGGCGACGGCTGGCCGCAGGGCCAACCACCTCCGAATATGCCGGATGAGGCTTAACGGTACGTAGGGCGAGGTTACGAAGGCCGCCCAGGCCGATCAAGCCTTTCCGTCAGCCGCAGCAGGTCTTCCCACGCCTTCTTCTTGGCCGCGGGCTGCCGCAACAGGAAAGCCGGGTGCAGGATCGGCAGCGCCGGCAGTTCCAGCGCGCCGTCCTCGCTTGTCCACTCGAACCAGCGGCCGCGCAGCGAGAGGATTCCCTCCGACGTCTTCAGCATGTGCTTGGCCGAGGCGCCGCCGGCTAGCACCAGCAGCTTCGGCCGCACCAGGGCGATCGCCCGCTCGACGAACGGCGCACAGGCGGCCTGCTCGGCGGGGGAGGGCGTGCGATTGCCGGGCGGACGCCAGAATACGGTGTTGGTGATGAACACCCGGCCGGTGAGGCCCGCGGCGCTCAGCATCTTGTCGAGCAGCTTGCCGGCGCGACCGACGAACGGGGCGCCCTGCGCGTCCTCCTCGGCGCCAGGCCCTTCGCCGATCACCATGACCGGCGCGCGGGGCTCGCCCCGCGCGAACACAGCGCGGCTGGCGCCTTGCCGCTTCAGATCGCAACCGTCGAACGCGACGATGGCGGCCTCCAGCTCGGTCAGGTCATTGGCCGCCGCCGCCGCGGCGCGGGCCGCCTCGACGGACCCAGCGTCGACCGCGGCCGGGGCGAACGCTGGACGCGGCGCGTTGATCGGCGTTGGCGGCGCGAGCGCGGCCTGGAGCTTCGGCTTCAACGCCTCCAGACCGCGCGCCATGCGGTCGACCGGCGCATCGGCGTAAGCTACGTCGACGCCCGCCTCGGCCCAGAAGGCGATCAAACTTTCGACGGCGCGCGGGTCGAGCATCTCCCAGACTTAGCACTTGCCCGCGTCGCCGGAAGCCGGGCGCCAGCGATCCCCTCCGAATCGATATCACTTAGCTGCGAAATTCAGTTTTCCGAGATCATGACCAGATCTAGGTTGCCGGCGCATCAAGCGCGAGGAGACCGGTCATGTCCGATTTCGCCAACGAGTCCGAACTGCGACGCCTGGCCGAACGCCGCGTCGACGCCAAAGCTGGCTTCTGGATCCACGCGGCGATCTATGTCGTCGTCAACGCTGGCATGGCGCTCGGCAACCTGAGCGTCACGCCATCGAGCCCGTGGTTCCTCTGGTCCGCCGGTTGCTGGGGCATCGCCCTAATCGCCCAGGGCGTCATGGTGTACGCGCCGACCCGGGAGTTGCGTCGCCGGGCGGTCGAGGCCGAGTTGGCGCGGCTGAGGCAGGCGGCGCGCGACTAGGCGGCCGCCCCGCGCTCGATCCTGGCCGCCAGAGCGAGCGCCGGGTCGTAGATCCGGGCGCGGGTGCTGGTGTCGAGCTCATGCGGTCCGAACGGGCCGGCGACCGCGGCGTAGGCCTCCAACGCCACTTCGAGCGCGCTGCGGTCGACGGCGCCCGGTCCGTCAGCCGCCGCCTGTTCCAGCGCGATCGCCATCGCCGCGACCGCCTCGGTCTTGCGCACGATGTTGGCCGGCGCGAACCGCTGCAGGCAGACACCGATGGTTCCGTCGCGCCAAATCCACCAGGCATCATCGGCGAAGGCCCTGAGGGCCAGGTCGCCGGCCGCCAGGGAAGACGCCGCGAAGACCTCAGCGTCGTGCTGCGCCCGGACGGCGATGGCCGCGTCGGCAAGTCCGAGGTCCTGCGCCGCTGTGTCCGCGGCCTTCGCCAGCTCCGCCAGATCGGGGTGGTAGTAGCGGACGCGCTTGTCTTCAGTGGGATGGTGGCCGTTGACCCTGGCATAGACGGTCAGGCGGAACGTCGCTTCGTGCGAGTGGGCCGGCATCAGGCCGGCGTCGATCAGCGCTTCCAGCCGCGACGGCGCCAGGCCGGAGCGTTCGGACAGCTGCTCTAGGGTCAGAAAGTGGCGTTGCAGATAGTCGAGCGTTTCTTCGTAGGTGGCGGTCATGGCGCGGTCTCCTTTCCGCGTCTGATGGCACGCTATCCGGGGCCGATGCTTCGGCCCGCGCCGAAACCAGGCCTCAGCCCGCCCGAACGGCCGCGAGATCCGCCGTCACCGCCTGCATCATGAAGCCGGCGTCCGTCCCCAGGGTGACGAAGTCGAAGCCCATGGCCAGGCGGCGCTTGGCCCACTCGAGGCTGCTGGTGTGGATGCCGGCCGGCACGCGCTCGCGCTTGCAGGCGGCGAGGATGCGTTCCACCGCCGCCAGATGGCGCGGCTCATCGACATCGCCGCGGGCTGGCAGGCCGAGTGACAGCGCGAGGTCCGCCGGGCCAACGTAAACGCCCCCGAGGTGCGGCGTGGCGACGATGGCGTCGAGGTTGTCGAGGCCTTCCTGGGTCTCCACCATGACGATGCAGGCGATCTGGCCGTTGGCCTCCTGCGCGTAGCCGCGGCCGCCCCACATCGCCGCCCGGGTCGGGCCGAACGAGCGGGTCCCATCGGGGGGATAGAGGCAGGCGGAGACGGCCGCCGCAGCCTGCTCGGCGGTGTTCACCAGCGGCACGATCACGCCCATGGCGCCCGCATCAAGCACCTTGTTGATCTCCGGCAGGTTGTTGCTGGCGACCCGCACCAGCGGCGTGGTCTCGGTGGTCGAGATCGCCGGCAGCATGCGCAGGAGGTCGCCATACTCGATCAGGCCGTGCTGCAGGTCGACGCAGATCCAGTCGAATCCCGCGTTGGCGATCATCTCCGCCACGTGAACATTGCCGAGTGAGAGCCAGGCTCCCACCGACGGTTCACCCCGACGCCATTTCGCGAGCGCTGCGTTCTGTCTCATGCCGAGCGGCCTAGACCAGCCGGCGAGGTTGTCAAGCAGGCCCTTGACCGCCCCGCCCGGCGCTTCGAATAAGACCGTTGCGTGATCGAAGGGATGGGCAGGCGATGAGCGACGACGTCGAACGCGAGGCGATGGACTATGACGTGGTCGTCGTCGGCGCCGGGCCGGCCGGGCTCGCGGCGGCGATCCGCCTGAAACAGCTGGCCGCGGCGGCGGGGTCGGAGATCACCGTCGCGGTGCTGGAAAAGGGCTCTGAGGTTGGCGCCCACATCCTCTCCGGCGCGGTGATCGACCCCAGGGGCCTGGCCGAGCTGTTCCCCGACTGGAAGGAGAAAGGCGCGCCGCTGGAGACGGCGGTTGCCAAGGACCGGTTCATGCTTCTGGGGCCGCAGGGCGACATCACCATCCCGATGTTCGGTTTCCCACCGCTCATGCACAACCATGGCGCCTACATCGCCTCGCTGGCGAACCTCTGCCGCTGGCTAGGCGCGCAGGCCGAGGAGCTGGGCGTCGAGATCTATCCCGGGTTCGCCGCCTCGGACCTGACCCTCCGGGAGGACGGGTCGGTGAAAGGCGTCGTGGTCGGCGTCGTCGGCATCGGCAAGGACGGCGAAAAGAAGCCGGACTACCAGCCCGGCATGGAGATCAACGGCAAATACGTCTTCATCGCCGAGGGCGTGCGCGGCTCGCTCGCGAAGGTCATCCAGGCGAAGTATGGGCTGACCGAAGGGCGCGAGCCGCAGAAGTTCGGCATCGGGCTGAAGGAACTGTGGCAGGTGCCGGACGCCGTATTTGAGCCGGGCCTCGTGCAACACACTGTCGGCTGGCCGCTCGATGACGCTACGGGCGGGGGCAGCTTCATGTACCACTTCGGCGACCACTACGTGGCGCTCGGGTTCGTGGTGCACCTCAACTACAAGAACCCGTGGATCTC
>DATNIH010000120.1:0-20439 GCA_035604515.1 Caulobacteraceae bacterium | reverse complement strand
AGGTCCTTGCCGTCGGCGGTCCGCCAGCCATGCAGCTCGTTCTCCTGCATCGAGGACATCAGAAAGCGGCCGTCCGGGCTCAACACCACCAGGATGTGGCTGCCTGGCCACTTGAGCAGCACCGGCTTCTGCTCGGCGATGCGGGCGTACCAGAGCACCGCGCCGCCGTAGGTGGCCGCCGCCAGGCGCCGGCCACGCGGATCGAAAGCGAGGCTCGCCACCGATTTCTCGTGGCCGAAGACGCGCTCGAAAGCGGCGTCCTTGGCGTCGAGCACCCGCGCCTCGCGCCCGGCGCCGAAGGCGATCAGCCCCGACTCCGCGCTCGCGGCCACGACGTCGATCCAGCGGCCCTTGAACTCGGCGAGACCTTTCGTCGCGCCCGCCCTTGTCCAGACCAGCCGCCCGTCGTCGCCGCCGGTCACCAGCCCCTCGCCGCTCGGGTGCGGGACGGCGGCCAGGATCGCCCCGCCCGCGTGCGCTTCGATCCGCTCGCCGCCCTCGCGGGCCACGGTCCCGTCGCCGAGCGCGAACCAGGCGGCGCCCGATCGGTCGAACAGGGCTTCGGTGACGTAGGCGTCCAGAGTCATCGGCGGGCTTTACGAGACGGGGGCATTCATGGTTCTAGTCGCGCAAACCGCGCGGACCAAGACGGCCGCGCGCAGGCGGAGAACGAGTGAATGGCAGTCAAGCTTGGCGGCAAGAAGGGCGGGAAATACGAACTCGGCCAGAACGCCGACATCAACGTCACGCCGTTCGTCGACGTGATGCTGGTGCTGCTGATCATCTTCATGGTGTCGATCCCGCTGGCGACGGTGGCGATCAAGATCGACCTGCCGCCGGCGCAGGAGAACCAGAATCCGAACGACAAGCCGACCTACCTGTCGATCGGCGAGGACTCCAAGCTCACGCTGGTGATCAAGGGGAACAACACCAGCACCTCGCTGGCCACATTGGGCGGCGACCTGACGCGCGCCTTCGGCGGCTCCAATCCGCAGTCGCAGAACGTCCTGATCCGCGCCGACCGCACCGTGAAGTACAAGGACTTCATGGAGGTGGTGAACCAGCTGCAGACCGACGGCTTCTACAAGGTCGCGCTGATCACCGAGAACGTGCCCGGCGCTTAGGCGGCACAGGCCTCGAAGCCGGCGCGGAGCGCCGCTTCATCCAGATTGCGGCCGATGAAGACCATGCGGCTCGTGCGCTGCTCGTCGTCGCGCCACGGCCGCTGGAGGTCGCCTTCCAGGATCATGTGGACGGCCTGAAACACCAGACGGCGGTCCTCGCCCTTCACGTTCACGATGCCCTTGGCGCGCAGGATGTCGGGTCCCTGCGCGGCCAGGAGCTCGCTCAGCCAGCGGCTGACCGCCGCGCCGTTCACCGGCGCGTCGAGGGTCAGGGCCACGCCTTTGATGTCGTCGTCGTGGACGTGGTCGTGGTGTTCGTGGCCGTGCCCGTGATCGTGCCCGTGATCGTGCTCGCAGTCCTCGTCGTGCACGTGACCCGGCTCGCCGTGCGCCGGATTGAGGAACTCCGGCTCGAGCGTGAGGATGCGGTCCAGGTCGAAGCCGCCGCGGCCGAGGATCGCCTCGAGCGGCACGTTGGAGCGCTGGGCGCGGTGGATCGGCGCGAGCGGGTTCATCCGGCGAAGGCGGGCCTCCAGCGCGACGAGATCGCCTTCGGCCACGAGGTCGGTCTTGTTGAGGATGATCTGGTCGGCGAAGGCGATCTGCTCGCGCGCCTCGCGGCTGTCGTCCAATCGGGCGAGCACGTGCTTGGCGTCGACGACGGTGGTGACGCTGTCGAGCACGGTCCGGGCCTTGACGTCCTCGTCGACGAAGAAGGTCTGGGCCACCGGGCCGGGATCGGCCAGGCCCGTGGTCTCGACCACGATGGCGTCGAACCCGCCCTTGCGCTTGGCGAGCCCCTGTAAGACGCGGATCAGGTCGCCGCGCACGGTGCAGCAGACGCACCCGTTCGACATCTCGAACACCTCTTCGTCGGCGCCGACGATGAGGTCGTTGTCGATGCCGATCTCGCCGAACTCGTTGACGATGACGGCGTAACGGCGGCCGTGATCCTCCGAGAGGATGCGGTTCAGCAGCGTGGTCTTGCCCGCCCCGAGATAGCCGGTGAGCACGGTCACCGGCGTGCGTGGAGTCTCGCTCATGGCCGCCAACTTAGGTGCGAACGGCCTTCGCTTAAAGGCAGGGCCGGAGCGAGCGCCCTTTGCCTTTGCCCGGGAGCGTGTGAGAGACTTTGCCCGATCTTGGGGGAGACGTGGATGAGCCTGACCGAGAGCTATTGGCCCGCCGACACCAGCGAGCCGGTCCTGGAGACCACCGTCGGCGGGTTGCTGCGCGATGCCGCCAGCCGTTGGCCCGACGCCGTCGCCCTGGTCGAGGCCGACATGGACTGCGTGCTGCGCCGCCGCTGGACCTACGCGACGCTGCTCGCCGACGCCGAGCGCCTGGCGCTGGCGCTGGCCTCCCGCTACGCCCCCGGCGAGCGCATCTGCGTGTGGGCGCCCAACGTGCCGGAGTGGGTGATCCTGGAGTACGCCGCGGGGCTCGCGGGCCTGACGCTGGTCACCGCCAACCCGGCCTACCGCCCGCGCGAACTCAAGTTCGTGCTCGAGCAGTCGCGCGCGTCGGGCCTGTTCCTGACGCCCGAGTACCGCGGCAACCCGATGGCGGAGATCGCCGCCGAGGTCGCGGCCGAGATCCAGACGCTGCGCGAGGTGGTCGACATGACCGACGCGGCGGCGCTCTTCGCCCGCGGCGCCGCCGAGCGGCCGCTGCCTGAGGTCAAGGCCGAAGACCCCGCGCAGGTCCAGTACACCTCCGGCACCACGGGCTTTCCCAAGGGCGCGCTCTTGCACCACAGGGGTCTGACCAACAACGCCCGCATGGCCTTCAATCGCGCCCTGGTCCGCGAAGCCGAGACCGTGCTGAACTTCATGCCGATGTTCCACACCTCGGGCTGCGCCTTTCTGACGCTGGGCTCGGTGCAGTTCGGCTGCCGCATGATCATCGCCAAGCTGTTCGATCCGCCGCGCCTGTTGGACCTCATGCAGTCCGAGCGGGTGGAGCTCCTGCTCGGCGTGCCGACGATGCTGGTCGGGCTGTGCGAGGCGCAGGCCGCGAGCCCGCGCGACCTCGCCTCGGTGCGCATCGCCATCTCCGGCGGCGCGATGGTGCCGCCCGAGCTGATCCGGCGCGTGCGCCAACTGTTCGGCTGCGACTTCGAAACGGTCTACGGCCAGACGGAGAGCTCGCCGATCGTCACGCAGATCAAGGCGACGGACAGCTTCGAGGACTCCTCGGAGACCGTGGGCCAGCCCTCGGTGCAGACCGAGATCTCGATCCGCGATCCAGGGACCAACACCGTGGTTCCGGTGGGCGAGATCGGGGAGATCTGCGCCCGCGGCTACTGCGTGATGCTGGGTTACAACGACAATCCGAAGGCGACGGCCGATGCGATCGACCAGGACTGCTGGCTGCACACCGGCGACCTCGGGACCATGGACGCGCGCGGCTATGTGCGGATCACCGGCCGGGTGAAGGAGATGATCATCCGCGGCGGCGAGAACCTCTTCCCCGCCGAGATCGAGAACATTCTCCTGGAGCACCCGGACGTGGTCGAGGTCGCCGTCGTCGGCGTGCCAGACGAGCGCTGGGGCGAGGTCGTCGCCTGCTTCGTGCGCCTGGCGCCCGGCGCGGAGCTCGACGAAGGCGCGCTCCGCGCCCACTGCCGGGCGCACATCGCCCCGCAGAAGACGCCGGCCCACTGGATCGCGGTCACCGAGTGGCCGCTGACCGGGTCGGGCAAGATCCAGAAGTTCGTCCTGCGCCACCGCTTCGTCGAAGGCGCGTTCGAGGCGGCGTAGTGCTCGTTCCCTTCATCAACACGGAATTCCTGTTGGGCTATCCGCTGGTCAGCAGTCTGTTCATCGGCTGGGCGCTGCGGCACGGCCGCTTTCCATTCGCTTCGGAGTCCCACCGCAGCTCATGGCGGAGTCCGACACGAGCCGCGAACCCGATCGCGTTCTGGGCCAATATTGGCGGATGGGGCTTACTGGCCCTGGTATGTCTCACCTGGGGGACTGCCCGGCTGCTGCACTTGACCTCGCTCTAGGGGACCCCGTTCGTTGACTTCAAAGGCCTCGTCTGTATAAGACGCCTCCCTCGCCCGCGGGCTCGCTCGCGGGCGGCTTTCATTTCGCTTCAGGACGTCCAAGGCCATGTACGCGGTCATCGAAACCGGCGGCAAACAGTACCGGGTCAAGCCCGGCGACCTCATCGTCGTCGAGAAGCTGGCCGGCGACGTCGGCGCGACCGTCGCCTTCGAGCGCGTGCTGATGCTGGGCGACGGCGCCGACGTGACCGTGGGCGCGCCGCTGGTCGCCAGCGCCAAGGTCGAGGCCACGCTGATCGAGACCCGCAAGGGCGACAAGGTCAAGATCTTCAAGAAGATTCGGCGCCAGGGCTACCGCCGCACCGGCGGCCACCGGCAGTGGGAGAGCGTGTTGCGGGTGACCGCGATCGCCGGCGGCAAGCGCTCGGAGACCTGGGACGGAACGGTCGACCTGACGCCCCGCGCCGTCCTGAACGCCCGCGCCCGCGGCGAGGCGATCGTCGTCGCCGCCGAAGCCGCGCCCGCCAAGGCGGCGAAGCCGAAGCCCGCGCCCAAGGCCGCGCCTGCGCCCGCCGAAGAGGCTAAGGCTGCCGCGCCCAAGACCACCCGCGCCAAGGCGCCTGCGAAGGCCGCCACGCCCGAGCCGGCGGCGAAGGCGGAACCGAACGCCAAGGCCGCGCCAAAAGCCAAGGCCGAGCCGAAAGCCAAGGCTGAACCGAAGGCCAAGGCCGCCCCGAAGACTGCGGCCGCGCCGAAGGCGGCTAAGGCGACCGCGGCGAAGAAGCCGGCCAAGCCGAAGGAGCGCTAGCCCATGGCCCACAAGAAATCCGGCGGCTCCTCGCGCAACGGCCGCGACTCGGCCGGCCAGCGGCTGGGCGTGAAGCGCTTCGGCGGCGAGCAGGTGAACGCTGGCTCCATCATCGTGCGCCAGCGCGGCACCAAGTTCTGGCCGGGCGACAACGTCGGCCTTGGTAAGGACCACACCCTGTTCGCGACCGCGACCGGGGCGGTGAAATTCACCACCCGCCGCAACGACCGCGTCTACGTCGGCGTAGAGCCGGCAGCCGCCACGCCGGCGAAAACCTAGGCCGTTTCTGAGAATTTCTCCGGATCGCGCCGATTGAAACCAGGCGATCCGGACCAAACATCCAAGCGGGGAGTCCGGCGCCGGGCTCCCCGCAAATGCGTTTGGAGCCCGCACGAGAACGGGACCTAAAGAGAGGGAGGCCAACCATGATCGACCAGCTCGAGGCCATAACGACCGAGCGGCTGCGGCTGCGCGAACCCAAGGCGGACGACGCCGGACCCCTGGCCGCGCTCGCCAACGACTTCGATGTCGTGCGCATGACGGCTTCCATGCCCTTCCCTTACACGCGCGCCCACGCGAACGAATTCATCGGCCGCATGGCGGCCCGCGATCGCGGGCGCGAGGCCGTGTTCGCGATCGACCATGCGGGCGACGGCCCGATCGGCGTGCTGGGCTTTCATCCCAAGGACGGCGAGCCGCCGGAGCTCGGCTACTGGATCGGCCGGCCCTTCTGGGGCCGCGGCCTGGCGACGGAGGCGGTCAAGGGCGCGCTCGCCTGGGCGGACGGCGCCTGGGCAAGGCGCTGGGTTGTCGCCGGCCACTTCGCCGACAACCCGGCCTCGGGGCGGGTGCTGGGCAAGGCGGGCTTCCTCTACACCGGGGTGGTGAAGCCGCTGTTTTCCAAGGCGCGCGGCGCGGACGTCCCATCGCGCATGATGGTGCGACTGGCCTGATGTCGGCCGCTCTGTTCCGAACGCGCGCAAAGTCGGCGACACTGGCGTTGCGATGAAATTCCTCGACCAGTGCAAGATCATCATCCGCTCCGGCGATGGCGGGGCGGGTTGCGTCTCGTTCAGGCGCGAGAAGTTCATCGAGTTCGGCGGCCCGGACGGCGGCGACGGCGGCAAGGGCGGCGACGTCTGGATCGAGGCGGCCGACGGCCTGAACACCCTGATCGACTACCGCTACGACCAGCACTTCAAGGGCAAGACCGGCCAGCACGGCATGGGCCGCGACCGCCATGGCGCGAACGGCGAGGATGTCGTGCTGAAGGTCCCCGTCGGCTGCCAGGTGTTCGACGAGGACGGCGAGACGCTGATCGTCGACCTCGACCAGCCGGGCGCGCGCGTGCGCCTCCTGAAGGGCGGCAACGGCGGCTTCGGCAACACGCGGTTCAAGGGCCCGACCAACCAGGCGCCGCGCCACGCCAATCCCGGCCAGCCCGGCGAGGAGAAGACGATCTGGCTGCGATTGAAGCTGATCGCCGACGTCGGCCTGGTCGGCCTGCCGAACGCTGGCAAGTCGACGCTGCTGGCGGCCGTCTCGGCGGCGCGGCCGAAGATCGCCGACTATCCGTTCACCACCTTGAACCCGAACCTCGGCATGGTCGACCTTACGGCCAACGAGCGATTCGTGCTCGCCGACATCCCGGGCTTGATCGAGGGGGCGAGCGAGGGCGCGGGCTTAGGGACCCGCTTCCTCGGCCACGTCGAGCGGACCGCCGTCCTCATCCATCTGGTCGATGCAACCCAGGACGATGTCGCCGCCGCCTGGCGCACGGTCAGGGCGGAGCTTGCCGCCTACGGTGCGGGGCTTGCGGAAAAGCCTGAGCTCGTCGCGCTGAACAAGGTCGACGCGCTGGATCCAGCCGTGCGCGATGAGCGGCGCGCGGCGCTTGCGGCTGCGTGCGGGTCGGCGCCCCACATGGTCTCCGGCGTCTCCGGCGAGGGCGTCACCGCGCTGATGCGCGCCGCCTATCGGCAAGTGCGCGCCGCGAAAGACGCCGCCGCGCCGACGCCCGAGCCCGAGGCTTGGCGGCCGTGAGCGGGCTCGCCAACGCCAGGCGGCTGGTGGTGAAGGTCGGCTCGGCGCTGCTCGTCGACGCACACAAGGGCTCGGCGGACCGCATCTGGCTCGCCGCCTTCGCCGCGGACGCCGCCCGCATCCGCGCCCGCGGCCAGCAGCTGCTGATCGTCTCCTCCGGCGCGGTCGCGCTCGGCCGCCGGCGCCTGGGTCTGGGCGGCAAGCGGCTGGACCTTCCGTCCAAGCAGGCGGCGGCCGCGGCCGGCCAGTCGCTCTTGATGCACGCCTGGGAAGAGGCGCTGGCGCCGGTCGGCATGGTCGCCGCCCAGGTGCTCCTCAGCCGCGACGACACCGAGACGCGCCGCCGCTGGCTGAACGCGCGCGCGACGCTCGAGCGGCTGCTGGCGCTGGGCGTGACCCCGGTGATCAACGAGAACGACACGGTCGCCACCGAGGAGATCCGCTACGGCGACAACGACCGGTTGGCGGCGCGCGTGGCGCAGATGACGGGCGCCGACCTGCTCGTGCTGCTTTCCGACGTCGACGGGCTCTATTCCAGCGACCCGAGGCGCGATCCGACCGCCGAGCATGTGCCCCTGGTCAGCGAGCTCACGCCGGCGATCGACGCCATGGCCGGCGGCGTCAATCGCACCGCCGGCGTCGGCTCCGGAGGCATGGCGACCAAGCTCGCCGCGGCGCGGATCGCCGCCAGCGCCGGCTGCGCCACGCTGATCGCCCTGGGTGCGCGTCCTTCGCCGCTCAGCGCGGTCGAGGCCGGCGCGCGATCGACGCTGATCGAGCCCGCCACCACGCCGGCGGCGGCCTACAAGGCCTGGATCGCGGGTTCGCTCGCCCCGCAGGGCGCGGTCGTCATCGACGCCGGCGCGGTCCAGGCCCTGCGCATCGGCAAGTCCCTGCTGCCCGCCGGGGTGAAAGCGATCGAGGGCCGCTTCGGCAAAGGCGACGCGATCGTCGTGCGCGACGAGACCGGCGCCGAGATCGCTCGGGGCTTGAGCCGCTACGACGCCGGCGATGCGGAGCGGATCATCGGCGCCCGCTCGGCCGAGATCGAGGCGCGCCTGGGCTACACCGCCGGCCCCACCCTGATCCACGCCGACGACCTGGCGCTGAGCGCGGGGTAAGCGGCTAGGGCGTCAGGCCGTATTTCTTCGCCTGGTCGGCGAGCGTCGGCGGGAGGGCCTCCGCCGCAGCAAGGTCACCGACGCGGCGCAGACTCCTGCAGTGATGGATAGCGGAACGCCCCTCACCCCCATCGCAAGTCGGTCGCTCACTAAGCAGCGCCTTCGTCGCCCAAGGGCTTGCAATGCGGGCGCATAGTCGCGAAATCCTTGACCCATGGACGACGCCGCTCTCAATCTTGAAGCGCTGATGCGCGAGGCGGGCCGGCGCGCGCGGGGGGGCGCCGAGGCGCTCAGGCTGGCCAGCGCGGAGACGCGCACCGCCGCGATCGGCGGCATGGCGCGCGCGATCCGCAGCCATGCCAATGCGATCCTGGCCGCGAACGCCGAGGACCAGGCGGCCGGCCGCGCCGCCGATCTGGCGCCCGCCTTCCTCGACCGGCTGACGCTGGACGCGGAGCGGCTAGAAGGGATCGCCCGCGCGGTCGACGAGGTCGCCGCTATCCCCGACCCGGTCGGCGCGGTGATCGCCCACTGGACGCGGCCGAACGGGCTCGACATCGAACGCGTGCGCACGCCGATCGGCGTCATCGCCATGATCTACGAGAGCCGCCCGAACGTCACCGCCGATGCATCGGCGCTCTGCGTGCGCTCGGGCAACGCGGTGATCCTGCGCTCGGGCTCCGAATGCTTGCGCTCGGCGCTCGCCATCCACGCCGCGATCGAGGAGGGCCTCATCGCCGCCGGCCTGCCCGCGGCCTGCGTGCAGATCACCCCGGTCGCCGACCGCGCCGCGGTCGGCATGATCCTGGCCGGGCTCGACCATGCGATCGACCTCATCATCCCGCGCGGCGGCAAGGGCCTGGTCGCCCGCGTGCAGGCCGAGGCCAAGGCACCGGTGCTCGGGCATCTGGAGGGCCTCTGCCACGTCTACGTCGACGCTTCGGCCGACCTCGCCAAGGCGCGCGCCATCGTGACGAACGGGAAGATGCGGCGCGTGTCGGTCTGCCAGGCGACCGAGACCTTGCTGGTCGATCGCGCGGCGGCCAAACGCCTGCTGCCGCCGATCGCGGGCGACCTCGCCGCCCTGGGCTGCGAGCTGCGCGGCGACGAGGCGGCCCGCGCGCTTACGCCCGGCATGCTCCCGGCCACCGAGGAGGACTGGATCACCGAGTATCTTGCGCCGACGCTGGCCGTCGCCGTGGTCGACGGCGTCGATGGCGCGGTCCAGCACATCCGCCGCTATGGCTCCGGACACACCGACGCCATCGTGGCGGAGGACGCACGCGCGAAGGACGCCTTCGTCGCCGGCGTCGACTCCGCGGTCGTCGTGGTCAACGCCTCGCCGCAGTTCTCGGACGGAGGCGAGTTCGGCTTCGGGGCCGAGATCGGCGTCGCCACCGACAAGCTGCACGCCCGTGGCCCGGTCGGCGCCGAACAGCTGACGACGTTCAAGTACGTGGTGCGCGGCGCCGGCCAGACCCGAGCGTGAAGCTTCGGACCAGCCACATGCTGCGGCCGGGCTTCGACGTCAGGCCAGGCATGCGGGTCGGCCTTTTGGGCGGCTCGTTCAATCCCGCGCACGAGGGACACGCGCACGTGGCGCGCACGGCGCTGGCCCGGCTGGGCCTGGACCGCGTCGTCTGGCTCGTCTCGCCGCAAAACCCGTTGAAGAGCCGGCAGGGGACGGCGGACCTGAAGCGGCGCATGGCGGGCGTGCGCCGGGTGGCCTCTGGCCCGCGCATGATCGTCTCCGACCTCGAGGCGCGGCTGGGTTCGAGGTACACGCTCGATCTGGTGCGGACGCTGCGCGGCCGCTATCCGGCGGTGCGCTTCGTCTGGCTGATGGGCGCCGACAACCTGGCGGCCTTCCATCTCTGGCGCGGCTGGCAGGAGATCATGCGGCTCGTGCCGATCTGCGTCGTCGCCCGCCCCGGCTGGGCGCTCAAGGGGCGCACCTCGCCGGCTGCGCGGCGATTCGCCTGGGCGCGGTTGCCGGCCAGCGAGGCGCGGCGGCTGGCGCAAACCGCGCCACCGGCGTGGATCTACCTCACCGCGCCGCTCAATTTTGCGTCTTCGACGGCCATCCGCGCCCGCGAGGGTGGGGACCCAACGGAGAAAGCCTCCTGACCGCGACCCCGTGCCGTGGTATGCTGGATTGTGTGATATGCGGCCACCCAGAGGAGAGTAACCAGCTGAATCGCGTTGTTGCGCCTCGCGCGCTCGAAGGACGGGCCGGCGCGCCCGAACCTTCCGCCGCTCCGCTCGGCTCCGTCGCGGACCTGACCGGGCTGATCCTGGCCCGGCTTGAAGACGACAAGGCCCAGGACGTCGTTCAAATCGATCTGAGAGACAAAAGCTCGGTCGCCGACGCCATGATCGTCGCCTCCGGCCGTTCGCACCGGCACGTGGGCGCGATCGCCGACCACGTGCTGCGGGCGCTGAAGGAGCATGGCCACGGCCGCGCGCGCGTTGAAGGTCTGCCGCACTGCGACTGGGTCCTGATCGACGCCGGCGACGTGATCGTCCACCTGTTCCGCCCCGAAGTGCGCGACTTCTACAACCTCGAAAAGATCTGGTCGTTCGAGCCGCCCAAACGCGCCACGGCCAACTGAGGCCCCCTTTGCAGATCGTCATCGCCGCGGTGGGGCGCCTCGGCCGCACCGCCGAGCAGGCGCTGGCCAGAGCCTACGCCGAGCGTGCGACGGCGAACGGGCGCAGCCTCGGCCTTGGCCCGGTGGAGATCGTCGAGGTGGAGGCGCGCAAGCCCGGCAAGGCCGGCGAGGCCGAGGCGCTCGCCCCCGCCATCGCCGATGCGCACGTCATCGCCTGCGACGAACACGGCCAGGCCGTGACCTCACGTGAGTTGGCCGAACGGATCGCCGCCCTGCGCGACCAGGGCCAGCGGAAGCTGGTGTTCGCCATCGGCGGCGCCGACGGGCTGGACGCGGGCGTCCTGCGCCACGCGCGCGAGCGGCTGGCGTTCGGGCCGCAGACCTGGCCGCACGCGCTCGCCCGCCTGATGCTGGCCGAGCAGATCTACCGCGCCACCACCATCCTCGCCGGCCAGCCGTACCACCGGGACTGATCAAGGGACCGGCCCGTTGGGGGGGATGGCGCCAATCCACGCAGCCCCGCCCGGAAGCCGATCAACGTCGGCCAGCTGTTCGATGCGATCAGCCACGCGGTCTCGGCCGAGCGCTCGGAAACAGCCGCCTGAAGCGGGTGCTTGCGGCGAAGCCGCATTGAACCACGAAGAACACGACGGTCACTAAAGGCGCGGGTGGCCGCATCGCGATCACAACTTTCAGCTTCGTGCTCTTCTCCGTGTCCTTCGTGTCCTTCGTGGTCGAAACTGCGCCGCGGAATGCACGCACGAATCGCCATCGCAGCGCTGGCCTCGCTGCTGCTGCTCGCCGCGGCGCCGCCGTCGCCGGCGGTGCGCGAGATCGAGGCGCAGGCGAACGACCGCGAGCGGGCCAGGGCCGAGGCGCTGGAGGAGGCGCAGGCCGCCCGCAGCGAAATCGCCGGCCTGGATGCGCAGCTCGCCGAGTTCGACCGCGCGCAGGCGGCCGGCGAGCGCACGGTCAGCGGCAAGCGCCTCCGGCTCGCGGCGCTGAACGCCCAGGAGGCGGACATGGAGCAGCGGCTGGGGGCCGAGCGGGCGGAGCTCGCGCGGCTGCTCGCCGTGCTGGAGATCTTCCGCCGCGACCGGCCGCCGGCGCTGCTGGTCGATCCGCGCGACATCAAGGACGCGGTGCGCGCCGCGATCCTGGTGCGCGCCCTGACCCCAATGCTCTCCGCGCGCGCCGACCAGCTGAGGGCCGAGATCGCGGCGCTGCGCGACACCCGCCGGAAAGCCGCGCTGGCCAGCGAAGACCTGTTCGTCACCGAGAGCGACATCGCCCAGCGCCGCGCCCAGATCGAGACCGCGATCGCGCAGAAGTCGGCGCTGGAAGAGAGCGCCGAGGCCGAGGCCGCCGAGGCCGGCCAGGACCTTGCCGCCCTGAACACGCGCCTGCACGCGCTGAACGACCTGGCGCGGAACGCGGCCGGCGCCGAGGGCGCCCCCCCGCCGCCCGATCCCGAGCACGCCGGCCTGTTCGGGCGGCCGAAGCCGTTCCTGAGCCCCGTCGCCGGGGCGCCGGTGCGGTTGTTCAATACGCCGGAGCCGGGCGGCGGGCGCTCATTCGGCTGGACCTGGCGGCCGGCGCCGGACACCGCCGTGGTCGCGCCGGCGGAAGGGGTCGTCGACTATGTCGGCGCGCTGAAGGGCTGGGGCGTCGTGGTGATTCTGCGCCTGGGCGGCGGATACCACCTGGTGCTGGCCGGGATGGACGCAAGCCAGGCCCAGTTCGGCCACACGGCGAAGGCGGGCGAGACGATCGGCCGCATGGCGGCGTCCAGCCCGCCGCAGGAGCTTTACTTCGAAGTGCGCAAGAACGGCGCGCCCGTCGACCCCGCACTCTGGATCAAGCGGTAGAATCGAGCCGGATCGCCGCTTTCGACCGCCAAGGACGCCAAGTTCGCCAAGGTTTCAGGGGGGGCACGGTGCATTGATCTGCGTCCCTTGGCGTGCTTGGCGGTCCAATGGGGCGGCGCCACGCGTGCAGCGATAGCTTCGGTCTTGAAACGCCTTAGGGCTTTGTAAAGCGGACAACTGCGTCAATACTGGCGTCTCGGAAAAGTCGTATTGGACCCTTAAGCGGCCCCCACCATGCGCAAGTACCTCCTGATCGGCGTGTCCTCGTTCGTGCTCGGCGCGGGAACGATGGCTTACCTGAACCATCCGGCCCACGCGACGGCCGCGAGCAGCAGCGCCGACGCCTATCACATGGTGGAGCTGTTCGGGGACGTGCTCACCATCGTCAAGACCCAGTACGTCACCCCGGTCGACGACAAGAAGCTGATCCAGGCGGCGATCGACGGCATGGTCACCTCGCTCGATCCGCATTCGGGCTACCTGGCCCCCGACGACTATTCCGACATGGAAGACCAGACGCGCGGCGAGTACGGCGGCCTTGGCCTCGAGGTCACCAGCGACGAGGGCGCGGTCAAGATCATCTCGCCGATCGACGACACGCCGGCCGCGCGCGCCGGCCTGCAGTCGGGCGACTACATCACCTCGATCGACGGCAAGAGCCTGATCGGCCTGCCGTTGTCCGAGGCGGTCAAGAAGATGCGCGGTACGGCCGGCGAGCCGATCACGCTCACCATCGTGCGGCCGGGCAAGGACCCGTTCGACGTCCACCTGGTGCGGGAGTCGATCAACATCAAGTCGGCCAAGGGCGACCTGGAAGGCGACTACGGCTACCTGCGCGTCTCGGCCTTCGACGAGAAGACCACAGACGAGGCGGTGGCCACGATCAAGGACCTGCAGGCCAAGAACCCGCATATCAAGGGCTGGGTCCTGGACCTGCGCAACAACCCGGGCGGCCTGCTCGACCAGGCGGTCTCGATCTCCAGCTTGTTCCTCGACGGCGGCGAGGTGGTTTCGCAGCGCGGCCGCGATCCCAAGGACATCGAGCGCTACTACGCCCGCTCCGACGGCGACATGCTGAAGGGCGCGCCGCTTGTGGTGCTGATCAACTCCGGCACCGCCTCGGCCGCCGAGATCGTCTCGGGCGCGCTGCAGGATCGCCATCGCGCCGCGATCGTCGGCCTGACCAGCTTCGGCAAGGGGTCGGTGCAGACGGTGATTCCCCTGCACAACGGCGAGGACGGCGCGCTGAAGCTCACCACCGCCCGCTACTACACGCCCTCCGGCCGCTCGATCCAGAAGACCGGCATCGAGCCCGACCTCGAGGTCGCCGAAACCGACGAGCAGGCGCAACAGGTGGCCAACGACGCGTTCCAGTTCTCAGAGGCCAGCTTCGACAACGCGCTGAACGCCGACGAAGGCAAGACGCGGGCGCCGCCGCACGAACCGGCCGAGGCGCCCCCGGCCGGCTTCGACCCGAAGAAGGACTTCCAGCTCGAGCGCGCGCTCGACGTGTTGAAGTACGGCTCGGTCGCCGCGACACCCAAGTACCCGGCGCCCCGGCCCAAACTCGCCTCGATCCTTGGCGACCATGCTGGCCCAGGCGCCGACAAGGCCACCGACGCCCCCAATGACGCCAACAAGACCGAGCCTGCGCACCCGTAACGAACCCCGGCTGCATTCTCGGTTTCTTAACCATACGGATAGACCTTCCCGTCTGAGCCTTGCGGCCGTTCGGGGGCGGCTGTGGACGCTCAGATTCCGGGGCCGATGTTCTCGAAAAGACCGCAACAGACAGCGCCTAAGCCCGAGCCCAAAGCCGGCATCGCCGCCAGCGTGATCGGGCTCGTGCGGCGCAGGCCCGCCTTCGCGGTGGGGGCCGCGGCCGGCTTCTTCGTGACCGCCGCGGCGACCGCGCTGCTGGCGGCGGCCGATCCGCACGCCGGGACGCCGGCCGTCCGGATCGCGCTCTCGGCCCCCGGGGCGCCGGCCCCGCCGCCTGGTTGGCGCGAGGCGCTGGCACCCGATAGCGGCCAGACCCCCGTCACCACCGACGCCTTGCAGCTATTCGCCGGCCAGCCACCGGGGCAGGACACCCAGGCCCCCCTGCCGGGCCAGGCTATCATCACCTTCCCGGACGGCCCCCCGCCCGGCGCGCCCAGCGCTGATGATCGCTCGCCGCTGACCGCCGCTCCGATCACGGGCCTGACCGCTCCAGGACCCGGCGGGACGCTGCTTCCCATCGTCGGCGCCGACGGCAAGAGTCCCTTCCAGGCCTATGCACGACCCTTCACATCGAACGGCAAGCCGAAGGTGGCGCTGGTCATCGGCGGCCTTGGCCTGAACGCCAAGGAGACGCGCCAGGCCATCGAGCAGCTGCCGCCGGAGATCACGCTGTCGTTCGTGCCCTACGCCGACGGGCTGCAGGGCTGGATCGACCTCGCGCGCGCCAATGGCCACGAGGTGCTGCTCGAAGCGCCGATGGAGCCGAAAGACTACCCGGACAACGACCCCGGCCCTTACACGCTGCTGACCGGTGCGACGCCGGCCGATCTCACCGGCAAGGTCGACTGGCTGCTCTCGCGGGCGACCGGCTACTTCGGCGTCACCAACTACCTCGGCTCAAAGTTCGTCACCGCGAGCGGGCCGATGGGTGTGTTCGAGGGCGAGCTGCGCCAGCGCGGCCTGGCCTTCGTCGACGACGGCTCGGCGGCTGGCGCCGGCGGCGGCATCGAACGGGCCTCGGCCGACAAGGTGATCGACGATCAACTGGAAGGGCCGGCCATCGACCAAGCGTTGGCGTCGCTCGAGGCCGGCGCGCTGCAGCACGGCCAGGCGCTGGGTTCCGGCTTCGCCTATCCGATCACCCTGGACGAGGTGGCGCGTTGGGCCCAAAGCTTGGCCTCCCGCGGCTATCAGCTCGCGCCGGCTTCCGCGGTTATGACCCGGCGCTAGCTGTGCAGTGCTCGCGCGGTCGCGACCGACAAGACTAAACCACCAAGCACACCAAGCACACCAAGGGATCCGGGCAGCCGCAGCGCCGCAGCTCCAACTGAATCTTGGTGTGCTTGGTGTGCTTGGTGGTCCAATACGGCCACGCCGTTGGCGCGGACTTCGAATAGGATCGGGTCTTGGACCTTTCGCTTTATCGTCCCAACGTCGGCGTCGTGCTGTTCCACAAGGACGGGCGGGTCTGGTACGGCCGTCGCGCCGGCGCCGCGCCGCCGCACAACTGGCAGTTCCCGCAAGGCGGCGTCGACGAGGGCGAGGACCTCTATGACGCCGCCCGTCGCGAGCTCGTCGAGGAGACGGGCGTGCGCTCGACCCGGCTGCTGGGCCGCACCGAGGAGTGGGTCGCCTACGACTTTCCGCCCGATCATGGAGGTTCGAAGGCCGTGCAGGGCTGGAAAGGGCAAAAGCAGATCTGGTTCGCGATGGCGTTCGAGGGGCGGGAGAGCGAAATCGACCTAAACCACGACGCCTTTGCCGAATTCGACGCCTGGCGGTGGGGAAAGCTCGCCGATGCGCCCGATCTGGTGGTCCCGTTCAAGCGGGCGGCCTATGAGCACGTGGTGCGCGCTTTTCTGAAGTTCAGCTGACACCCTGCCTTGGCCGCTCGCTCGGTCATCTTCGCGCACGGCGCGTTCTGCGGCGGCTGGGCGTTCGAGCGCTTCCGCGCGCCCTTCGAGGCAAACGGGCTGCGCTGCCTGGCGCCGGACCTGCGCGGCCACGAGCCGGGCGCCGGACCGAGCGCGACCGTCGGCGTCTCCATGGCCGACTATGCGGCGGACCTCGCCGGCCTGATCGCGCGCGAGCCTGACCCGCCGATCCTGGTCGGCCACTCGCTGGGCGGCCTGGCGGCCCAGATGGCCTCCGCGCGGGCCCGGGTGCGCGCGCTTGTGCTGCTCGCGCCCTCCTCGCCCTGGGGCGTCGCCGGCGGGACGCTCGAAGAGGCGATCTCGGCCGTCAGCCTCTATGGGCTGGGCGCGTTCTGGACCCAGGCCATCGAGCCCGATTTCGGCGCGGCGCAGGCTTACAGCCTCGACCAGATGAGCGAGGCGGAGCGGAGCGGCGTGTTCGCCCGCATGGTCCCGGAGAGCGGCCGTGCGCTGTGGGAGACGCTGAACTGGTGGCTCGATCCCCTGATGACGACCTCGGTGGCGGCGAGCGCGGTAAAGGCCCCGGTGCTGGCCGTGGCCGGCGAGCGCGACCGGGTCCATCCGCCGGCGACGGTCGCCCAGATCGCCGAGCGCTACGGCGGCGCCACGCTCGTCATGGACGGCATGAGCCACTGGCTGGTCGGCGAACCCGGCTGGGAGGGCGTCGCCACAGGGGTGCTGGGGTGGTTGGAAGAGCGGGGCGTGCTCTAGACCACCACTTCCCGCGCGTGTTCGGCAAGGATGGTGAAGCCGTCGGGGGTGACGTCGGCGAAACCGCCCTGGAGCTCGAAGCGGATCAGGTCGTCGCCGTCGTGGACGGTCACGAAGCCTTCCTTGAGCGCGGTCATGAACGGCGCATGCCCGGGCAGCACGCCGAAGTCGCCCTCCGACCCCGGCGCGTCGACCTGATCGACGTCGCCGACGAAGAGCTCGGCCTCGGGCGAGACCAGCGAAAAGCGCACCTTCTGAGCCACGTCGCTTAAGCCTCCGCCGCCATCTTTTCGGCCTTGGCCACCGCGTCGTCGATGGTGCCGACGTTGTAGAAGGCCTGTTCCGGCAGGTGGTCGTATTCGCCTTCGCACACCCCCTTGAACGAGCGGATGGTGTCTTCCAGCGAGACGAAGATGCCGGGCAGGTTGGTGAAGGCTTCCGCCACGTGCATCGGCTGTGACAGGAAACGCTCGATCTTGCGCGCGCGGGCGACGATCAGCTTGTCCTCTTCCGACAGCTCATCCATGCCCAGGATGGCGATGATATCCTTCAGCGCCTTGTATTGCTGGAGGATTTCCTGGGTGCGGCGGGCGACTTGGTAGTGCTCTTCGCCCACCACCAGCGGATCGAGGATGCGCGAGGTGGAATCTAGCGGGTCGATGGCCGGGAAGATCGCCTTGGCGAACACGTCGCGCGAAAGGATCGTCGTCGCGTCCAGGTGCGAATAGGCCGTGGCCGGCGCCGGGTCGGTCAGGTCGTCGGCGGGCACGAAGATCGCCTGCACCGAAGTGATAGAGCCCTTGGTGGTCGAGGTGATGCGCTCCTGCAGATTGCCCATCTCGGTCGCCAGGGTCGGCTGATAGCCCACGGCCGATGGCATGCGCCCGAGCAGGGCCGACACCTCCGACCCGGCCTGGGTGAAACGGAAGATGTTGTCGATGAACAGAAGGACGTCCTTGCCCTCCTCGTCACGGAAGTACTCGGCTTGGGCGAGGCCCGTCAGCGCAACCCGCGCGCGAGCGCCCGGCGGCTCGTTCATCTGGCCGTAGACCAGGGCGCAGCGCGAACCTTCCGTCGAACCGTTGTTCTCGCGCGGGTTCACGTTCACCTTGGAGTCGATCATCTCGTAGTACATGTCGTTGCCTTCGCGGCTGCGCTCGCCGACGCCCGCGAGCACCGAATAGCCGCCGTAGTTCAACGCCACATTGTTGATCAGCTCCTGCATAGTGACGGTCTTGCCGACCCCGGCGCCGCCGATCAGGCCGATCTTGCCGCCCTTTGTGTAAGGACAGAGCAGGTCGATCACTTTCAGGCCGGTGACCAGGATCTCCTTCGAGGTCGTCTGATCGGCGAAGGGCGGCGCGTCGCGGTGGATCGAGGAATGGAAGTTCGAGACGATCGGGCCGGCCTCGTCCACCGGGTCCCCAATCACGTTCATGATCCGGCCCAGACAAGCCGGCCCGACCGGCACCGTGATCGGGCTGCCGGTGTCGATCACCTCCTGGCCGCGCTTGAGGCCCTCTGCGGTGTCCATGGCGATGGTGCGCACGGTGTTCTCGCCCAGGTGCTGGGCGACCTCGAGCACAAGCCGGAACGGCTGGCCCGAGCGCTGGTCGATGTTGGTGGTCTCCAGCGCATTCAGGATCGGCGGCAGGTGGCCGTCGAACTCGACGTCGATGACCGCGCCGATGACCTGGGTGATGCGGCCCTTCGGCGCGGCCGCGCTGGCCGTCGGCATCGGCTCGGCCTTGGCGGCGGCGGCCCGGCGGGGCGCTGGCTTCTTGGCGGCGGCGGTGGCCATGGGTCGGACGTCCTTCTTGAAAGCAAACGTTAGAGCGCCTCGGCGCCGGAGATGATCTCGATCAGCTCCTTGGTGATCTGCGCCTGGCGAGTGCGGTTCATGACGATGGTGAGGGCGGCGATCATGTCGCCGGCGTTGCGGGTGGCGTTGTCCATCGCCGCCATCTGGGAGGCGAAGAAGCCGGCCTGGTTCTCGAGCATGGCGGCCAGCACCTGCACGAGGATGTTGCGGGGCAGGAGGGTGGCGAGGATGGTCTCCTCGTCCGGCTCGTATTCATAAGCCGCGCCCTTGAGATCGATCGCCGGCGCGCCCGTTTCGACCTGCGCGGGGATCAGGCGCTTGGCTGTCGGGACCTGGCTCACCATGGAGCGAAAGCGGCTGTAGAACAGGGTGACGACGTCCGCCTCGCCCGCCTCGAAGGCGGTCAGGACGGCGTCGGCGATCGGCTGAGCCTTGGCCAGCGAGGGTTTGTCGCCGGCCTCGAAGAAGCCGGTGAAGCGCTGCGCATGTAGGCGGCGGAGCTGGTCGCGCGCCTTCCTGCCCACGGGCAGCACCTTCACCGTCTTGCCCTGGTCGAGCAGGCTCTTGATGTGCTCGAGCGCGGCGCGAACGATGGCGGAGTTGAAGCCGCCTGCGAGACCCCGGTCGGCGGTCACGACCACGACCAGATGCGTCCGGTCCGAGTGCGTGCCGACCAGCAGCCTGGGCGCGCCCTCGCCGGTGACGCCCGCCGCCAGGTTCGCGATCACCGCCGCCATGCGCTGGGCATAGGGGCGTGCGTTCTCTGCCGCGGTCTGCGCCTGACGCAGCTTCGCGGCGGCGACCATCTGCATCGCCTTGGTGATCTTTTGCGTCGACTTGACGCTGGCGATCCGGTTGCGCAGGTCCTTGAGGCTGGCCACGGGCTGGTCTTCTCGCCTTAGTCCTAGCCGAAGGTCGCGGTGAAAGCGTCGAGCACGCTCTTCAGCTGGGCTTCGAGCTCGTCGTTCAGCGTTTTCTTGTCACGAATGTCGTCGAGCAGGCCCTGGTGCTGGCCGTGCAGACGGGCAAGGAGCTCGTCCTGGTAGCGGCCGACATCGCGGACGGCGATCCCGTCCAGATAGCCGCGCGTGCCGGCATAGAGCGCGCAGACCTGCTCCTCGACCGACTGCGGCGAATACTGCGGCTGCTTCAAGAGCTCGGTCAGCCGCTCGCCGCGCGCCAGCTGGCGCTGGGTCGCCACGTCGAGGTCGGAGCCGAACTTCGCGAACGCGGCCATCTCCCGGTACTGGGCGAGCTCGCTCTTCAAGGGGCCGCCAGCCTGCTTCATGGCGCGGATCTGGGCGTTGCCGCCCACGCGGCTGACCGAGATGCCGATGTTCATCGCCGGCCGGACGCCCTGGTAGAACAAATCGCTCTCGAGGAAGATCTGACCGTCGGTGATCGAGATCACGTTGGTCGGGATGTAGGCCGAGACGTCGTTGGCCTGGGTCTCGATGAAGGGCAGGGCGGTGAGCGAACCGCCGCCGTTTTCATTGTTCAACTTGGCGGCGCGCTCCAGAAGCCGCGAGTGCAGGTAGAAGACGTCGCCGGGATAGGCCTCGCGGCCGGGCGGGCGGCGCAGCAGCAGCGACATCTGCCGGTAGGCGACGGCCTGTTTGGAGAGGTCGTCGTAGATGATCAGCGCATGCATGCCGTTGTCGCGG
>DATNIH010000119.1:0-26901 GCA_035604515.1 Caulobacteraceae bacterium | reverse complement strand
TTCGTTGAAGCGCCGCACGCTGCCGAAGCCCGACGCCATCGCCACTTCGGCCATCGGCAGCCGCGTCTCGTGGATCAGCTGCTTGGCCAAGAGCACGCGCCGGGTCTGGGCGACCGCGATCGGCGAGGCGCCGAGGTGCTTGCGAAACAGCCGCCGCAGCTGCCGCTCGCCGACGCCGAGCCGGTCGGACAGGCCCTCGACGTCAGCGTCGTCGAGCGCGCCGGCCTCGATCAGGCTGAGCGCACGGGCGACCGTGTTCGAGGCGCCGCGCCAGGCCGCCAGGTCCGGCGAGGTCTCCGGCCGGCAGCGCAGGCAGGGCCGGAACCCCGCGCTCTGCGCCGCCGCGGCGGTGGGGTAGAAGCGCACGTTCTCGCGCTTCGGCGTGCGCGCCGGGCAGATCGGCCGGCAGTAGATGCCGGTGGTCTTGACCCCCACGAACAGCCGGCCGTCGAAGCGGGCGTCGCGGGTGGTCAGGGCGCGGTAGCAGGCGTCGTCATCCATATCCATGGACGGAAGATGGGCGCGCCGGCAGGCGATGTCTCGCGGTTTTCGGACCTCAACCGCGTTTGCTTTGGGCGTGCGCCATCGCGTCGGCGACGGCCTTGCGGGCCTTGGCGGCGTCGCTGATCAGGTCGGTGCTGAGGCCGTCCACGCGGTCGGCGAACAGGGCGATCAGCAGCTTGTCGGAGTCGCCGCGCTCGTGCGGAAACGACGCCGAATGCTTGTCGCCGCGGCGCAGCGCCGGCGGCAGGTACTGGTTCTGGCTGCGGACGACGCGGGAAAACACCTGCAGGCCGGCGTTGTGCGCATCGAGCGCCAGGGTGGTCGGGGCAGGGAAGATCGCGGCGGCCGGATCGAGCAGCAGATCCTGGTCGGCTGCGATCGCCTGGGCGTAGGTCTGGATGTCGGCGAGGGCGGCGGAGGCGGTCTTGTCGGTCTCGTTGGCGTCGATCAGCAGCATCCGTCGCAGGCGGGAGAGCTGCGCGAACGTCTTCAAGGCGTCGCCTTCGCTTGACTGGACCCAGACGGCCGCCGCCGGCGCGCCATAGCCCTCGGTGGCGAGGTCGCTGGCCAGCCGGCCGAGCACGTCAAGCCCCAGGTTGCTGTAGTCTTCCGCCCGCATCGGTCGCAGGCAGACCCCGATGGTGCGGGCCGTGCGCACGCAGCCGTCGCGGGCGATCTGCAGCACCTCTGCGAGGGTCAGGATCGGCTCCTTGCCGCCGAGTTTCACGTTCTGTGGGCGAAGCTGGGGCTGCGGTTCGTGGCAGGTCAGCGTCCGCAGCTCCTCCAGGGTGAAATCCTCGACGAACCAGCCCGCCCGGTCCGCGCCGCCGACGGTCTTGGTGGTCTTGCGGTCGGCGAACTCGGGGTGGGAGGCGACGTCGGTGCTGGCGGAAAGCTCGTTCTCCCGCCGCGCGACCAGCGCGCCTTCCTTGGTCGGGACCAGGTTCACCTGGATGAAGTCGCAGCCCTGGTTGATCGCCAGGTCGAGCGCCGAGCGCGTGTCCTCGATCCGCTCCTCCGCCGCCCCGCCCTCGGCGACGATGACGGCCGTGGGCGCGTCGGCGAAGGCGGGTCCCGCCGCAAGCCCAGCGGCCGCGGCCAGCAGGCCGAAGTCGCGGCGGGTGAAGGCCATGCCGGCGCCGCGCCTCAGGCCGCGGCCCTCAGGCGTTCCAGCATCACGGCGTGCATGGCGCTGCTTGCGGCGCAGATCGATCCTCCGGCTAGGTCGTGCTCGCCCCCTTCGGCGTTGGTGACCATGCCGCCGGCCTCGCTCACCAGCAAGAGCCCGGCGGCCATATCCCAGGGACCGAGGTCGCGCTCCCAGAAGCCGTCGAAGCGGCCGGCCGCCACCCACGCCAGGTCCAGCGCCGCCGCGCCGAAGCGACGGACGCCCGCGACCCGCTGGCTGATCTGGTGCAGTTCCTTGAGGAACCGCGCGTGCTGGCCATGGCCGAGGAACGGGATGCCGGTGGCGATCACCGCCTCGTCGAGCCGCGTGCGCGCCGAGACCCGCAGGCGCTTGTCGTTCATGAACGCGCCACGCCCCCGCTCGGCCCAGAACAGGTCGTGCGTCACCGGGTTGTAGGTGACGCCGGCGACGATCAGGCCCTCGCGCTCCAGGGCGACGTTGATCGCGAAATGCGGGATCGCGTGCAGGAAGTTGGTGGTGCCGTCGAGCGGGTCGACGATCCAGCGGTGGGTCTTGTCGCTGCCGGGGATCTCGCCGCGCTCTTCGCCGAGAAAGCCGTATCCGGGGCGCACCCGCGACAGCTCCTCGAACAGGGTCTGCTCGGCCTTCAGATCGGCGGCGCTGACGAAGTCTGCGGCGCCCTTCTTCGACACCTGCAGTTCGGCCACCTCGCCGAAGTCGCGGGTGAGGCCTCGCGCGGTCTTGCGCACGGCGTCGATCATCACTTTCAGCAGCGCCGAGGGCGTGGTCACGTTCGATCGTTCGGGAGGGGTTGGCGAAGGGGCCGGGACCCTACCGGCGGGCCTCCCTCGGCGCAAGGCGATCGCCGACGTCGGCGCGCGGCCCGCCAAACGCCGCGAATTACAGACATTTAACGCCGGCGGCGTGACGGCTCAGGTAGTGTCATTGCACAACGGTGTTCCTCCACAAGTAAGCCTCGCCCATCTGTTAGGAGGGATTACAACAGTATGGCAGACCGAGGTCCTCCTTTCGCCGCGTTGCGAGCACTCGAGGCGGCCTGCAGGCTGAAAAGCTACAGCATGGCCGGCGAAGAGCTTGGCGTCACCCACAGCGCGGTCAGCCAGTCCATGCGCCGGCTGGAGCTGACGTTCGGCCAGCGACTGTTCCGCCGCCAGGGCCTCGGCATGGAGCCGACCGCTGCGGCGCTGGCGCTGTCGGTCGCCTACCGCCAGGCCGCCCGCATCGTCGCCGACGCCACCGACGCCCTGAAGGCGCGCGACGGCGACCCGGCGCTGGTGGTTTCCACCCTGCCCAGCGTCGCGCGGCTCTGGCTGGGGCCGCGGCTGAAGCGGCTGCGCGACTGCCTGCCCGATCTCGCCGTCGAGGTGCGCACCAGCCGCGAGCTGGCCAACCTGGAGACCGACGGCGTCGATATCGCCATGCGCTTCGGCTACGGCGACTGGCCCCGGCTGCGGGTCGAGCCGCTGTTCGACGAGACCGCCTTCCCGGTCTGCAGCCCCGAGTTCCTCGCCCGCCACGCGCCGCTGGACGACGCCGGCATCGCGCGCGCGTCGCTGATCCTGGAGGACACCGACCTGTGGACCGGCTGGTTTACCGCCGCCGGGGTCGCGCGGCCGAGCCCCCTGCGCGGCCTGGCGTTCGACGATGCGGCGATGGTGATCGAGGCGGCCTCGGCCGGGCTCGGCGTCGCGCTGGTCCGCCGCCTGCACGCCGACGAGGCGCTGGAGGCCGGCCGTCTGGTCCGCATCTCGCCCACCGAGGTCAAGACCCCCTACCGCTGCTACCTGGTCTGGCGCGACGACAACCCCCGCGTCGCCCAAATCCGGCGTTTCGCCGACTGGATATTGGCGGAGTTCGGGAGGGCTGGATTGCTGGAGGCGGCCTAGTCCCGCGCCGCCAGTCCCGCCGCGATCTCCGCGTTGAAAGCGGCCACCGCCGCGCGTGGACCTTCAGGATGCGTCCATACCGCCGACGAGACGGCGATGAAGTCCGCGCCGGCGGCTGCCAGCGGCCGGCAGTTCTCGGGGGTGATGCCGCCGATGGCCACGCACGGCGTCACCATCATCTCCTGCCAGATCTCCAGGATCTCGATGTCGGCGCGGGTGGCGGCGTCCTTGGTGGTGGTGTCGAAGAAGGCGCCGAAGGCGACGTAGTCGGCGCCCGCCTCGGAGGCCTCGATCGCCAGGTGGCGGCTGTCGTGGCAGGTGACGCCGACGATCCGGTTCGGGCCCACGGCCTTGCGGGCGTTGGCGTAGGTTCCGTCCTGCTGGCCGATGTGGACGCCGTCACAGTCGAAACGGGCGGCGAGGTCCGGCCGGTCGTTGAGGATCAGCGGGATGTCGCGCGCGCCGATGGCGGGTCGTAGCGCGCGGACGGCCGCCTCGATCGCCGCCTCGTCCACGTCCTTCAGCCGCAGCTGGATCGCGCCGACGTCGCCGCCGGCCAGCGCCTCGCCGAGCGAGCGGCCGAACGCGGCGAGGTCGTCGATGCGGGGCGGCGTGATAAGGTAGAGCCGGCAAACGGGGGTCGTCATGGCGCGGTAATGGGCCGCCGCTCAGTGCGATGGCAAGAGCGCCTCGAGCGCCGCGGCGGCGAGCACGGTCGCGAGGCTGGCGGCGACGGCGATGCCGACAAACCAGGCCAGCCGCTTCCACAGCGGCCTTGGCGGCGCGTCCGCCCTCGGCGGACCCTCACTGATGGCCGGCACCGGCGGCGGTCTTTCCGCGGAACAGCCAGCAGACCCACACGGTGTAACCCAGGATCACCGGCAGGATGAATACCAGGCCGCCGAACAGCAGGCCGAGCGCGCCATCGTCGTTGGCGGCGTCCCGGAAGGTCAGCTGAGAGGGCGCGACATAGGGGAAGAAGCTCGCGGCCAGCCCAAGGTAGCCGGACAGGAACACCACCACCGCGCCGACGAAGGGCCAGGCGTGAGACCCGCGCATCAGCCCCGCGGCGAGGATCGCCAGGCCGGCGGCCCCCAGGATCGGGATCGGCGCGACAGCATCAGGGCGTCAAGCGTCATCGCGGGCGGCGCCTTAGGCTGGCGACGCAGTCGGTGCATGGTTGCACATTGACCTGGATTAGCTAAGTGATTAGCTAAGTCAGATGATCGTCAAGATGCACCAGGCCAAGAGCCAGCTTTCCAAGCTCATCGCCGCCGCCATCGCCGGCGAGGAGGTGGTGATCGCGCGCGGCTCGGAGCCGCTAGTGCGGCTGACACCGGTGAAGCCCGCCGCCAGCAAACGCAAGTTCGGCGCCTACAAAGGCGAGTTCAGCATCCCCGACTCCTTCTTCGAGCCCCTATCGGAGGAAGAGCTGGCGCTCTGGGAGGACGGCAAGGTTTGAGGCTGCTGCTGGATACCCACGCCGTCATTTGGTGGTTCCAGGGCAATCTGCGTCTGCCGCAACGCGTTCGCGACACCATCGAGGGCGAGGCTTCCGACGTGTTCGTCAGCGCGGTCTCAGCATTCGAGATCGCCCTGAAGCATCGAATGGGCAAACTGCCGGAAGCCGCAGCGTTAGCGCGCCGATTCAGCGTCATGACTCAGGAGCAGGGATTTGCCGAATTGGCGGTGACCGTGCCCCATGGCTTGGCCGCCGGCGCGTTGCCGATCGCTCATCGCGACCCTTTTGACAGGCTGCTGATCGCCCAGGCGCTCGTCGAGGACATGACAATCGCCTCCAACGAGCGGCTGTTCGACTCAACGGGCGTCAACCGCCTCTGGTGAGCATCACTCCGCCGCCCGCTGCGCCACGCCGAACTTCGGGGTCAGCTCGCCGGCCGCGTAGCGCTTGGCCATCGCCGACATCGGGATCGGCTTGATCTTGTCGGCGTTGCCGACCGCGCCGAATTCCTGGAAGCGCGCGCGGCAAACCGCCTTCATCGCGTCCATCGCCGGCTTCAGGTACTTGCGCGGATCGAACTCGCCGGGGTTCTCGGTCAGCACTTTGCGGATCGCGCCGGTCATCGCCATGCGGTTGTCGGTGTCGATGTTGATCTTGCGCACGCCGTGCTTGATGCCGCGCTGGATCTCCTCCACCGGCACCCCCCAGGTCTGGGGCATCTCGCCGCCGTACTGGTTGATGATGTCCTGCAGGTCCTGCGGCACCGACGATGAGCCGTGCATGACCAGGTGGGTGTTGGGCAGGCGGCGATGGATCTCCTCGATCACCCCCATCGCCAGCACCGCGCCGTCGGGCTTGCGGCTGAACTTGTAGGCGCCGTGGCTGGTGCCCATGGCGATGGCTAGGGCGTCCACTTCGGTGGCGCGGACGAAGTCCACCGCCTGGTCGGGGTCGGTCAGCAGCTGGGAGTGGTCCAGCTTGCCCTCGAAGCCGTGCCCGTCCTCCTTCTCGCCCATGCCGGTCTCGAGGCTGCCCAGCACGCCGAGCTCGCCTTCCACCGAGGCGCCAACCCAGTGCGCCATCTCGACGACGCGGCGGGTGGTGGAGACGTTGTAGTCGTAGTCGGCCGGGGTCTTGCCGTCGGCCTTCAGCGAGCCGTCCATCATTACGCTCGAGAAGCCGTACTGGATCGCCGTGGCGCAGGTGGCTTCGTTGTTGCCGTGGTCCTGGTGCATCACCACCGGAATGTCGGGATAGAGCTCGATCAGGCCGTCGATCAGCTTGGCCAGCACGATGTCGTTGGCGTATTGGCGCGCGCCGCGGCTGGCCTGGATGATCACCGGCGCGTTCTCGGCCGCGGCGGCCTCCATGATCGCCAGGCCCTGCTCCATATTGTTGATGTTGAAGGCCGGGACGCCGTAGCCGCGGTCCGCGGCGTGGTCGAGCAATTGCCTCAGGGTGATGCGAGCCATGGCGGCCTCTCCTTGACTAGCCCTTCAACGCTTCAACGCCGGGAAGGGTCTTGCCCTCCATCCATTCAAGAAACGCGCCTCCGGCGGTGGAGACAAAGGTGAAGTCGCCAGCCGCCTTGGCTGAGTTCAGCGCCGCAACCGTATCACCGCCGCCTGCCACCGCCACCAGTTTCCCGGCCTTGGCCAGCGCTGCGGCGTGATGCGCCGCCTCCGTGGTCGCCTTGTCGAAGGGCGGCACTTCGAAGACGCCGAGGGGTCCGTTCCAGATCAGGGTGCCGGCCGCGTCCATCGCCCGGCAGAGCCGCTCAACGGTCTTGGGACCGGCGTCGAGGATGCGCTCGTGCGGATCGAGCTCGCCCAGAGAGCGCACCCGCGCCGCTGCGCCCGGCTGGGCGGTTTCGGCGACGACGATGTCGATCGGCAGCAGCAGCTCGCACCTGCGCTTCTCGGCGAAGGCCATGATGCCCCGCGCCGTGTCCGCCAGGTCCTTCTCGCAGTAGGACGCGCCCACCTCCCAGCCCTGGGCGTAGAGGAAGGTGTTGGCCATGCCGCCGCCGATCGCCAGCTGGTCCAGCTTGAGGATCAGGTTGTGCAGCAGGTCGAGCTTGGTCGAGACCTTGGAGCCGCCGACGATGCCCAGGACCGGCCGCTTCGGCGATCCCAGCGCCGCATCGAGCGCCGAAAGCTCGCGCCGCATCGCTTCTCCGGCATAGGCCGGCAGCAGCTTGGCCAGCGCCGAGTTCGAGGCGTGGGCTCGGTGCGCGGCCGAGAACGCGTCATCGACATAGAGGTCGCCGTTCTCGGCGAGCTCGGCGGCGAACGCCGGATCGTCCGCCTCTTCGCCGGCGTGGAAGCGCAGGTTCTCCAGCAGCAGCACGTCGCCATCGCGCATCGTCGCCACCGCCGCCTCGGCCGCCTCGCCGATGCAGTCGTTGGCGAAGGCCACCGGCGCGCCCAGCAGCTTGGCCAGCGGCGCCACTACGGGGCGCAGGCTCATCGAGGGCACGCGCTTGCCCTTGGGCCGGTCGAAGTGGCTGAGCAGGATGGTCTTGGCCCCGCCGTCGCGCAGGCGGCGGATCGTCGGCAGCGCCACCCGCAGTCGCGTGTCGTCGCTGACTTCCCCGTCGTGGAGGGGCACGTTGAAGTCCTCGCGGACCAGCACGCGCTTGCCGCTCACGTCGACGCCGTCGAGGGTCCGGAAGCTGCTCATCAGTTCCCCTCCCCCTTGCGGGGAGGGGTTAGGGGTGGGGGGGCAAGCTGGACGCTGGGAGAGAAAGCGTCGAGACGCCAACGCGGCTGGCGCCGAGCCGACACCCCCATCCCCGACCCTTCCCCGCAAGGGGGACGGGAGAAAGTGCTCCGAGCTGCGTTCATCCCTAGGCCCTACGGGTGAGGACACTCAACCGAGCTTGCCCATCGCCAGCGCCACGTCGGCCATGCGGGTCGAGAAGCCCCACTCGTTGTCGTACCAGCTCAGCACCCGCACGAGCGAGCCGTCGACCACCTGGGTCTGCGGTAGGGCGGCGGTCGAGGAGGCGGCGATGTGATTGAGGTCGACCGAGACCAGCGGATCCTCAGTCACCGCCAGGACGCCCCGCAGCGGTCCGCTGGAGGCGGCGGCCTTCAGTGCTGCGTTGATCTCGTCCTTAGTCGTCGCGCGGCCCGGCACGATCTTCAGGTCGATCATCGAGACGTTCGGCGTCGGCACCCGGATCGCCCCGCCATCGAGCTTGCCAGTCAGCTGCGGCAGAACGAGGCCAATCGCCTTGGCCGCGCCAGTCGAGGTCGGGATCATCGACACCGCCGCGGCGCGGGCCCGGTAGAGGTCGCTGTGCAGCGTATCCTGGGTCGGCTGATCGCCGGTGTAGGCATGCACTGTGGTCATGTAGCCACGCTCGATGCCGACGCTGTCCAGCAGCACCTTGCAGACCGGCGCCAGGCAGTTGGTGGTGCACGAGCCGTTGGAGACCACCAGGTCGTCAGCGGTCAGTGTGTCGTGGTTGACGCCGAAGACGATGGTCTTGTCGGCGCCGTCGCAGGGCGCCGAGACCAGCACGCGCCGGGCGCCGGCGTCGAGGTGCGCCTTGGCAGTGTCGCGCTTGGTGAAGAGCCCGGTGCACTCCAGCGCGATGTCGACGCCGAGATCCTTGTGCGGCAGCTCGGCCGGATTGCGGATCGCCGTCACCTTGATCTTGCCGAGGCCAACGTCGATCGAATCGCCGTCGACGGTGACCAGCCCCGGGAAGCGGCCGTGCACCGAATCGTAACGCAGCAGGTGGGCGTTGGTTTCGACTGGCCCCAGGTCGTTGATCGCCACCACCTCGATGTCGCGGCGGGCAAACTCGACGATCGAGCGCAGGACCAGCCGTCCGATGCGGCCAAATCCGTTGATGGCGACGCGCAAAGCCATGCGTGACGGTTCCTGTGACGTTATTTCAGTGTGGCGGGGGTGTTGCGGGCGGGGGGCGCGAAGTCAAGCCTCGGGCTGTTTCTCGTCACCGTAGGGGAGGGGGATCGCGGAGCGGTGGAGGGGGTCCGAAGCCGTGCTCGCTCTTGCCAACACAGGCGCGCTGCAACGCGCTCCTCCACCCCTTCGGGGTCCCCCTCCCCCTGCGGGTGAGGATAGGCAGCGCGTCCCCTCAGACCTAGAAAGGTCCGATGGGGGCGGACGTTTCCGAGCGCATTGGGCCAGGCAGGCGCGGGGCGGGCCTTGCGCTAGGCCTCGTGCTGGTCGCCGGTCTGGTCAACTACGTCGACCGCGTCACTCTCTCGGTGGCCGGGCCGGTGATCGCCGCCGAGCTGCGGCTGCGGCCAAGCCAGATGGGTCTGCTGTTCTCGGCGTTCCTGTGGACCTACGGCCTGGCCCAGGCCCCGGTCGGGGCGATCATCGACCGGGTCGGACCGCGCCGGCTTCTGGGCGTGGCGCTGACGCTGTGGTCCGCAGCGCAGGGCGCGACCGGGCTCGCCGTCGGCCTGCCGCAGCTGATCGCTGCGCGCCTGTTCCTGGGCCTTGGCGAAGCGCCGCAATGGCCGACGGGGGCCAAGGTGGTGCGCGCCTGGTTCGCGCCGCAAGTCCGCGGCCTCGCCACCGGCGTCTTCAATTCCGCCTCGACGCTCGGCCCGGCGATCGCCCCGCCGCTCGTCACCGCCCTGATGCTGGCGTTCGGCTGGCGCGGGGCGTTCTTCGCCACCGCGCTGGCCGGCCTTGGCGTCGCGCTGTTGTGGATCGGGCTCTACCGCGAACCGGCCGCTCTGCCGGACGGCGAAGAGCTCGCGCCGCGCACGCCCTGGCGACGCCTGTTTGCAGCCCCCACGCTTTGGGCCATGGCGCTCGGCAACGTCGGCTCCGGTTACATGAACTGGTTCTACGCCGCCTGGCTGCCGGGCTATCTCGAGACCGCGCGTCATCTCACCGTGCCGCAGACCGGCTGGGGGGCGTCGATCCCCTACGTGTTCGGCGTCATCGGCAGCCTCGCCGGCGGGCTGGCCTGCGACCGCCTCGCCGCAGCGGGACTCTCGGAGATGCTCAGCCGCAAGCTGCCGATCGTCGCGGGCCTGGCGATCGGCGCAGCCTTCACCGGCCTGACCATTCTCGCGCCGAACAGCGCCAGCGCCATCGCCGCCATTTCCGCGGCCCTGTTCTTCTCCAACCTCGCCGGCGCGGCGATCTGGGCGATGGCGATCACCGCAGCGCCGCCGGGTGGCGTGGCGTCGGTCGGCGCGGTGCAGAACTTCGGCGGCTTCCTCGGCGGCGCGCTTGCCCCCATCGTCACCGGCTTCAGCGTCGAGGCGACCCACTCGTTCGCCGCCGCCCTGGCGACCACGGCCGCCGCCGCACTGGGCGGGGCGCTGGTCTACCTGGTCGGGGTGCGCAAACCGATCGCGCCGTAGATCGCCATCAGGCCTCGCCGAGCGCCGACACCAGCGGCCGGTAGGCGTCGCGGGCGGCCTTGAAGCTCTCGAACGGGAACTTGATCGGTACGCCCTCGAGCGCGGCCTGCAGCATCTCCAGGTGCGCCTCCCAGCCGGCGCAGGCCCGGCCGGGATCCTCGGACGCCGGTGTCTTCTGGATCAAGGTCAGGGCGGTGGCCTCGCCGTCGACCGCCAGCTCCCAGCGCACCGGCCGCAGCGGTTCGCCCGGCCCGCTCCACGAGTACTCCAGCACGCGGCCCGGCTCGACGGCCGAGACCTGGCTGTCGATCACCGTGCCGCTGTCGGCGAAATCGAGCTTGGCGGCCCCGCCTAGTCGCAGCTCGATGCGGCCGGGCGCCAGCCACTGCGCCAGCATCGCTGGCTCAGTCAGCGCGCGCCAGACCACCTGCGCCGGATGCTCGATTTGGCGCGTCATCCGCGCCGTGACGAAGTCGCCGTCGCGGGTGAGTTCCGCCAGTTCCGTTTCGTCCATAACCTTGGCCTCCACACCTCAGGGCCCAGGTTAGCCCACGCGGACTTGCACGGCTTGATCTCGATCAACGAGGCTCAGCGCCATCGCGCACGCGCCGGCCGTTGACTTCCCCGGCGCGCAGCGTCGCTTATGACAACCCGCAATGGCCAGGAACCCCGCATGATCAAGACCCGCATCACCGAGCTGCTCGGGATCGAGTTTCCCATCGTCCAGGCGCCGATGGGCTGGATCGCCCGGGCGCAGCTGGCGTCGGCGGTGTCGAACGCCGGCGGGCTCGGGATCATCGAGACCTCTTCCGGGCGCCTCGACGAGGTGCGCGAGGAGGTCAAGAAGATGCGCACCCTGACCACCAAACCGTTCGGGGTGAACATCGCCCAGGCTTTCGTGCGCGATCCGGACATTGTCTCGTTCGTGGTCGACCAGGGCGTGAAGTTCGTGACCACCTCGGCCGGCGATCCCAACCGCTATTGCAGCGCGCTGAAGGACGCCGGTCTGACGGTGTTCCACGTCGTGCCCTCGCTGGCTGCGGCGCTGAAGGCGATCGACGCCGGCGTCGACGGGCTGGTGGTCGAGGGCGGGGAGGGCGGCGGGTTCAAGAACGCGCGCGAGGTCGCCTCGATGGTGCTGCTGCCGCTGGTCTGCTCGAAGGTGCGCGTGCCGGTGATCGCCGCCGGCGGCATCGTCGACGGCCGCAGCATGGCCGCGGCCTTCGCGCTGGGCGCCGAGGGGGTGCAGATGGGCACCCGGATGGTCTCGTCGGCCGAGAGCCCTGTCCATTCCAACTGGAAGGACGCCATTCTGGCGGCGAAGGAGACCGACACCGTCTTCCTCAACCGCTTCGGCCCCGGCCCGGCGCTGCGGGCCCTGCGCACCGAGAAGACCACGGCGTTCGAGAAGGCGCCGCCCGAGAACATCATGGGCGAGTTCGGCCATGCGCTCGACCTCTACTTCGGCGGCGACATGGAGGCCTCGATCGCGCTCTCCGGCCAGGTCGCCGGTCGTATCGACGAGGTCAAGCCGGTCGCTCAGGTAATTAGGGAGACGATCGCCGAGTTCGAGGAAGTGGCGACGCGGATGGGCCAGCGCTTCGGCGCGATGGCGACAGCCTGAAGGAGCTGGGACGATGGCGGAACATGGCGCGGCCTCGATGCAGGCCCTGCTCGATCGGCAGAAGGCGGCGAACCTGCGCGACGGCGCGCCCAGCGCCGAGAAGCGGATCGAGCGACTGGACCGCTGCATCGGCCTCCTGGTCGATCATCGCAAAGCGATCGAGGAGGCGCTGAACAACGACTTCGGCGCCCGCTCGCCCGAGGTCACCGCCTTCGCCGACGTCGCCAGCTCGATCGGCCCGCTGGCGCACGCCAAGGCCAACCTCGGCAAGTGGATGCGGCCGGAGAAGCGCCCCACCTCACCGGCCTTGCTCGGGCTGTTCGGGGCCAAGGCGGAGATCCGGTTCCAGCCCAAGGGTGTGGTGGGCGTCATCAGCCCCTGGAACTTCCCGGTCAACCTCACCTTCGCCCCGCTGGCCGGCATCCTTGCGGCTGGCAACCGGGCGATGATCAAGCCGTCGGAATACACCCCCGCCACCTCGGCGCTGATGGCCAGCATGTTCGGCGGCGCCTTCTCCGAGGAGGAGATCGCGGTGATCACTGGCGGGCCTGAGGTGGGCCAAGCCTTCGCCGGCCTCGCTTTCGACCACATGATCTTCACTGGAGCGACCGGCGTCGCCCGCCACGTGATGCGGGCGGCGGCCGAGAACCTGACGCCGCTGACCCTCGAACTCGGCGGCAAGAGCCCGGTGATCATCGGCAAGGGCGCCGACCTGCCAACCGCCACCGCCCGTATCATGAACGGCAAGACCCTCAACGCCGGCCAGATCTGCCTCGCGCCTGACTATGTGCTGACGCCGAAGGAGAGCCTCGATGCCTTCGTCGGCGAGGCCAGCGGCGCAGTGCGCCGGATGTTCCCGACCCTGAGGGACAATCCCGACTACACCGCGATCATCGCCCAGCGGCACTACGACCGCATCATGGGCTACATCGACGACGCAAAGGCCAAGGGCGCGCGGGTGATCGAGCTCAAGCCCGACGGCGAGGACCTGACCCAGCAGGAGCATCGCAAGATCGCGCCGACCCTGATCATCGATCCCACCGACGACATGAAGGTGATGCAGGAGGAGATCTTCGGGCCGGTGCTGCCGGTGAAGACCTACAACGGCGTCGACGAGGCCATCGCCTACGTCAACGCCCATGATCGCCCGCTCGGCCTCTACTACTTCGGCGACGACGCGGCCGAGCGCGAAAAGGTGCTTGCCGGCACCACCTCCGGCGGCGTCACCGTCAACGACGTGATCTTCCACATCGCCCAGGAGGAGCTGCCGTTCGGCGGCGTCGGCCCGTCGGGCATGGGCAGCTACCACGGCCATGACGGTTTCCGCGAATTCAGCCACCGCAAGTCGATCTACACCCAGCTAAAGAAGGACATCGGTCCGCTGTCGCAGCTGCGTCCGCCCTACGGCCCGGCGATTCGCAAATATCTTGACGGGGCGATCAGGCGGTAGGCGGATGGTTCCTCCGCGATTCATGGTTTGTTAGGACGTTCTATGTGCCTGGAGTTGAACCAGCAACGGCCTCTCTCCTGGGCGTTCTCGTCATGCAATTAGCTCGGGAACCTTTTGGCGCCGAGGTCGTTGCGACATCGGAATCGTGCTGTGCCATAAGGCCCGCCGACACGACTATGAGGGGAACCTTTAGATGAAGATGCATCTGTTCGCTGGCGCGGCGCTGGCGATGGCGCTCGCAACGCCTGTCCTGGCGCAGCCCGCGTCGGACACGGACTGGTCGGGTCCATACGTGGGCGCCGATCTGGGCGCCGTGTTCAGCCACGACCACGTCGATGAGACGACGGTTGTGTTCAATCCGCCGATGACCGGCACCGCCAACATGAACGCCGTCGAGCCGGTCGGCGGCGGTCTGGTTGGCTACAACTGGGAATTCCCCAATCACATCGTGCTCGGCGCCGAAGGCGACATCGAGGGCTCGGGCGTGCACCGTATCTCGCACTGCCTGGTCGAGGATGCGAACGCCGGCAACGCCAGCCCGGGCAACTGCTTCCCGGGCAGCTACTACAACAGCTACGATTCGCACTGGCAGACGTCCGTGCGCGGCCGGCTCGGCTACGCGATCGGTTCAACCCTGCTCTACGCGACGGGAGGCGCCGCCTGGGCGAATTTCGTCACCAACTACGGCACCACCACGGGTGTGCCGGGCGTGCAGAAGTTCAGCACCACGCTTTCGGGCTACACCGTGGGCATCGGCGCCGATACGGCGATCACCCCACACCTGCGCGCCGGCATCGAGTACCGCTACAGCGGCTTCACCGGCTTCATCAATCCGATCAGCCAGGGCGGCAGCTTCTGGAACGGGTACCAGGACAAGAACACCTTCCGCGAAAACGCGATCCGGGTGCGGCTGATCTACGCCTTCAACGTGCCGCCGCCGCCTCCGCCACCGCCACCGCCACCCCCGCCGCCACCGCCGCCACCCCCGCCGCCGCCTCCGCCGCCACCCCCGCCGCCGCCGATGAAGTCGACCAAGGAGTTCATCGTCTACTTCCCGTTCGATCAGTACGTGCTGACCCCGGACGCGCAGTCGGTGGTGCAGGAAGCGGCCCAGTATGCGACCGGCGACCAGGCCTCCAGCCACATCACCGTGGTCGGGCACACCGATACGTCGGGCGGGTTCGCCTACAACATGCGGCTGTCGGAACGCCGGGCGAAAGCCACGGCCGACCAGCTGGTCGCTGACGGCATCGCCCAGACCAGCCTCGACGTCAGCTGGAAGGGCTTCACCGAACCGGCCGTGCAGACCGGCCCAGGTGTGAAGGAGCCCCTGAACCGCCGCGCGGTGATCGACGTCGACTTCTAGGTCGTCGCATCGCAAGCCTACGTCGGAGCCCGGTGGAAACGCCGGGCACTTTCGTTCTTGCCCCACCCATCGGTCATCGCCGGGACTGACGCCCGGCGGTGACCGGCGTTTGGGGGATGGTCTGCTAAACCGGCAGCGCCGTGGTGTACTTCACCTGGCTCAGCGCGAAATGCGAGGCGGCGGTGGCGATGGTGGGGTGCTTGAGCAGTTCGCGCATCAGGAAGCGCTCGTAATCGGCCACGTCGCGCACCACCACGCGCACGAGATAGTCCCACTCGCCGGACATGGCGAAGCACTCGGCGATCTCCTCGCGGGTCTGCACGAAGGCCTCGAACTTGGCGCGCTCCTCCACCGCGTGGGAGCGCATGCGCAGTTGGCAGATCACGCTGACCCCGCGCCCGACCTTCGCCGGATCGACCAGCCGCACCGCGCCTTTCAGCACGCCGGCCTCCTCCAGCGCCTTCACCCGCCGCCACACCGATGCGGCCGAGGCGCCGACCTTCTCGGCCAGCGCCGCCTGGCCTTGGTCGGCGTTCTCTTGCAGCGCGCGCAGCAGGCGGCGGTCGATTTCGTCGAACTGATCCGGATCCATCACGTTCCCGCCAATTGCGAAACAAACATTGCAAGGCTAGGCCGAATTTCGGGCATATTGAACGAAAATCACGGAATTGGCGTTCTACACTCACAACCATGCCGCAAACCGCATCCGCCGCCGCTGACGACTGGACCGTCCCGCAGGACTGGGCGGCTTACACCAGCGCCGAGCACGCGCTGTGGGACCGACTGTTCGCGCGTCAGTCGCAGCAGTTGGTGGGCCGCGCGGTTCCGGCGTTCCTGCAGGGGCTCGACGTCCTTCACCTGTCGCGTCCCGGCATCCCCGACTTCGCCGAGCTCTCCGAGAAGCTCACCGCCCTGACCGGCTGGAGCGTCGTGGCCGTGCCGGGTCTCGTGCCCGACGAGGTGTTCTTCGAGCACCTGGCGCACCGCCGCTTCGTCGCCGGCCGTTTCATCCGCCGGCCCGATCAGATCGACTATCTCGAGGAGCCGGACGTCTTCCACGACGTGTTCGGCCACGTGCCGCTGCTGAGCGACCCGGTGTTCGCCGACTACATGCAGGCCTACGGCGAGGGCGGTCTTCGGGCCGTGCGCCTCGGCGCGATCAAGCGGCTGGCGCGGCTCTACTGGCATACGGTGGAGTTCGGCCTGATCCGCAGCGCGGAGGGCCTGCGCATCTATGGCGCCGGCATCGTCTCCAGCCACGGCGAGAGCCTCTATGCGCTGGAGAGCCCCAAGCCGCCGCGCATCGCCTTCGATCTGCGGCGGGTCATGCGCACGCGCTACAACATCGACGATTACCAGCCTGCCTATTTCGTGATCGACCGCTTCGAGGATCTGCTGCGACAGACGCTGGAGACCGACTTCGCGCCGCTCTATCGTGCGCTCGAAGCATCCCCAGATATTGAGCCCGGCGAGGTGATCTCCGCGGACCGATTGATCCCGCTAGACCGCCCGAGCCCTGGAGGCAAAGCGCCATGACCCGCGACCTGTTCGACAATCCGCTGGGGACGGACGGCTTCGAGTTTGTGGAATTCACCTCGCCCGAGCCGGCGCGCCTGCAGCGGTTGTTCGAGCTGATGGGCTTCGTCGCCGTGGGCAAGCACCGCTCGAAGAACGTGCTGCGCTACGCCCAGGGCGACATCAACCTGATCCTCAACATGGAGCCGGCCGGCCAGCCGGCGGATTTCCGCGCCGCGCACGGGCCCTCCGCCAACGCGATGGCGTTCCGGGTCAAGGACGCCGGCAAGGCGCTGCAGCTGGCGATCGAGCGCGGCGCCAAGCCGGTGAACGGACCGGTCGGGCCGATGGAGCTGAACATCCCCGCGATCGAGGGCATCGGCGGCTCGAACCTCTATCTAGTCGACCGCTATGGCGCCGAGGCGATCTATGACGTCGATTTCCGCCCGCTGCCCGGCGCAACGCCGCATCCAGCCGGCCTTGGGCTGACGGCGATCGATCACCTCACGCACAATCTTCACCGTGGACGGATGGACCACTGGGCCGAGTTCTACCAACGCATCTTCAATTTCCGCGAGATCCGGACGTTCGACATCGAGGGCCAACAGACCGGCCTGTTGTCGCGCGCCATGACCAGCCCGGACGGCAAGATCCGTATCCCGCTGAACGAGAGCCGCGACGCCCACTCGCAGATCGAGGAGTTCCTCAAGGACTACGGCGGCGAGGGCATCCAGCACATCGCGCTGTCCACGGAGGATATCTTCGGCACGGTGGAGGCGATGCGCGATGCCGGGGTGAAGTTCCAGGACACGCCGGAGTCCTACTACCAGGGCGTCGATGCGCGCCTGCCGGGCCACGGCGAGAGCCTGCAGCGCCTGCGCGCCGACCGCATTCTGGTCGACGGCGGGCCGCGCGAGGGCCAGGGTCTGCTGCTGCAGATCTTCACCGAGAACATGATCGGGCCGATCTTCTTCGAGATCATCCAGCGCAAGGGCAACGAGGGCTTCGGCGAGGGCAACTTCAAGGCCCTGTTCGAATCGATCGAGCTCGACCAGGTGCGCCGCGGCGTGTTGCCGGCCAAGGAGGCCTGAGGCGTTGGGTGACCGGAAGAACTGGATTCCCGTGCGCGGCGCGGAAGGCAAGCACTCGCGCCAGGCCCACGCCGACATGCCGGAAGGCACTTACGAGCGGGAGATGTCGAAGGAGGGCTTCTTCGGCCCCGCCGCCTTCTTTCATCATCGCCGCCCGCCCACCGGCTGGACCAGCTTCGAGGGCCCGCTGCGTCCGCGCGCCTTCAACCTCGCCGCCCTGAACGCCGCGCCGGCCTCGCCCTGGGAGGCGCCGAAGGTGCTGGCCAACGCGGCGATGGAGTTGCGCTTCTGGAAGCTGGCGGCGTCGATGCCGGCGCTGGCGCGCAACGCCGACGGCGACACCCTGCTGTTCGTCCACGCCGGGACCGGCGATCTGTTCTGCGACTTCGGTCACCTCGCGTTCGAGGCCGGCGACTACCTCTACCTGCCGCGCGGGACCATGTGGCGGCTGGCGCCGGTCGATCCGGCCCAGTTTCTGCTGATCCAGGCCACCGGGACCCACTTCACCCTGCCGGACCGCGGCGTCCTTGGCCCGCACGCGATCTTCGACCCGGCGGTGCTCGACACCCCCGCGATCGACGACGCCTTCCGCGCCCACCAGGCGCAACCGGGCGACGTGACGGTCGAGGTGAAGAAGCGCGGCCAGGTCTCGCGCGTCACCTATCCGTACAATCCGCTCGACGCCATCGGCTGGCACGGCGACTTGGCGCCGGTGCGGCTGAACGTGCGCGACATCCGGCCGGTATCCAGCCACCGCTACCACATCCCGCCCTCGGTCCACGCCACCTTCGCCTCGGACCGGTTCGTGGTCTGCACCTTCGCCCCGCGCCCGTTCGAGACCGATCCCGGCGCGCTGAAGGTACCGTTCTTCCACAACAACGACGACTACGACGAGGTGCTGTTCTACCACGCCGGCGACTTCTTCAGCCGCGACGACATCGACGCCGGCATGCTCACCTTCCACCCCTCCGGCTTCACCCACGGCCCGCACCCGAAGGCGCTGAAGTCGATGCTGGTGCAGTCGAAGCCAGCCACCAACGAATACGCGGTGATGATCGACACCCGCGATCCGCTCGACGTCTGCGAGGACGTCGAGGCGGTGGAGAACCTGCGCTACGTGGAGAGCTGGAAAGGCGGCTGAGCCCTCGACGTCGGCTTAACCCCCCCGTACGATCCGTCTTCGCAGCACCCGGTCGCGCCAGGCGTCCGCGTCCTCCACCACCAGCTGCGCCGCCCGGCGGATCACCGCCTGGACATGGTGGTAGGGCTGCGTCTCGATCCCACCCAGCTGCTGCCGCATGCGGGCGAACTCGGCCGCCAGATGCTCGCTGTGCTGGGCCAGTTCGCCAAAACCGTTGGTGGCCTCCAGCGCCAGGCAGCCAGCGCCAATGGCCGGCGCGACGGCGCTCACCAGCGTCACCAGGCCGCCGACCCAGTGCGGCGGCGTCCAGCCGGTGTAGGGGGCGGTCCAGCCGATGACGAGGTAGCCGAACAGCGTCAGCATCAGCACGCCGAAGGCCGCGCCCTCTACGCGGCGCGTGAACCCCTCGATGTGCTCGGCGATCTGGCGTTGGCGGGCGTGGTAGTCGGCTTGGCCGCCGATCAGCTGGTCGGCGACCCAGGAGGCTTCGGCGTCGAAACGCGGTCGGTCGATCCAGCCGCGCGGCGGACCGGCGGCGCGGATCACGGCGCGCGCCCGCCACTCGGTCCATGTCGCCGGCGGCGGCAGGCGCGCGGCGGCGATGTCGAAGCCGAGCGGCCAGGTGGCGCTGGCGGCGCGCAGCCGCTCCGCCAGCCGGCGTGCGTCGCTCCAGCGGCGGTGCCGGTGCCGGCGCCGGGCGGCGGCGGCGATGAAGAAGGCGGTTACGCCCAGTGTGAACTCGACCGCCGCGGCCAGCGTATGGGGCGTTGCCAGCGGTTGGCCGCTGGCGGTGAGCGCGGGCAGCGCGCCGGTGAACACGGCCGCGATGGCGATCACGACCAACAACAGCTGTTCGGAACGGTGGACGCTGCTGAGGTGGTTGGCGCGGACCGCCGCCTCGTTCGTCGCCGCTCGCAGCCGCTGGAAGCCGGGCTGACGCGCCAGGCCGCTCGGCGATCCGGCGCCGCGCCGCGACCGCGACCGCGCGCCGCCCGCGACTGCCTCGAACAACGCGAACGCGCGCCAGAGCGTGTGATCGAGCAAGGCCTGGACCTGGCCGATCGGCGCCGGCTGGCGACGCAGCGGATCGACCTGCGCATAGTCGCGGCGCGCCTTCTCTTCCGCGTCGTCAGCGCCGTGCCCGGGCGGCGCGAGCGCCGACGCCAGCAGCGCGGCGAGGCGATGTGGGTCCAGCGGCTCGGCGATCGCCGCCAGGTGCGCCATCGCCTCGGCCGCCTCGGCGTGATGGCCCAGGCGTGCGGGGTCGACCAGCCGCGGATGCGGCTCGCCCGGCGCGATCCAGATCACCGGCAGGCCCGCCTCCAGCGCGCGCCGCAGGGTGTCGCCCGTTCCGCCGGCGGCGTGGCTCGACTCGCCGTTCCACCACGCCACCAGCAGGTCCGCGTGGCGGACGATCCAGCGACTGACCTCGGCATGGGCCTGGTCGTGTTCGAGGCCCAGGCTGGCTGAGTCGAGGCCGGTCCAGGCCGCACCCTCCGGCGGCGTCTCGACCCGGGTCTCCGCGTCGGCTTTGCGCGGATCGTCGGTGTAGGCCGCCAGCCCCCCCGGTTCACGGAACGGGTAGATCAGGTGCGCCTGACCCAGCTCCAGCGCGCGCCAGGCCGCCGCGACGATCCGGTCCGTGCCTGGCGCGGCGCCGATCAGCAGCCGCAGCCGCGCCGCGCCATCGAAGGCCGCCGCCTGTGTGCGTCCCACGGCGGCGAACGCCTCGCCGACCGCCGTCAGCGCCTCGCCCACCAGTCGCTCGGCCTCGGCGGGGTGCTCGATCACCCGGTGCCCGGTAAAGCCCACCGTCATCACCAGCGGCAGACGGCCCTCGGCGGCGTCGCCGGCGTCCGCCCCGCTTGCCGGCGCGCTGTTGGTCTGAGGGTCCATTCGGCGGCGATTGTAAGTGAGCCGGCTGCATGCGTTAAGATCGCTCGAACTGGCGCGCGGAGGCGTGATGGGAGCGGGAGGGCGGATCGCAGCGCTGGCGGTGCTCCTGCTATGCGCTCCGGCCGTGGCGTCCGCCTCGCCCGCGCCGGTCGATCCCCACGCCGAGGTCGCCGCGCCCGCCCCGACTCTCGACCAGCTTGGCGCCGCCCGCGACGCCGCGGGATATTTGAGTGACGCCAGGGTCGCGAAAGGTGACCTCGACGGCGCGCTCGAGCACCTGCTGGAGGAGGTGAGCCTTTCGCGGCAGATCGCCGCCGCCGAACCTTCGGACCAGGCGCAGCGCGGCCTGATGCACAGCCTGAACCGCCTGGCCTGGCTGCTCGCCGCCCTGTCCGATCTGCGCGGCGCGCAGGCGGCCTATGACGAAGAGATCGGCCTCGCTCAGCGGTTGGCCGCCGCTGATCCCAGGTCGGCACGGGCGGCCATCGACGTCGCGGCGACGCTGGAAGGCCGCGGCGACGTGCTGATGAGCGAGGGCGACCTTTCCGCGGCGGCCAAGGACTACGCGCAGGCGCTCGAGTTCGACCGCAGGGCCGCCCTGGCCGACCCGACCTCGGCGGAGGCGCAGAAGGACGTCGCGCTGGCCCTGCAGCGGGTCGGCGACGCGCTGGCGGCGCAGGACGACCGGATCGGCGCGGTGGCGAACTACCGCGACGCGCTGTCGCGTTTCGTCAGTCTCGCCACATCGGGCGCTGGCTCGGCCGACCACGGCCGCGATCTGGCCATCGAGCAGGGGCGGGTCGGCGACCGGCTATTGGCGGCCGGCGATCCGGGCGCCGCCCGCGAGGCGTTCGAGGCCAGCGTCACCGCCATGCGAGCGGCCGCCATCGCCGAGCCGGTCTCCGCCGGCGCGGCCCGCGATCTCGAGCTGCAGCTGACCAAGCTCAGCTACGCGCTCCGGCTCAGCGGCGGCGACCCGACGGCGGCGAGCGCCCCCGCCGAGGAGGCGCTGGCCATCGCGCGCCGGCTCGCCACAGCGAATCCCAACTCGCCCAGCGCTCAGGCGGACCTGGTGTTCGCGCTCGGCCGATACGGCGACCTGCGGCTGATCCAGCGCGACTATGAGGGCGCGCGCGCCGCCGACGCCGAGGCGCTGGGGATTGAGAAGGCGTTGGCCAGAAGCCGCCCGGAGGCGGTCCTCCCGGCGCGGTCCGTCGGCGAGCTGATGGCGAAGCTCGCCGACGTCCCCGGCGGCGGCGTGACCTGGGCGCAGGTCGTCGCGTACGTGCGGCGACTGCAGGCCCGCGGTCTCTTCGAAGCGGAAGACGCGCCGCTGCTGGCGCACTACGAGCAGCGCGCGGCCGGCGCGGCGATGCCGGGAAGCGTCCGATGATCGGTTGGTCGGCGCGGCTTGCAGCGATGGCGATGCTGCTCGCGAGCGCACTGGTCGCCGCGCCGGCCTGCGCCGCCGCAGTCGACCCCCATGCCGAGGTCGCCGCCGCCCTCTTCGCCGCCTCCGCGACCCAGGCGGCCGAGCAGCGCGTCGCCGACGCCACCATCAAGGCCGAGCGGGCGCAGATCGACAAGCTCACCGCGCAGGTCCGCGCGGGCGCGGCCCAGCGCGCGGCGCTGGCTGCGGCGCAGGACCATTACGTCGCCCAGCTGTCGGCCCGCGATCAGGCCTATTCGGTCGAGATCTCGGTGTTCCGCGGCGCGGTCACCGACATCGCCTCTACGCCGGATGGCGCCGCGGCGCTGGCGAAGTTCAACGACGGCGACGAGGTCGGCGCGCTCTCGATCCTCGACAAGCTGCGCGCCGCCCGCGACGCGGCCCGCCAGAAGGCCGCCGACATCGAGAGCGCCGCCGAGGGCCGTCGCATCGCCGAACTGGCGCTCGAGGCGCGCGACCGCGGCAAGATCGACACCGCCGCCGTGATCGGCCGCTACGAGGAGGTGACGAGGCTCGATCCTGGGGAGAGCTGGGACTGGGTCGCGCTGACCCGGCTTTACAAGGACGCGGGACGCCTGGCCGAGGCGGCCAAGGCGGCGCGCAAATCCGTCGACACCGCAGGCAACGACCGCGACCGGTCGGTGGGGCTGGAGGAGGAGGGCGACATCCTGGTCAGCCAGGGCGACCTCGGCGGGGCCCGCTCAGCCTATGAGGCGAGCCTGGCCATCGACGCCAAGACGGCAGCGGCTGACGCCAACTCAGCGCAAGCGCAGGAGGACGTGGAGACCGACCTCGACCGCCTCGGCGGCGTGCTGCACGATCAAGGCGACCTGGCCTCCGCGCGCAAGGACTTCGAGGCCGCGTTGGCCACCGCCCGCCGCCTCTCCGCCGCAAATCCGGCCTCGGCGCCGCGGCGCCGCGACGTCGTCGTCAGCCTGACCAAGCTTGGCGACGTTCAGATCGCGCAGGGCGACCTCGCCGGGGCGCGCCGCACCCTGGACGAGAACGTCGGCATCGTGCGCCAGCTTGCCGCCGCAGCGCCCGACTCGGCCCAGGCCCAACGCGACCTGGAGGTCAGTCTGAACAAGCTTGCCGTTGTCGTGGCCAGCCAGTCCCAGCTCGGCGATGCGCGCAAGGACTACGAAGAGGCGCTGGTCATCGCCCGCGCTTTGGCAGCGGGCGACCCCAACTCCGCCCGCGCCGCGATCGACGTCGCCACCATCCTGCAGGGGCTTGGCGAGGTGCTGATCGACGAAGGCGACCTGGCCGCGGCGCGCAAGGATTTCGAGGAAGCCGTGGACTTCGACCGCAAGCCCGCCGCGATCGATCCGAGTTTCGCCGAAGCCGCGCTCGACACCGCGCTTGGGCTCGAACAGCTGGGCGACGTACTCGCCCGGCAAGGCGATATCGCCGGGGCGCGGAAGGACTACGAGGAGGCGCGCGAGGGCCTGACCAAGCTGGCCGCCGCCGATCCGACGTCGGCCTACGACCAGCGCAATGTCAGTGTGGTGGAGCAGCGGCTGGGTGATCTGATGCTGGGCGAAGGCGATCTCTCCGGCGCCCGCAAGACCTACGAGGCGAGCGTCGCCGCCTCGCGTCGCGAAGCGGCCGCCGATCCCACTTCGATCGTGGCGCAGCGCGACCTGACGGTCGACCTCAACAAGCTGGGGGCCGTGACCCAGAACCAAGGCGACCTGGCCGGCGCCCGGGCCGACTTCGAGGAGAGCATCGTCGTCTCGCGGCGCATCTCGACCGCCAATCCGACCTCCGCCATCGCCAAGCGCGACTTGTCGATCGCGCTGATCGGGCACGGCGAGAACGTCAAACTGAATGGCGACGCGGCCACGGCGCAGTCGGATTTCGACGAGGCGCTTGACCTGGCGCGCCAGCTCGCTGCGGCGGACCCGAGCTCCGCCATGGCCCAGGGCGACCTCGCCAGCGCGCTCGGCCTGGTGGGCGACCTTGCGGCCGCCCGCGGTGACGCCGCCGGCGCCGAGAAGGACTACCAGGAGGCGCTGATGATCAAGCAGCGCATCGCGGCGGCCGATCCAAGCTCGCTGACGGACGTCCGTCAGGTCGCGGTGATCGAGAGCCGGCTCGGCGAGATCCGCTTCGCTCAGTCGGACCTGGCCGGCGCCCGCAAGGACTACGAGGCGGTGCTCGGCGTCGATCGGCGCCTCGTCGCGCTTAATCCAGCCGCGGCGGAGGCGCAGCGCGACCTGGCGGTGATCCTCAACAAGCTCGGCGACACGCTGGCGGCACAGAAGGACCCGGCCGGCGCGTTGCTGGACTACCAGGAAGCCCTGGCGATCGCCGAGAAGATGAGCCTTGCGGACCACACTTCAGTCCAGGCTCAGACCGATCTAGTGGTCTGCCTCGTCCGCGTTGCCGCCGCACTTTCCGCCCAGGGGGACGGCGCCGGCGCCGGCAAGCGCTACGCCGAAGCGCTGGCCGTGGCGCGCCAGATCACTGCGGATCATCCGACCTCGGCCGGCGGCATGCGGATGGTGGCGGTGCTGATGGCCACGCTGGCCTCGACGCCCGGCGGCGGCGTCGCCTGGGCCGACGTGGTCCGCTACCTCGAAGCCGCGAAAGCCAAGGGCATGCTGAGCGCCGACGACGAAAAGTGGCTCGCGGTCTATCGCCAGAAGGCCGCGCCGCCGACCCAGGGGAGCGCCCAGCCGGCGCCGGGGAGCGGCAAGTGAGCGACGTCTTCATCTCCTACAAGCGCGAGGACGAGGTCCGGGTCGGGCGCCTGGCGCGGGCGCTGGAGAAGGCCGGCATCGACATCTGGTGGGATCGCGGCCTGCCCGGCGGCGAGAGCTGGCGCACCAACATCGGCAACGCCCTCGCGGAGGCGCGCTGCGTCGTCGTCGTCTGGTCGCACGGCAGTGTCGGGGTCGAGGGCGCGTTCGTGCGCGACGAGGCCGGCCGGGCGATGGCGCGGGGCATCCTGGTGCCGGTGATGATCGATGCGGTCGCTCCGCCGCTCGGCTTCGGCGAACTGCAGGCGATCGACCTGACCCGCTGGCGCGGCGGCCAGGGCGATCCGTTCTTCCAGGACCTCGTCGGCGTGGTCCGCGCCAAGCTGGAGAACGCGCCGACGCCCAAGCCGCGGGGCCCGACGGCGCGGGTGGCGCGGCGGATGCTCTACGGCGCCTCGTCCAGCGCCGGCCTCGCGGCGGTGGCAGCGTTCGCCTTCAACACCTTCGGCGTCGCCACCAACATCTGCACCATCCCCGGCGCCCAGCCGGGGCTGTCTGACGCCTGCGGGGGGTGGGGGCTCGGCGGGCGGCCTGGCCGCGAGGAGCGCCTCGCCTGGGCGGCCAGGCCGGCCGGCAGCTGCCAGGCGCTGCGCGACCACGTCGCCCGGTTTCCGGAGGGCGCCTACCGCCGCGAGGCCGCCGACCTGCTCACCGCCCGGCGCGTGACCAACGAGGACGTCTGGAGCCCAAGCGCCCGTTCGCTGGCGCTGTTTCAGCCGCAGTCCGCCGAGGGCGCCCCCACTGAGGCCGCCGCCCACGCCAAGGCCCTGGCGGCCGCGCAGTCCCAGGCCGACAACCTCTGCCGCGGCTTTGCCGCCGCCACCTCGTTCCGCTTCCGCGCGGCGACCCCGCAGCCTCAGACCTGGACCTGTGCGAAAGGCGGCGGGGGGGTGGTCTGCGGCTTCGAAGGCATGGCCGCCTGCCAGCTCGACGAGAAAGCCACCCTCGAGCGCGAGACCTGCGGGCCGGAAAAGGTGGTGACGCGCTAGGTCTCCACCGGATCGAAGCAGTCCGGGAAGTGCTCCGGCTTGATCAGCGCGTCGCCGGCGCGCAGGCCGATGTCGTAGAGCGCCGGCACCTGGGTGTCGTCGTCGAGGCGGTTCAGCCTGGGCAGCTGATCCGCCGAGGGCGGATCGGCCAGGTGCTGGGCCAGCCAGGGCGCCTCCAGCGGCGCATCGTAGCGCACGAAGGTCCAGAGCGGCGCGCAGGGGACCGCGTCCTCGAAGGCGCCGACCTCGTGGTTGATCACCCACGGCTGCGGCGAGGTCCCCAGCCACTGCAGCACCGAGATCGCCAGCTGGCTGGTGTCGTAGCTGAGGCAGGTCAGCGCGTGGATCGCCTTCCAGATCGCCAGCCGGGCGGGTTTGGTCGCCCATTCAGGTCGCACCGGACGCTGCTGGCCGGTGCCGACCGAGACGATCAGCAAGTTGTCGGCGCCGGACTGCCAGCCGAAGCCATAGGCGGGCGCCAGCGCGGTCATCGCCAGCTGCAGCGCCGGATTGCCGTGCGGCGTCATCGCGCCGTCGAAGAAGGCGCCATTGTCGCCGCGCATGATCTCAAGGCGCACCATGTCGAAGTAGAAGGGCGCCGCCGCGCTCGCCTGCACCACGGTCGCCAGCGGATAGTCGCGGTTGGGCTTGGTGCGGCGCAGCGCCGGGTCGGGCTGGGCGGCGATCTCGTCCGGACTGCCATTCCAGTACTTGGCGCGGGGGCAATTGGTCAGCACCCAGCTGGAGCCGGTGTCGACGCGCTTGGCGATGGCGGCGAACCCGGTCTTCCAGGCCGCCGTGCCCAGGGTCACTTCGCCCAGCTCCTCGTGGATCACCTTCTCGAGCCGCTTGGGATCGAACCTGGGCTGGATCAACGGGATGCGGAAGCCGCCGCCATGGAACACGCGCGGGCCGAGGCGACGATAGAGCTCGGCCAGATCATCAGCGCTGCGGCCCAGCGCCAGACCCGCGGCGACGATGGCGCCGGTTGAGGTGCCGCCGATCAGGTCGAAGTAGTCGGAGAGGACCAGATTCGGCCGACCCAGCTTCTCGCGCAGGGTGGCCTCGATCTTGGTGATCAGGCCGACCGCCAGCGCGCCCCGCACGCCGCCGCCGTCGATGGCGAGGATGCGCCGCGGTCGATTTCCAGGCTCGAAAGTGCGCAACACGACGTCCCCCGCGTGCGTCGGCGTTTAGGGCAAGCCGGACTGAGCGTCCATCATGGCCG